>CAZQPP010000023.1:15693-31616 GCA_964594295.1 uncultured Myxococcales bacterium | reverse complement strand
GAGCGATCGGCTCATCTATGGCTCCGGTCGTTGGGAACCATGGGGTTTAGCGAGTGAGGGGGCGGGGTGCAATGGACCCGGGGCTCTGCGTTGAACTGCGGGCCGCGATTGCCTAGCTTTCTGCGGAGTCGAACGAGGGGCTTAGGAATGTCGAGCGAGACGACCCGGCGGGCGCGCGGAGGCAGGCCAGGGATCTCACTTGCGTTGTTTGCGGGGTGGGTGTTTCGGAGCGAAACACCCCTACGCGGGGCGCTTCCTCACCGAAGCGCCTTGTGGTGCGCGGGAGCGCTCATCTGCGCCGGCTGCCTCGGGGTGGGCAGCGAGAGGGGGCGCAGCGGCGTCGCGGCCGTCAAGGCCACAGACGACACCGGGCCGGCGCCGGGGACTACAGCCGGTGACGGGAGCGGCGTGGATCTCGAAGGCACCGATGAAGGCTCCGCAGGAGGAAGCTCGCCAGCCGACACCGACCCGTCCGACACGACCTCTGCCGCGCAGGACGAGGGGCACGAGCCGCCGGTCTCCGACCTCCCACCGACGGACCTGCCGGAGGAGGACCCGGGCGGCGACACGTCGAGCCCGGAGGACCCCGGCACGGACGCTCCTTCGACCGAAGACCTGCCGACCGGAGACGCCGGTGCTCAGCCCCCGCCCGACGGGCTGAGCTGCCCGCTGCAGTGGGAGGAGTGCCTCGGCGCCTTCCCGGGCTGCTACATGGAGCCGTGTGACGACTTCGCCCCGTGCCCCGTCACCGGCTGCGACACCGACGGGCCAGTGCTCAACTACGTGCTGCACGGTCGCGACCTCTGCGGCAACGGCTGGGTGGTCCTCGGCGACGACGAGGGGCGCCTCGGCGTCAGCGACGTCGGGGTCGACGGCTACGAGGGCATGACCTTCACCCTGCTCCTCGACGGGGAGGCCCTGGGGCGCTGCAGCATCATGGGCTTGCCGACCGGAGCCATCCGCTACCAGATGGAGTGCCTGGACTCGGCGGGGGAGCGATTCTCGGCGACGGTGCTCGAGGAGAGCTGGGGGGGGCCGTGCCCGCAGTGCGAGGACTCGTCGGGCTGCTACGAGCTCCAGGCTTCGCCCATAAACTGCCTGACCATCATGCCCTGCCCCGAGGTGCCCGACCGGATCAGCATCGAGGCAGGGACCGGCGGCTTCCGCACGCCGTGCAGCGTGACCCTGCGCTTCGAGGCGGAGCCGGCGCCGGCCATCGGCGGCTGGATCTCTCACGCCGGCATACTGACCCTGCGCGCATCCGGCGCCAACGCGGCTTCGGTGCACTGCAGCCTGCCTCCCACCGCGGAAGGCTTCGGGCCGGCGGTGTGCATGATGGGGTCCGGGGGTGAGCCCATGGAGCTCGACGCTCACCTTGTGAGAGTGCCGGATGATCCGTGCGCTCTGCCGCAGTGCATCTCCGAGCAGACCTGCGAGATCCTGGAGATCGGAGACTCGTGCCAGGGCGGAGACTGCCGCTGCGAGGGCAACCCGGCATGCGATGAGGGCACCGTCTGTGTGCCGGGCAGGGGCGCCCCCGCGGGCTGCGGGCCCGAGCCTATGTGGCGCGATCCGCGGGCCTGCGAGAAAGACGCGGACTGCCTCGAGTGCGTCGCCGCCCAACAGCCCGTCTGCTGCGACGAGCTCATCGACGGCTCAGCCCTCGACGCGGTCAACTACCTTCACGACTGCCCCGCCTGCTGCTCTTGCTCCCAGTCCTGCGAAGACGTCGTGGCACCTACGAGCGTCTCGTGCAGGAGCGGACGGTGCACCTACGGCTGGTAGGGCGGCCTCGACCGGAGGCGGCCGGTCAGTAGAGCTTGCGCACCCGCAGCGCCTTGTCGTTGCGGCGCGGCACGATGATGGTGGAGTGCATCATCGGGCCGAGCTCGATCAGGGGCTGGCCCGCGTCCTCGATGACCTCGGAGACCAGGACGTGCCCGGAGCGCAGGCCGCCGAGCCAGCGCCTCGAGTCGCTCACGTAGAGGAGGTCGCCGGGGACGGCGCCGCCGAGGGCCTCGGCGAGGGGCTGCGAGATGCGAGCGATGGGGATGTTGGCCTTGCCCTGGGTCCGGTCCTCGTCCCCGAGGCGCGGCAGGGCCCGGGCCCAGGCGCCTTCGGTCTCGCTGCCCGGTGCGCCCTTGTAGTGCTTGATTGCGTCCTTGACGGTGCCCCAGACGAGGCCGCGGATCTCCTCTATGGGCCGGCCGCGGGTCAGCAGGCCCGCGGTGACGCCGATGACGGCGCTCACGCTCAGGCCGAACAGGGCGCGCGTGTACTTGTACTGCTTGGCGCCGGCGAAGATGCCCTCGCCCGGTTCGCCGGCAGGCACTCCCTGTGAGAAGGGCGCGACGAGCTCGGGGATCAAGACGCTCAGGACGATGGCCACGGTGCCCCCGGCCATGGTCCAGAAGGCCGCCGTCGCCGAGTAGCGGCGCCAGAAGACGCCCAAGAGCAGGGCCACGACGAGCGGCGGGGTGACGGCCGCCGTGAAGGCGCCGTGGGCGGCGTAGATGGACTCGAACATCATGAAGACGGGCACGAGGGCCACGCCGAGGATCGCCACGGCCACGGAGGTGTAGCGGGCGACCCGCAGCAGCTCGGTCTCACCGGCCTTCGGGCGATTGGGGCGGTAGAGGTCGTTGACCACCACCGCGGCCACGGCCGTGATGAGGGTGTCCACGGTGGACATGAGCGCGGCGGTCAGCGCCGCCATGATGAGGCCGAACACGCCCGGGTGGGAGAGCAGCTCGGAGGTGACGAAGAAGACCCTCGCAGGGTCGATGTCCGGGGGGAGGACCCCGGCGTTGACGAGGGCGCGCCCGACCCAGCCGCCCGAGGCGACCACGACGGCCGCGATCGGGAAGAGGACGATGAGGGCCGCCGTGAAGGCCTTGCGAGCGTCGCCGACCGAGCGGGCGGCCATGAAGCGCATGGCCATGCCCTGGTTCAAGAAGAAGAACATGGCCGAGTTGGCCATGGCGTCCTGCCAGAAGACGCCGACGCTGTTGTAGGCCGGGTCCTCGTTGTAGTTGGCGAAGGCGAGGCGGTGGCCGCGGGGGAGGTTCTCCCAGAGGGCGTCGAGGCCGCCGAGGTACTCGGCGCCCAGGATGATGAGGACCAGGCCCGTGGCGAGCAGCATCACGCCCTGGAAGAGGTCCGTCATGATGACGCTGGTCTGGCCTCCTGCGGTCACGTAGATGGCGCTGACCGTCGCCACGAGCATCGCCGCCATGGGGATGGGCCAGCCGAGCAGGATGTTCAGGGCCTTGCCCATGGTCAGCAGGTTCACGCCAACGTAGCCGATGAGGTAGAGCAGGAGCAGCCAGGTGACGATGTTTCGCGCCCGGCGGTCGAAGCGCCGCTCGAAGTACTCGGGGATCGAGACGATACGGCTGAAGTAGAGGATGGGCAGCCAGCCGAAGGCGAAGAGCGGGAACCAGAACCAGTCGTTGAAGTAGGTCTGGGAGCTGGCGATGCCGTAGCTGTAAGCGATGCGGCTGTACTTGACGAAGCTGTACGAGCCGATGGTGGTGGCTATCAGGCTGAAGGTGATGAGCCACCAGGCGAAGCGCTGGCCGCCGAAGAAGAAGTCTCGGGTGGACTTCTGCTGCTTCCCGAACCAGGTCCCGATGGCCAGGATGATCGCGAAGTAGGCGACCATGATGCCGTAGTCGAGGGTCGTGCCGACGGTCTTTCGCGGCACGTAGCTCCCGTCGTAGGCCTTGGCCGGCACCTCGCTCATGGTGCCGTACTGGAGCCAGGCCTGGAGCACGGCGAAGAAGGCGAGGCCGAAGATGGCGACCATGAGCCCGTTGACGGCCTTGCCCTTCAGGCCGACGTAGCCCTGGCGCCAGGCGTAGTAGATGCCGACACCGAAGACGATGCCGCCGAAGCCGTAGACGTACTGATAAGCGTCCAATTCCCTGCCCGAGCGGATTGAGCAGGTTTGCCGCACACGGGCCGCGCGTGCAAGCGCTGAGCCGCGTGCTACTCGGGCACGAGCACCTCCAGACCTTCAGCGCGCGCCGCCTGCGCGAGCCGCAAGTCTGCGCAGAGCACCAAGTCCGGCCGGCACCGTAGCGCGCTAGCGAGCTGAATGGCGTCCAGCGCACGCAAGTGGCGCCGCTCTACGACGGCGACGGCGTTCGCCAACAGGACGTCGTCAACTTCAACCCGAAGAGCATTCCCAAGATCTTCGAAGAGGTACTCACGAATAGGCTCGTAGTCCTCGGCGGCGATCTCTCGGGCATTGCGCCGCCTGACGAGGGCGCAATGGGCCTCGACAACCATGATCGACGACACGACGAGCTCACTCGCGGTGGCGACTGCCGAGAACACGGCATCGCTGCCCGCCTCATCGAGGTATAGCTTCATCAGGGCCGAGGTGTCGGTGAAGACCCTCACTCGCCGTCCCGATCACGGCGGATGGTGTCCACTATGGACTCACCCTTGATCTTGAATCGTTTGCGTGCACGCTTCCACGACGGCACGCGCACCATCGCCTCGTCCACGGGGACCAAGCGCGCGACAGGGCGTCCTCGGCGTGTCAGGAGGACCGTGTCGCCCGCCTCTACCACATCCAGGAGAGCGGAGAGCCGTCGCCTGAGATCGGTGCACTGTGCGTAGACCATGGTCTCTGCCTACTGTTCATTTCATTGCACAGTTTAGTGTGCATCCGAGTGAACATCAACCACGGTCTCGCTCGACCTGTTGCGGCCGGCCCGCAGTCTTGTCACCGACACGGTACTTGCAGACACACCGCCGGCGAGGCACTCTGCGCCGGTTGCCCGTTCGGAGGAAAACCGTGAGCCGACTCCCCTTCGCCTTGGCCCTCGCCCTTCTGGTCCTGTGCCCTACCTCGGCCTTCGCCGTGGGGCCCGCGTCGGGCGGCGAGCAGCCCCACCCCGGCATCGACGTCGTCAGCAACGGCGGCTTCAAGATGCAGGTCTTCGGCTACCTGCGCACGAAGGCCTCCTTCATCGAGGACGACACGGAGAGGACCGACTTCGTGGGCCTCAACGACGGCTTCACCCTCGCCAACGCGCGGGTGGGCTTCAGAGGCGAGATGGACGACCTGAGCTTCGTGCTCCAGATCGACGGGGCCGTGGACAGGCGTGACCACCGAAACACGGCGTCGGGCGAGGTGAAGGCAGCGGCCAGGGACGTCTTCGTCGACTACGCGGTGTTTCCTCAGCTCCACGTCAGGGTGGGGCAGTTCAAGCCGCCCTTCGACGCCGAGGAGGTGATCTCGACGAAGGACCTGCTCTTCGTGGAGCGGGCCGTGGCGAGCCGCGGGGTGAAGGGGGTCGAGGGCTTCAACGCGGCGGGGCTGAGCGTCGATCGGCAGATGGGCGCCATGCTCTACAGCGAGCCCATCCGGATCCCGGAGCTTCCCCTCTCCGTCGCCTACTACCTCGCGGCGACCAACGGATCGTTGGCCAACCATCCCTTGAACGACAACGACTCCTTCGCGTTCTTCGGCAGGCTCGAGATCGGCATCGCGGACATGGTCCGGCTCGGCGCCGCCGGCTACCTCAACAAGGTGACGACGGGCGAGCCGCCCGACCTGCTCGAAGAGGATCACTTCGGCGTGACGGCCGACCTGCTCGTCGAGCTCTACGGCGTGCTGCTCGCCGGCGAGTTCATCCAGCTCAGCTCGTCTTTCCCGGACGTGCCGGCCGAGCCCGACAGGAAGGCCAACGGCTACCACGCCTCCATAGGCTACCGCCTGCCCTTCGGCATCATCCCGGCATACCGCTTCGCCTTCTACGACCCGACCGCGGACTTCGAGGCGGAGGACTCGGTGACCAAGACCCAGCTCGACATCGACGAGGTCACCCTCCACAGTATCGCGCTCACCTGGCTCTCGCCCTGGCACCCGCTGAAGGTCCAGTGCCAGTACACCATCGCCCAGGAGGACGAGGCCCGCTCCATCGACAACAACCGCTTCGACGCGGTGGTCCAGGTGGCCTTCTGAGCAGCGAAACCCCGGCACCCCAGCACGGCCCGTCCCGGCGACCCGAAGCGAGCCCCGCCATGGAAACGAAGACCTCCTCCCTCTCGCTCCTCCTGCTCACGACCGCGCTGGCGCTGGTCCTGGCGTCGGCTTGCTCCAAGGGTGAGCCGCGATCACAGGCCCGCCGCGTCTCGACGCGTGCAGACCTCATCGGCGGCCCGGGCGCCCTCGGAGAGGTGGGCGACTACCTGCTCGAGAACGACAAGATCCGCGTCATCATCCAGGACAAGGGCTTCAGCCGCGGGTTCGGCGTCTACGGAGGCAGCCTCATAGACGCCGACCGCGTCCGCGCTATCGAAGGCGGCGACAGCTCCGGCGGCCTCGGCCGCGACCGCTTCGGCGAGATGTTCCCCGTCTTCTTCTTGCAGGCGCTGGTGCCCGAGCACGTCGAGGTCGTCAACGACGGCTCCGACGGCAAGGCCGCCAGCGTCCGGGTCACGGGCAACGGCGGAGACTTCCTGACCCTGACGCGCACCCTCAACCAGGCGGTGCTCAACTCCCACGAGCTGCCGAGCAACCCATTGGACCTGCTCAAGACCGGTCGCGAGGACGGGACGCCCCAGCTCTCCTACGAGATGCTCTACGAGCTCGAGCCGGGGGCCCGCCACATCACGATGAAGGCCAAGCTGAGCAACGTCAGCGGCGACGTCTTGGAGATCCCCTCGAAGACGGCCAAGGCCCTGTTGCAGATGGTCATGCGGACCGACGCGGCCGGCTTCCAGGTCCCCATGGGCACGGTGCTCCTCTTCGGAGCCGGCAACAAGATGTTCGCGCTGGGGGCAGGCTACGACATCCGCTTCACCCTCGAAGACGGCTACGACGCCGACCTCGCCTTCCCAGCCTTCCCCGGGGTCCTGACCGACGTGCTCCTGAGCACGAGCAAGACCGGCGTCAGCTACGGCTTCTTCGCCAAGGCCGATCCGCAGGTGGAGAACTTCACGAAGCACCGCACCGACGACGAGGGCAAGAACGTCTACAAGGAGGCCTACGGCATCGAGCCCCAAGACGACACCCTGCTCATCCCATTCGTCGCCTCGGCCTTCACCGGCGTCTTCAGCGCGCAGATGCCCACCGAGCTCGGCCCGGGCGAGAGCTTCAGCTACACCAACTACTTCGCGGTGGGCGACGGCGACGCCGCGAGCATCATGGACATCGCACACGAGGTGCGCGGAACGGTCACGGGCACTGTCCGCGGCGCAGTCCGCCACGCGCTGACGGGGGAGCCGGTGGCCATGGCGTCGGTCGTGATCTCGGACGACGAGGGCAAGGTGCAGAACCAGGCCTACACCGACGACTCCGGCCACTTCCTCTTCCGCATGGCGCCCGGCAGCTACACGGCCAGGGTCCAGAAGCACCCGATGATGTCGGAGCCGGTGTCCTTCACGGTCGCCGCGAACAAGGCCAGCTTCCTCGAGCTCTCGAAGCCCGCGGCCGGCCACGTCCTCGTCCAGGTGCGCGACTCGGCGAACAACAAGCTCCCGGCCCGCGTGACCGTGATCGGGACGACAGACCCGGAGCACGCCGTGCAGGGCCTGCACCCGCGCCAGTTCCTCTTCGACCTCGCCGCCGGCGAGAGCTGGCGTGAGAACGACTTCATCCCCGACGACCCGAACGACCCGGAGACGCGCCGCTACGTGGAGGCCTTCGTGCACACCGAAGACGGCCGCGCGTACGCGAGCGTGCGCCCGGGGCGCGAGTACACCGTCTACGTCTCGCGGGGCATCGAGTACTCCATCCACAGCGAGACCGTGACGCCCGGGGCCGGTCAGACCGTCCAGATCGCCGCCTCCCTCGAGCGCATCGTGGAGACCACGGGCTACATCTCGGGGGACTTCCACCTGCACGCGGCCCCGAGCCTCGACTCGGACCTGTCGCTCGAGGACAGGGTGCTGAGCGCGGTCGGCGAGGGCCTCGAGTACCTCGTCGCCACCGACCACAACTTCATCACCGACTACAAGCCCACCATCGAGCGCCTCGGGCTGCAGGACTGGGCGAATTCGATGATCGGCATCGAGCTGACGACCCTCGAGACGGGGCACTTCAACGGCTTCCCACTCAAACGGGAGGTCGGCAAGATCACCAAGGGATCCTTCGAGTGGTCGCTCAAGCCGCCCGGCGAGGTCTTTGAGATCATGCGCAGCCTCGGGGCCCATGGGCCTGAGCACACCCTCGTGCAGGCCAACCACCCCCGCGACGACATGCTCGGCTACTTCGGCCAGTACGACCTCGACGCGCTGACCGGCGAGCTTGCCCCGAAGAAGAGCGGCGGCGGCATCGACGTCGGGGCGGTCATCGCTCCCTCGGGGCCGGCCTTCCTCGACGCGGAGGGCAACTCCACCTTCAGCCTGGACTTCGAGGCCCTGGAGGTCTTGAACGGGAGCCTGCCCCTGCAGGTGCACCACGAGCGACGCCCGGCGAGCCTCGCGGGCCGCGACGTGCCCGAGGAGACCTTGAAGGAGCTCGAGAAGGTCGAGGCCGGGGCGATCATGTGCGAGGACGGCGAGGTCGCCTTCCCTGGGGTGGTCGACGACTGGTACAACTTCCTGAACGCGGGGCGGCGCTACGTCGCGACGGCCAACTCGGACAGCCACTACAACATGCGGCCCGGCTACCCGCGCACCTACATCGCGGTAGGCGACGACCCCGCAGCGGTGGACGAGCTGACCGTGGCCGACGCCCTGCTGGACCACCGGGCGACCCTCACCTACGGGCCCTTCGTCGAGCTCTTCGTCAACGGCGAGCCCATTGGGTCGAAGATCGCCGACAGCGACGGCACGGTGGATGTGCTCTTGAAGGTGCGAGTGGCTCCCTGGATCAAGGTCAAGGAGGGGCGCATCGTCGTGAACGGCGAGACCGCGGAGTTCTTCGCGGTCAACGTCAAGGACGGCAGCTTCGAGTACAGCAAGCCCATCGAGCTCAAGAAGGACTCCTGGCTCGTCGCCGAGGTCTGGGGAGACGAGTCCATGTTCCCCATCGTTCTCCCCGTCGACCTCGAGCCCCTGCTGCTCGACGCAGCCTTCGCCGCATTTGCGGGGCCGCTTGGCTTCGGGGCCTCGATCTTCGGCGACATCGAGCCGAAGCACGCCAACATCTTCAAGCCCTTCGGCCTGACGAACCCCGTCTGGGTAGACGTGGACGGTGGAGGCTTCGAGGCGCCCGGGGTGCTGCCGAGGAAGTGTGACGGCTGGCGGGTTGTTCCCGACGTGCCCGCGGAGCCCGGCGGCGGCGTGAGCCCAATGATGACCTCCAACCTGCGTCCCGAGCTGATCTCCATCAAGCGCCAGCTCAAGCCATCTTTCATGGGATTCCCGCGCGTGAAGGGCAACATCACCGACGTCCGCATCCTCTTCGAGCACTTTGGAGCCCACTCCCACTGATACCGCCACGCGCGCGGCGCGGGGCGCCCTCGGGGTGCTCCTGCTGTCGGTCCTGCTCGCCCTCCCTGCGCCTGCCGAGGCGCACAAAGGCAAGGAGGGGAGGGGGGCGCTCGCCACCGTCCGCCTCGAGAAGGCGAAAGACGGCAAGGAGCAGATCCGGGTCGACGCCCTCGTCTGGCTGCGTTTGCCCGCAGGTGACCGGGCGCGCTCGCTTCGGGCGCGCTTCGACCTCAACCGCTCGGGGCGCCTCGAGTCGGCCGAGGCGAAGCTGCTCGGGGACGAGCTCGGCGCCGAGGTCATCGGCGGCTACGTCCTGCGCTACCGCGGGGGCGGGCTCACGCCCGTCGACGCCAAGCCCTCGGCGCGCCTCGAGCCCGACGGCGCCCTCACCCTGCTGGCCCTGCTGTCCTATCCTCCGATCCCGCCCGCGGAGGAGGGCGCGGACCTCGCGATCGGCGTGCTTCCCCCGACGCGCGGCAAGGGAAAGGACCTGCGCCGCCCGATCGAGGCCGAGATCCGGGTGAACCCTCCTCTGCGCTACTCGCCGCCTACTCCTCGCAAGCGGACCGTCGCGCCGGGCCGTGAGCCTCTGCGCGTCAAGGTCTTCCTCCCGGGCGCCACGGAAGGGGCCTCGGGAGGCCCGGCCAAGGCCGCTCCCGGAGCGCACGAGGGCAAGAAAGAGCGGTAGCCATTCCTCGCTCCGGCGGGTAGAACTCCTGCGTTCACTCGGAGGTGGATCATGAAACGCAGGGAGTTCTTGAAGGCGACCATCGTAGCGGCCGGCGGCGTCGTGCTCGGGCCGGGATGCGGAGAGGAAGGCGAGAGCACCCCGGCCGAGGACACGGCCGGAACCCCGGACTCGCCTCCGGGGGATCCGGGGACCAGCACCGGCAGTGACCCCGGGGTCACGGCGGACATCCCTACCGACACCGGCGGGCCGCCCAGGGACCTCGTGCACTTCCCGCAGTCGGTCGCCTCGGGCGACCCGCGCCCCGGGAGCGCCGTGCTCTGGACGCGGGTCCAGGACCCGGCCCGCGCGGGCGTGGACCTCGAGGTCGAGCTCGAGGTGTCGACGAGCGAGAGCTTCGACACCCTCGTGAGCCTCGATGGCGGCGGCGCGCGCAGCCTGACGGCTGAGGCCGCGTTCGACAACTGCGTCAAGGCGCGGATCGACGGGCTCGACCCAGCGACCATCTACTACTACCGCTTCCACTACTCGGACGCCTCGGAGGCGTACCTGAGCCCGGTCGGGCGCTTCAAGACCGCGCCGGCAGAGGACGCGGACGTGCCGGTTCGCTTCGCCTGGGGCGGCGGCCAGGACTACGGCGGACGGTACTACAACACCTTCAGGCGCATGTTGGACATGGAGCTCGACTTCTTCGTGCACCTCGGAGACTACGTCTACGAGACCACCGGGAACCCGCAGTTCCAGGACCCCACCGAGACACGCCGCCTGACCTTCGGCAAGCCCGAGGAGGCGATCACGCTCGGGGAGGGCGATCACACCTACGAGGCCGCCAGGTCCCTCGACAATTACCGCGACCTCTACCGTATCTACCGCTCGGATCCGGACCTCCAGTCCGTGCACGAGCGCTTCGCCATGATCGCCGTTTGGGACGACCACGAGTACAGCAACGACTGCCATGGCGCCGTGGCCACCTACTTCAACGGCGAGGTGGACGAGGAGGACGTGGAGCGCCGAAAGGCCGCCAACCAGGCGTGGTTCGAGTACATGCCGGTGGACTACCCGGCCGGGCCGGACTTCCGCTACGACCCGAAGGCCGATTTCCCCGGTGATCTGGTCATTCACCGGGACTTCACCTACGGCAAGCACCTGCACCTGGTGATGACCGACCTCCGTACCTGGCGCAACGACCATCCCGTCGCCGAGGATGCGTACCCGGGCAAGGTCGTCATGACCGCCGAGGACTTGAAAGACGCGCCGGCGGAGCTCAAGGACAAGGCAGGTCCCTACGTCGACATCGAGTCCTTCGACGGCGGCCGATACCTCCAGCCTCTCAGGGACGCCGCGAAGGCGGAAGGCTACGACGACAGCCGGATCACCGGCAAGGTCGCCGCGGGCTTCATCAACTCCGTCGTCACGGCCTTGAACGAGGCAGCCGCGGGCGGCGCCGAGATCCCGCTCATCGATCTCGAGGCCAACCCCGATCTGGAGCGCGGTTTCGCCTACCGCCACATGGGCAAGATGAGCCTCTTCTCCAGCATCGGCTCACGGTCCTTCGTCGTGACCGACGTCTACCGGCCGTGGACCAAGCAGCGCTACGAGGCGACGGGCGGCGCGAGCGAGGTGATGTTCGGCGCGGACCAGCGCAGCTGGTTCCTCGACAAGATGAAGACCTCTACGCGCACCTGGAAGGTGTGGGGCAACGAGTTCATGCTGATGCCCCTGATCGCCAACCTCAGCGGCGTCACGGCTCTGCCCGAGTCCTTCCGCAACCGCTACCAGCTCCTCGCCGAGGACTGGTCCGGCATCCCCAACCGCAGAGACGAGATCATCGCCGCCCTCGCGGACGTCGAGAACGTCTTCGTCGCCTCAGCGGACGTGCACGCTTTCTTCGCCGGCGTCGCGACCCTGACCACCGACGACTCGAAGGGCATCCCGGAGCTCGTGAGCGGGGCGGTCTCCTCCGGCTCCCTCAAGTCGATGCTCATCCGCACCGCCCAGGGCGACCCCGTCCTGCGCGACGCCGGGGCGACCGCGCTCGCCATGGGTGCCCAGACCTTCCTGCTCGACCGCACCACGGCCGCGAACCCCTACCTCGCCGACGCCTACCTCGAGGACCACGGCGTGGCGGTCGCCGAGGTCTCGGGAGACCGCCTCGAGGCGTGGTTCTTCAGAATCCCGGAGACCCACGTGAAGGCCCGCATCGAAGACAAGGCGGAGCTCGAGGCGGCCTTCACCGAGGAGCACTACCGGGTGCCGGCAGGCAAGGCGGAGCTCCACAAGGAGATCGACGGCACCTGGAAGCGGTGGGACCTCGAGAAGATGGAGTGGGTGTCAGCGTGACGGGCTGATCGCCCTTCGCCTGCGCAGCAGCGCCTGGGCGCTCAACAGCAGCAGCCACATCACGCCGGCCGGGTCGCTCCCGGCCCCGCAGCCGTTCGAGCCAGCGGCGGCGCGCGGTGCGACGCCCACACGTGGGTCAGCGCCGCCAGCGCTGTCGGCGGCGGGGAGGTCCGGCGCAACGGCGCCCGTGTCCGGTGAGCCCGCGGCGTCGGCGCTGAAGGGATCGGGACCGGGCTCGGGCTCGGGCGCGGCGATCTCCAGGAGGAAGAGGCCGTTGAAGCCCTGCCCCTGGCCGTCCATCGCCTGGACGCGGAGCGCGAGGGTGCCCGGCTCTTCGGGCAGCTCGACCTGGAAGGAGCCGCCCTCGAAGGGGCCGGTCTCGTAGCTGCCGTCGTAGCCGGCGTCGGCGCGCACGATCAGGGCTTCGGGGGCGAGGATTCCGGCGGCGTGGGGCACGCGCACCGAGAAGCGCACCTTGGCGCCGGCGATCAGCTGACCCTCGTTGTAGAGGCCGAGGCGCGCGTCGGTGGGTCGCACGCTGCGCTGCTGGTCTGGGAAGGCGGAGGACCAGGCGTTGAGCAGGCCCTCTCCCCAGGCGATGTTGGGCAGCGTGTCGAGCTCGGCGCCCTTGTAGAGCGCCGACAGGATGCGCGCGCTCAGGCCGGTGCCCGCGTTCTCGCCCAGCATCTGCAAGACGAGCGCCGCGGTGCCGGTGACGTGGGGTGAGGCGCCGCTGGTGCCGCCGAAGGGCAGGTAGCCGCCCTGGAACTTCAGCAGAGGGTAGCCGGAGAGCATGTCCGTGGGGGCGACCAGCGCGACCTGGCGCACGCCGTCGATGCGCGGGCCGAGGCTGCTGTAGGGCGCGAGGCTGCAGTCGGTCGGGCCGGTCGACCAGCTCCGGCCGGCGTAGGACGGGGAGCAGGCCCCCACGGTGAGGATGTCGTCCGCGGTGGCCGGGTGGGTCACGGTCTGCTCCGAGGTCATCACCGACTCGTCGACGAGCTGTACGATGGGGAAGGGCATGTCCGTGCTCGCCCAGACGTCGACCTCGAGCGGGGATCCACCGCGGTTCTCGAGGTACAAGGTCCACTCGCCTCGCGGGAGGGTCTTGTTGTTCGCCTCGGTGCTCACCATGCGGCCGATCATGTGCGTGTCGCGGGGGGAGTTGCCGCCGAAGCGCGACACGTAGACCGAGGTGCCGCTGAGGTCTACGGGCCCGTCGGGAGGATCGGGGATTGTCGTCCCCTCCGCGCTCAGGATCTGGCGGAGCGTGAGGGTGTCCGGACCACGCCAGCGCAGCGTCGTGAAGAAGAGCTGAGGCGCGTAGCTGCGGTAGCCGACCTGCACCTTGAGCTCGTAGGCGCCGCGGGCCGGCACGGTGAAGATGCCGTGGTTCGGTGTGCTCGCGTCGTTGCCGGCGCTCGCGGACTGGGGGATGCCCTCGTGCTCGAGCTCGCTCAATGCCTGCTCGATGACCGAGGAGCCGTCGGCGAAGCGGGAGGCGACCTCCCCGAAGGCGTAGTTGAAGGCGCGCGCGCCGTGGTCCTTGAGCCAGGTCAGCCCGGTGACCATGTCGCCGTCTGAGGTCATGGCGGTGCGGCGGTTGATGTCGATGAAGACGAGGTCGGCGCCGGGGGCGATGCCCCCCATGTGCTCTATCTCGGCGTGCCCGCCGGCCACCCGCGTGCACTCGTAGGTCCCGTGGAACTCGATGTCCTGGCCGCCCTGGCCCGAGCGGATGGCGTCGAGGTAGGTGGTGAAGCCGGGCCCCGGCGCGTAGGCCTGGTCGGCGCCGAGGTCGTAGATCAGCTTGACCTTGGCGCTGCCGAGGCGGAGGAGCTTCTCGCCCACGTCGAGCACGCCGTTCTCGTTGGCGTCGTCGGCCACGAAGGTGGGCTCGGAGAGGCCCGGGGTCTGGCTGGTGGCGGCGACCTCGTCACCTACGTTTCGCGAGCCGTCCTTGTTGGTGTCGACGAAGAGGTAGTCCATGAAGGGGGTGAAGGCGCCGTCGGCGTTGGAGTCGGCCGCGCCCATGCCCCGGGGAACGACGACGGGGAACTCGAGGAGCTGCAGGAGCTCGGTCGCGCCGGTCTTGCCGTCGCCGTCGAGGTCCACCCCGTCGTTGCCCGGATCGAAGCGGCCGTTGCCGTTGAGGTCGATCCACGGGTAGGCGCCGCCGTCGGCGTGGAAGAGGGAGGGGTGGAAGGGGTCGAGGTTGAAGTCCACCACGGCCGCGGTGACGCCGTGGCCCTGGATGCGCCGTCCCTTGGAGTCGAGCATCCAGTGCACCTCCCGCTGGCCGAGGCGCCGCTCCATCACCTCGTGTGCGTGGGCCGCGTTGTCGGCGGCGCCATGAGAGAAAGCCATCACGGGGCCGGGGGCGTCGAGGCGGAGCACCTCTTCGAGGGCCAGCAGCTCAGAGATCCTCGACGGGTCGGCGCGCAGCCCGGCGAGACGCCCGATGTGGCGTGGACCCTCGGGGCCCTGGACCAGCTCCGCGCCGGCAGAGCGCAGGCGCCGCTCGAGCTTGCCGTCGGGGACGCGTGAGAGCTCGGCCGTGAGCGCCATGGTCCGCGGCAGCCCGGCCTCGCGAGCGGCGAGCTGCACGTGGAGCTGCAGCGCCGGGCTCACCTTGGGGTTGGCGATCCATGCCGGCCGCGGTTTCCAGTCGGCACCTGTTGCCGCACCTGGGAGGAGAAGACAGAGGAGGAAGAGCAGGGGGAGCGTTCGCATTGGCCGGGCAGAATACTCACGCGCGCGCAGCAAGCAAGGGCAAGGCGGCTCAGGTGCCGCCGGCTCTCACGCTGGGCCAGTTTCAACACAGAGACACAGAGGCACAGGGGCACAGAGCCGGAGGGTTGTTCCGCCTTCCCCCGCGATGCCGCGCTGGTGCGCGGATTTGCTACTCTCCGCGCTTCACACGGATCGGAGCCCTTCCCAATGACCGCGCGCCCTTCCACTCGGCCTCTGATGTTCGCTTGCGCCGTCCTTGCTCTCCTGCTCTTCGGCTGCGCCAGCGCCGACAACGACCAGCGGCGTGCTCCGCCGGGCGCCGATCCTGACACGAGCGCCACCGACCCGGGCGCAACCCTCGACGCGGCCGCCGATCCCGGCAGCGCCACCGAGCCCGACCCCGGAGCGACGCCCGAGCCCGACCCCGGAGCGACGCCCGAGCCCGACACCCCGACTCCCGACCCCGGGCCCGAGACACTCGACCCCGGGCCCGAGACACTCGACCCCGGGACCGACCCCGGCCCCCCGGCCCCCGACGTCCCCCTCGTGCCCTGCAACACCGAGATCTCCTCCGACCTCACCGGCGTGACCATCGAGATCACGACCTCGGCCTGCACCTGGACGCTGGAGGAGGCCGCCGCCGGGCTGAAGATCGGATACCAGGTGAAGATCGACGAGGAGGTGACCGGCGTCGTCCCCATGCCTCAAGACGCCGGCGGCTGCGGCAAGCCCGACGAGACCGGGCTCATCGTCTTCCCGCGCGTCC
>CAZQPP010000023.1:0-15683 GCA_964594295.1 uncultured Myxococcales bacterium | reverse complement strand
GGTGCATCTGCGACCCGGGCCTCTGCGCGGGCCCCGACGAGACGCCCACGATCCTGCAGGCCGGCACCTTCCCGAAGGTCTTCGAGTGGGACGGCCGCGAGTTCCAGGGCCCGTCGGACACCGGCTTCCAGCCGGGCGACCCCTTCCCGCCGGGAGCCTACACCCTCTCCCTCAAGGCCACCGGCCGCTGGGAGGACGCACCCGACGGCACGCGGGGCTTCGAGGTGCTGACGACCTTTGTGGTCAACCTGGTGCCGTAGGAGCCCGTAGCGCGCAGCGCGTCAGGGCTCCTACCCCGTGCCCTTGCCCTATCCCGTGCCCCTGCCCTTGCCCGGCTTCCGCCCCTGCCCGGCTTCTGCCCGCGCTCAGTACCTGGTCTCCATCACCCGCACCTTCACCCTGCCGAGCAGGGCCGCGACGTGGCCGATGTCGCCGAGGTTGCCGATGGCGAGGGGGATGTGCGCCGCGTCGGCCTCGGCCTGCCCGAAGGTCGGGTCGACCGGCACCCAGCGGCCGGAGATCAGGACCTCGGCCCAGGCGTGGCCGCCGAAGCCGCCGCCGCCCTCCTGGGTGTACGCGAGCCCCACCACGAGGCGGGCCGGGACCCCGGCCGCGCGCGCGAGGGCCACGAAGTAGACGGAGTGCTCGGTGCAGTCGCCGGCCGGGTCGTTGAGCACCTCGAGGGCGTTCGAGAGGGCGGCGCGGTACTCCTTGCGCACGGAGCCGTGCACGTGGCGTACGAGGCGGCGGGCCTTGTCCGCGGTGCTCTTGGCTCCGGCCGTGACGGCCCTGGCCCGGGCCGCTACGCGCGGGTGCTTTGACTGGATGAGGTCGGTGGGCTCGAGGGCCTCGGGGGGAGTGACGGAGACCTTCCCGGGGGGGCCTTCGAGCCGGCCCTTGTGCAGCTCCACCTCGACCCAGCCCTTGCCCCTGTCCCTGACGTGCACGTGGCCGTCGCTGAAGGTGGAGGGCTCCTTGGGCAGGGCGAGGCGCATGCGCAGGTAGGTCAAAGCGCTCGGGTTCTTCAGCGGCTTGTCGGGCCGGGCGAGCGAGAGGTCGAGCACGTCCGGCGTGGCGGTCTGGCTCTTGGCGGTGGCCTCGGGCTCTCTCCGCAGGCGGAGCATGCCCATCATCTCGGTGCTCACGAGCGTCCCGTCCGGGCGGAGCAGGCTCGTGACGTCGAGGCCCTGCTCCGGCGCGCGGGTGCGCACCTCGACGAGCCGGACGGGCACGCCGTCGACCACCCGCTGCTCGGTGCTCACGACCTCGTGCTCCATGGCCAGCCCGCGGGCGAAGGGCGGGAGGGCCTCGAAGGTGACCGACTTGCTGGTCGCTCCCTTCTTGCCCTTCGAGCGTCGCACGAGCAGGGGGACCGAGAGCGCGTCCGCCAGGGAGTCTCCGGGCGCCACAATCTCCCGCGTGGTCTCCACGCCGGCGATCCTCTGTGTGAGCGTGGCCTTGGAGCCGCGGACGAGGAGGCGGCTCTCGACCTTCTGGTCGGCCCGCTCGAACTGGCTGTCGAGCTCCCTCAGGCGCCCGCTCCTAGCGTCGTAGGTGCGGCGCGAGAGCATCCGGATGTGCTGGGTCACGCCGAAGGCCTTGACCGAGACGCTCACCCTGTCCTCGAGCTCGTAGCCGCGCTTGGTGCGCGCGAGCTCGGAGCGCGCGAAGCCGGCCTTCTTGCCGAAGACGTAAACCCCGAACCAGGTGGTTCCCTTCAGGGCGTTGATGCTCGCCTTCGGCGGGAGATCAGCGCCCTCGGCCGGCGCTGTGAGGGGGCCGAGGAGGAGTAGGAGGGCGGCCCCCGCAGCGATGAGCGCCCTTCGGAAAAGGCGTTTCGCTCGCGAAACGCCCCGCGTAGAGGCGTTTCGTTTGGAAACGCCTGCCCCGCTTTCCCGACGCGTCATTGCTGGATTCCCGAGACCTTGAGCCGGAAGTCCGCCGAGTTCGTCGCCGTGCGCAGGGCCTCCTCCAGAGTGATGTGTCCGCCCTGGTAGAGGGCGAGCAGGGACTGGTCGAAGGTCTGCGAGCCGTATGCCTGGTGCCCTTCCTCGATGGCCGTCTTGAGCTCGTGGGTGCGCTCGGGGTTGGCGATCAGGTCCCGGATGCGGGAGGTGTGCACGAGGATCTCGGCCGCGAGCGCTCTCCCTTTGCCGTCCGCCCTGCGCACGAGGCGCTGGGAGATCACCGCCTTCAAGGTGTCGGCGAGCACGTACCGGATGGAGTGCTGCTGCTCCGGGGGGAACATCTGCACGATCCTCCCGATGCTCTCCTTGGCGTCGAGGGTGTGCAGCGTGCTCAGCACCAGGTGGCCCGTCTCCGCTGCCCGCAGGGCGGTCTCCATGGTCTCCCTGTCGCGCATCTCGCCGACGAGGATGACGTCCGGATCCTGGCGCAGGGAGGCTCTCAGCGCTCTCGCGAAGTCCACCGCGTCGTCTCCGACCTGGCGCTGGCTGATGGAGGCCTTCGCGTCCTCGTGCACGAACTCGACGGGGTCTTCGATGGTGACGATATGGCAGCGGCGGTTCTCGTTGATGTGGCGGATCATCGCCGCCAGGGTGGTGCTCTTGCCGGAGCCGGTGGTCCCGGTCACCAGGATGAACCCGCGGGGCTCCAAAACGATGCCGTCGACCACCTCCGGCATCCCGATCTCGTCCAGCTTCGGTATGTCCGAGCGGATGTGCCGCAGCACCATGGCCGGCTCGCCCAGCTGGTAGTAGATGTTGCAGCGGAAACGGCCGAGCTCCTCGACGACGTGGACGATGTCGACGTCGCGGTTCTCCTCGAGGGCCACCTTGTGGCTCTCGCTGAGCAGCTCGCGGCAGGCACGCTCGAAGAAGCGACCGGAGAGGTCGGGGAGGCCGCGGTTCATGAGCAGGCGGCCTTCTTTGCGGAAGAGCGGCGCGCGCCCCTGCTTGAGGTGCACGTCCGAGCAGTCCTGCCGGACGGCGTAGCCGAGGATCTGGTTGAGCTTCTCGACGCTCACGCGGACTCCACTGCGGCCACAGGCGCGACGGGCACCAGCCCATACTGCTGGCGGACGGCGGTCTCGATCTCGCCGAGCAGCTCCGGGTTCTCCGCGAGGTAGCCGGCCACGTTCTCGCGGCCCTGGCCGAGGCGCGTGTCGCCGTAGGAGTACCAGGCGCCGGATTTCTGGACGATGTCCCTGCCCACCGCGAGGTCCAAGACGTCGCCTTCGCGGTAGATGCCCCTTCCGTACCTGATGTCGAACTCGGCCTCGCGGAACGGGGGGGCCATCTTGTTCTTGACCACCCGCACGCGGGTGCGGTTGCCCTCGACCGTGTCGCCCTTCTTGATGGCGCCGATGCGGCGGATGTCGCAGCGCACCGAGGCGTAGAACTTGAGCGCGTTGCCGCCCGAGGTGGTCTCGGGGCTGCCGAACATCACGCCGATCTTCATGCGGATCTGGTTGATGAAGAAGACGATGGTGCTGCTGCGGCTGATGGAGCCGGTGAGCTTCCTCAAGGCCTGGCTCATCAGCCTCGCCTGCAGGCCGACGTGGCTGTCTCCCATCTCTCCTTCGATCTCCGCCCTCGGCACCAGGGCGGCCACCGAGTCGATCACGATGAGGTCGACGGCCCCCGACTTGACCAGCATGTCGCAGATCTCGAGGGCCTGCTCGCCCGTGTCGGGCTGGGAGATCAGGAGCTCCTCTGGGTTGACCCCAAGCTTGCGCGCGTAGCTGACGTCCAAGGCGTGCTCGGCGTCGATGAAGGCCACGACGCCGCCCGCCTTCTGGGCCTCGGCCGCGGCGTGCAGGGTGAGCGTCGTCTTGCCGCTCGACTCCGGCCCGTAGACCTCGACCACGCGGCCGCGGGGCCAGCCGCCGACGCCGAGGGCGATGTCGAGGGACAGGGCGCCCGTGGAGACCACCGAGACCGGCCGCACCGCGTCCTCGCCGGCGCCGAGGCGCATGATGGCGCCCTTGCCGTACTGGCGCTCGATCTGCTTGACGGTGGCGTCCAGGGTCTTCGCTCGATCCGAGGCAGAGCTCTTCATTCGATCCTCCGAGACAATTCGCATTCGTGGCACCTCGTGGGTGGTGGGTCAACCCAAGAATCCGGTCCCAACGCGCGGGGCCGGTGCCCTCGTTTTTTCTGGGTCTAGAGCCTTCGATAGACCCCGACGAGCACCCCCAGGATCTGGGTCGGCCTGAAGGCGCGCGCTTCGACGTAGATCGGGTCCATGGCGGGGTTCGAAGGCTGGAAGCGGATGCGTTGGCCCTCCGGGTAATAACGCTTCACGGTGGCCTCCTCCTGGATCATGGCCACCACGATGTCTCCCGGCCGCGCGGTGCTCCGTTTTCGCACGAAGACGAAGTCGCCGTCGAAGATGCCGTCGCCGATCATCGAGTCCCCGACGACCCGCAGGGCGAAGACAGGGCTGTGGTTTCCGATGAAGAAGCGGTCGACGTAGACCGTGTCCTCATGGTTCTCCACGGCGAGGATGGGCGCTCCCGCGGCGATGCGCCCGAGCACCGGCACCGACACGACGCCGGCTCTCTCCATGGTGTCTTCCGGGGCCGAGGGCACCGGCTGGAGAGCCCGTGACTTGAAGTCCTGGCGGGTGAGGTAGCCCTTGCGCTCGATGGCCTTCAGGTGGTCGCTGACCCCGTTCGTCGAGCGGATGCCAACCAGCCTCCCGATCTCACGGATCGAAGGCGGGTAGCCGTGCTCGGCGATGAAGGACTCGATGGCTTGGAGGACCTGCTGCTGGCGCGCAGTCAGCGGTGGGCGCTCGTGCTCGACCATGGCGGAGGCTCGGGAGGGGGTACACTTGTTTGGGTTATACTGGACGGGTGTTCACGGCGCAAGTTCTTTCTCCGGGGCCGCCGGGGTCTCCCCTCCCACCTCGGTTTTCTCCTGGATTCGCTCGACGAGGAGCGCGGTCTGCTCGAGCGACTGCGCCAGGGTCGCGAGGTTGCCGGATGCGGTGGCGACCGCCTGCTTTATGGGCCTGAGCGTCCAGAAGTAGACGACCCACAGCGCCGCCGCCACGAGGGCGAGGGCCAGGATGCCGATCCCTATGAGCGTCCGCAATGCCTTGGTGCCCACGTCCTCTACCGCTCTCACGATGGGCTCGCGTGATCCCTCGATGGCGGCCGGCACGCCGTCCACGGACCTCGCCACCGCGTCCGTGATGGCGCCTACCTTGTCCAGGGTCTCTTTCATTTGCGCCCGCTGGCTCTCGCTGAGCTGCGGGTGCTCCGCCAGCTCCTTGATGCTCGCGGCCAGCTCGCGGGTCGCCGCGGCGGCGCGGTCCACGGCCACGATCAACCCCTCGGTCTCGACCCCGACAGTGACGCTGAGGATAGCCTCGGGCACGGCGGCTGGTGTGGTCACCTCCTCCTCGCCGGCCGAAGCCGTCCCCGCCCAGAGCAACACCGTCGCCGTCGCCACCAAGCTGGCTCGCCAGATGCCCATTCCGACCCTCGCGTGTGGTTCGGGCCGAGCTTATCCTGCTTTGGCCGCCCAGGAATCTCCACGCACCCGATCCCCCTGGCCTGGCGGAGCGCAGCGACGCCAGGCCTACATCGCCCGGGGGGGTCTGGAGGGGCGGGAGCTCCTCCAGAATAGACGGTCGCACCAAGAGTCACGTCGGCCGACGTGACCCCCCGTTACTGTGTTTGGTCCTCGGCCTCGCCTGGGTCCTCACCCGGATCCTCAGCCTCGCCCGGGTCTTCCGCCTCCCCGGGGTCCTCGCCCGGGTCTTCCGCCTCCCCCGGGTCCTCGCCGGGGTCCTCAGCCTGACCCGGGTCCTCGCCGGGGTCCTCAGCCTGACCTGGGTCCTCGGCCGGCTCCTCGGCCGCCCCGGGGTCCTCGCCCGGATCCTCCGCCGTTCCCGGGTCCTCCTCCGGCACGTCCACCCCCGGATCGCTCGTCTCCCCCGGCACGTCGACGGCATCCGCCACGTCCGCCGCGTCCGCGGCATCCGGCGCGGGGTCCGCCACCGGCGGCGCGCAGTCCTCCGGGCAGCTGTCCTCGTCCTCGCTCAAGGTGTCGCAGTCGCTACAGAGCCCGTCTCCGCAGAAGCCGCAGTCGAGGGGACAGGTGAGCCACGACTCGGTGCCGGTGCACAGGCAGTCTCCGCAGCTCCCGACGCAGTCCTCCGGGCATGACTCCGGCTCTCCCGCCTCGCACAGGCTGTTCCCGCACAGGCCGAGCTTGCAGTCTTGGGGGCAGGTCTCGGGGCGCTCGTTGGGGCCGCAGGCCCAGTCCCCGCAGTCCGGGGGCGGGCAGTCGTCGTGGCAGGTCTCGGGCGACTCGTCGCAGGGCGGCCCTATGCAGATGCCGTCGCCGCACGTGCCGCAGCAGTCCTTGGCGCAGTTGAGGGGGTTCTCGGCGCAGCCGGCGCACAGGCCGTCGCCGCAGTCCTCGGGGTCGGCGCAGTCGAGCGGGCAGGTCTCGGCCGTCTCTCCGCGGTCGGCGTCGCAACTGCAGTCGCCGCAGACGCAGTCGTCCAAGCCTTCGTCGACCTCACCGTCGCAGTCGTTGTCCAAGCCGTCGCAGAGGGTCTCGTCGCCCGCCTCGTAGGCGGCGGAGTGCTCCGAGTAGGTGCCGTGGGTGCAGGAGCGCCACGAGCCCAGCACGCAGGCCGAGTCCGGGTGCTCGGCTCCCGCGCAGACCCCTTCGGTGCGCTCGCAGGGCAGGCCTTCTTCGGGGCAGGTGCCCGTGTCGCTCGAGGTCGGGACGTCGGCGGTGTCGGCGCTCGGCACGTCCGGCACCGGCGGCTCGTAGTCCGGGCCCACGAAGTCGGCGTCCTTGCGCAGGCGCGGCGGGCCGGGGTCGTTGGCGTCGGGCTCTCCGGGGACGAAGGTGGTCTCGGAGAGACACGCGAGGGGGAGGAGGGCGAAGAGGAGGACGGTCTTTCGAATGTTCATCAGAAGGACCCTCCCACGCCGAAGACAGCACCGTCGGGGCCGATGTCGATGCGCGCTCCGACGGGCTCCGAGCCGATCTCCTCGGTCAGCACGAGAGCGAGGCCGGTGCCGATGGCGGCGGCGCTGAGGCTGTAGAGCACGACGGCGAGGGCCGTGCGAGACTTGCGGCGGTCCTCGGCGTCCTCGTGGAGGGCTCGCCGCTCCGGCTCGCGGAGGTCGAGCATGGGGTTGGCGACCTCCTCGGCGTCGTTGGCAGCGCCGACGGCCTGGAAGTGCATGCCGATCGCCGACGCGAGCAGCACGCCTCCGAAGCCCATGACCGTCCACCCGATGGGGATGAACTCGGCGACCGGCTCCTCCGGCTCCGGCTCCACCGGTGCGACCATGACAGGGCCTTCGTCGGGGGGCAGGCCCTCGTCGGCGGCCGCGGCGACCGCGTCTCCGGCGCCGTCCGGCTCGACGTCCTCGAGCGCATCTCCGGCGCCGTCCGGCTCCACGTCCTCAGCCGCGTCGGTGGTCTCGGGTGCGTCCGCGAGGATGTCCTCCTCCACGTCCGCGTCGCCAGGCGGCGCGCCCGGGTCTCCGATGGCGTCGGACAGGGCGTCGACGGCAGGCACTCCCGGATCGCTCAGGGCGTCCTCGACCGCGCTGTCGGCGGCGTCGGGCTCCGGAGCGGCTCCGGCGTCCGTGGGCTGTGGCGCGCCCGCGTCCTCGGTGGGAGGCGGAGCGGCCTCGGGCTCGGGCTCTGCCTTGGGTTCGGCCTCGGCAGGCGGAGCGCCTCCGGCATCCGCCGGAGCGCCTGCCCATCCTTGGGCCGGCGCGAAGAGCACCCAACCCAGGAAGGCCGCGGCGGTGAAAGCAGCCACGGTGGGGCGAGTAGAAGCCGAGATCACGTTCACCTCCATCCCCGATGCTGGAAGGACGGCGAAGTATAGCGCAGGCGGACCGGGGAGGGACAGCCGCTCTGCGGGCTCAGTCCTCCGCCTTGCTCCGCTCGTCGAGGTCGCTCTTGTGCGCGACGGCCCAGCGGGCGAGGCGGTCGGCCTCCTCGTTGCCGGGGTCGCCGGCGTGGCCGCGGACCCAGATCAGGCGGAGGCGGGGGAGGCGGCGCATGAGCTCCTGGATCGCGGTGATGAGCTCCCGGTTCTTCTGCGCCTTCATGGCGCCGGTGAGGACGCCTCGGGAGTAGGCGCTGTCGGTGTGGAGCAGGATCTCGCGGGAGGGGTCCCTGACCGCCTCGAGCACCATGCGGATGGCCGTCAGCTCTGCGATGTTGTTCGTCGCCCTGCCGAGGTAGCGGGCGAGGCGCCGCTCGTGAGGGCCGAATCGCATGAGCGCGCCGGAGCCGGCCGGGCCGGGGTTGCCTTTGCACGCCCCGTCGGTCCAGGCCAGGATGGGAGCTCGGTCGTCGCTGCCCGGCTGAGGCACTGCCCTTCGGAGCCTACTGCGCCGGCGTCGCGGCGACCTCGATGTCGACCACGGCCTGGTCGCCCCAGAGGTTGAAGTAGCAGTCCTGGTTTCCGCCGCAGTACTTCGTGCCCTCGCCGGTGGTGAGCATGTCGGTCTGCACGAAGAGCACGACGCGGTAGCTGCCCGCCTTGTCCGGGATGAAGGAGGTCGTCGGGCCCGTGGCGCGGTTCAGGTTCACGGCGCTCTGGGTCGGCTTCGAGGCCAGATACCAGACGTAGCCGCTCGTGGACGCGATCTGCGCGTCGCCCGGGGCGCTGCCCATGGCGTCGAGCTGGACCTCGGCGCCGACGACCGCGCCGGCGTAGTCGCTGGGCATGCCGGGATCGGCGACCGGCAGCACGATCCCCGCGCCGGGCTCCTTGTAGCCGGTCAACCTCACGTTCCAGATGGTCTCGGTGCCCGAGGCGTCGAGATAAGCCACGACAAGGTTCGTCTCGGCGATGACCGCGTCGCTCTCGGCCTTGTAGCGGACCTCGAGGGGGAGCAGGCTCAGGCCGGGGAGGTCGAGGGGCACCGTCGGCATGTTCGTGATCTGAAACTCCTCGGGCTGGCCCTCGAAGGCCGGCGGGCGCTCGAGGCGGATGCTCGTGACCTTCACCGTGGCCACGCCGCGGTTGGAGAGCACGACGGTGCGGCTCTTCGCGGGCCCGTCGGTGTGGTACTGGAGCGCGGTCGTCTGCTCCTGGGTGCTCGGGTAGACGGTGAGGTCCGGCTTGGCGTTGCCGCCCTTGAGCGGGAACTCGACCGTGCTCTGGTAGGGGTTCTCGTAGTAGATGACCAGGGTGCCGTCGATGCCCTCCGGGCCGGGCGCCGTGTACTCGACGAGCACGTCGAGGGAGGCCTCGTCCGCGATGCCCCAGCGCTCGTTGGTGTCGTAGGGGACGGGGTCCTTGCTCGTCTCCTGCACGAAGAGCTTGTAGACGCCCGCGGCCTCCGGCGGCTCGACCTGCATGCCGGTGATGCGGATGGGGCCCGGGCCCTCGTTGTAGAGGTTGATGGCCTTCGTGTTCTGCTCACCGGCGTTGATCAGGGCCTGGAAGTCCACGAAACCCTTGAGCATGTCCTCGTAGGAGACGTTGAGCTTGCCCGGCAGGAGCTTGCTCTTGAGCTCGACGCCGACGATGCTCTGCTTCGGGTCGTTGCTGTGGATCTCGATGACCGCGCGGTCGTTGGTCTCGTTGTCGAGGGGCTGGTAGCGCACGACGAAGATGACGTTGGCGTCGGGGGCGATGTCCTGGGCCGGAACCTCGGCGTTGGGCACGGGGCGGTCCACAAGGGTGAACTCGGGGTTCCCCTGGGCCCAGTCGACCTTGTAGATGATGAGCGCCTCGCTGCCCTGGTTCGTGATGGAGAAGGTCTGGGTCTCCGGGACCGCGTGGGTCGCGTTCAAGAAGGTGTATGACTTGGGGTTGACGTTGATCTTCGGCTCCTTGGCCACCGGAGCGATGGGCAGCCTGTAGCTGCCGCGCTCAGGGTCGTTGCTCTCGATGCGCAAGACGGCCTCTTCGAAGCTCGGCGGGTTCTCGGGCCGGTAGACGATTTGGAACTGCAGGTAGTCCAGCTCGTCGTTGGGCGCGAAGCTCCGCGGGAGCTCGGGCCTGCCGGCGCTCCAGCTCAGGCTGATGTAGGGGTTGCCCTGGGGCTCGAGCTCGATCTTGGTGATCGACAGCGGGATGCCGCCGATGTTCATGATCTCGACCTGGAAGGTATCGGTCTGCCCGGCACGCACGACCGGGAGCTGATAGCTGTCCGGGTTCACCTCGCCTTCGATCTTCACCGAGATCTGCGGCGTCTTGCGCTCACCGAAGCTGCTCCCGCAGGTGGCGAGGGCGGCGCCGAGTGAGAGGGCGAGGACCGCGCATAGGGTCTTCTTGCACATGGCCGACATAGGCTCCTCCAAGCCTCCGGAGCGGGTTCCAGGGCTGCCCGCTCCGTGCATACTCACGCTCTCGTTTCGATCCTCGCGCTCAGTTCACGGGGATGCAGAGAGTCTCGTAGTGGATCTCGATCTGGTCGCCGGGCTGCGGCATGCAGGCGTGGGTCTCGTCGAAGACGATGCTGTTGCTCGGCAGGTCGTAGCTCCAGCCGTCCGTGCAGACGCTGCCGCGCACCTTGACCTCGATGGTGTTCGCCTGGGCCTGGCGGGTCAGGAAGAACTGGCGCTTCAAGCCGAAGGCGACCTTCCCGATGTCCTGCAGCAGCCCGCTGTAGTCCTGCTCGCAGATGCTCGCGAGCACGCCGCCGGTCTCGTTGGCGACGTAGTCGTAGCCCTCGCCGGCGGCGGCGCCGCCGTAGGAGCTCTCACAGGACTTGGCCTTCGAGCCGTCGGTGCCGACGATGGCGTGCACGTGCATCAGGTCCTCGTTGTGGAAGCCCTTCAGGTTCTTCAGGAAGTCGATGTAGAAGGTCAGCTCGGCGCTCGACTGGTCGGGCTCGTCGCTGATGATGACCACCTCGAGGCTCGCGTCATCGCGCAGGAAGCCCCAGTTCGGGCCGCCGCAGTAGCCCTGGGAGGTGTTCGCGGGGTCCATGTAGCACCCAGTGGCCGGGTCGCAGCCCGAGTTGTTCTGGCACGCGATGGGGACGGCCTGCCCGTTGGAGTCGGTGGTCTCGGCGAGGAAGGTGTTGGGCAGGGTGAGCGCGAGGTAGGCGGCCTCGAGGCCCTGCTCGGTGGCTCCGCCGTTGTCGCCGACGCCCTTGACGTCGTTGGCGAAGGTCTGGAGCCCGTTGGGCGTGTCGGGGGTCACCCAGCGCGGGTTGCCGCGGAACTTGCCCCGGTCGTTGTCGATGTCGGTCGTGGTCACGGCCAGCCGGTACTGGGTGTTCCAGGTGGCGGCGGCGGAGACGAGGTCGTCGATGTTGCTCGACAGGTTGGTCTGCTCGTCGCTCATCGAGCCCGAGTTGTCGACGACGAGGAGCACGTCGACGTTCTCGCCGCTGAGCTGGGTGTAGGTGTCGGTCTGCTCGGTCTCGTAGGTGCCCTCGCCCCGCATGGGCACGGTCAGAGACGGCATGTCCTGGTCGTTGGACACGATGACGACCGCGCACTCGTCCTTGTTGGTGTCCTGCGGGATGTACCTGACCTCGATGGTCATTGGGCTCCCCTGCACGAGGTCGTCCGGAAGGCCCGGTGTGCTCACCACCTCGAACTCGCTGCTGCAGCCCTCCTCGAGCATGATCTCGGAGACGGACATGGGGGCGCGGCCCTTGTTGTAGACCTTGATGGTCATGGTCTGGGAGGCGCAGCCCACCGTGGTGACGCCGAACTCGACCTCCTGCGGGATGACGGCGATGTCGCTGATGCCGCTCGAGGCAGCGAGGTTGGGGGTGACGGCGCTGTTCGCGGGGTCGGTCGCGTCAGCGGGGGCCCAGACCTCCTTGTTGTTGTTGTTGACGTCGAAGACCTTCATCGCGAGCAGGGCCTGGTAGTTCTCGAAGTCCTCTCCGAAGATGCTCGTCTTGGTCGGCGGGATGAAGCGGATGAGCATGGTGGCGAACTGGCCGGGCTTCAGGAGCATGGGCGGGGGAGAGCCGATGGCCTTGAACCTCTTGGAGCTCTGGGCGATCGTGCTCACGCCGCGGGCGCAGCCGCCCATGGGGATCGGGAATCCCGGCAGGCCGGCCGAGCAGTCGTCGATGCGCAGGCGGTCGGGGTCGTCGAAGGCCGGGATCTGGCAGTCGCCGCTGCCGACGTTGGTGAGCTTGACCTGCATGGTCTTGCTCATGCCGTGGGCGACGATGCCGTACTGGACCACGCCCGGCGAGATGGCGACCTTGCACTCGGCGGTGGCGGCGCGGCGGGCGGTGAGCTTCAGCGGGTAGGTCGGGTTCTTGCCGTCGTTGCTCTCGATGTTCATCGTGGCGTTGGCGATGCCCACCGGGCCCGTGTCGTTCGTGTAGCTCACCGCCACCTCGCGGGCCTTGGAGCTCTCGACCTCGAAGGGGAAGTTGAAGTTGGGGTCGCCGTCGACGTTCACGATCTTGAACTCACCAGCCTGGTTGTTGGCGATGGTCATGTTGCTGACCTTGAGGGCGGCGGCCCCGCCGTTGAAGAGCGTGACCACGCGCTCGGTCGTGTGGTTGTGGGCCGTGAACGCGAAGTCCACCTCGTCGGGCGGGGTCACGACCATCATGGGCGCCTTCTCCTTGGCGTAGACCGGGACGGTGACCGTGCCCTCGTCCGCGTCGCTGCTGTCGATGGCGATGCCGCCCACGTTCTGCACGCCCGCGCCGAAGGACTTGTCCGGGTCGAAGACGACCTTGAAGACGCGCTCGCCCTGGGCCTCGATGTCGAAGGGCAGCTCGGCGGGGAGATCAGCTACGCCGAGCTTCTCGTTGGAGCCCAGGGTGGCCTTGATCCCGGTGATCTGGAGGATCTCGGTCCCCTGGTTGAGGATGCGGACCTCGGTCTCGGCGTGGCCGCCGATGTCCACGAAGCCGAGGTCGATGGTGCCCGGGACCACGACGATCTCGGGGCCGAGCTCGCTGCCGCGGATTTCGACCTCGAGCAGGGGGCGCGTCTTGTGGTCGCTCCTGACGACGAGGGTGCCCTGGTCGTTGCCGCCTCCCGCGGGGGTGTAGGTCACGCGGAAGTAGATGCTGTCGGCTGGGGAGAGGACCTTGGGGAGGGCGACCGAGTTGCCCTCCTCGTCGAGGGGGCCGGTGACCTCGAAGTCCTTGCTGCTGTCGCTGCGCAGGTTGGCCTCCTGGATGGTCACGTCGTCGCCGCCGCCGTTGAAGATCTGGAGCGAGCGCTCGGCCGTCTTCCCGGACAGGACCGCCTCGAAGTTCACCGGGTCCGGGATGGCCACGAGGGTGGCCTCCTGCGGGATGGTGCTCACGGGGATCTCCACGGCCTCCGGGTAAGGGTTGTGCGCGTTGTGGCCGATGACCAGGGTCCCCGAGTCGGCGATGCTGTCCTTGGGGTGGTACTGGATGGCTATCTCGGTGCTCTCACCCGGGTTCAACGAGGTCACGGCCGGCGGCACCAGGGTGAAGTCCTCGGACTCCGTCTCCAGGGTCACCGAGTTGAGCTTCAAAACGCCGCTGTCACCCGCGTGGCTCACCGTCACGATCTGCTCGGCGTTCCCGAAGACCGGCACGGTACCGAAGGAGACCCGGTCGGGAGACCAGTTGATGAGGAGGTCGTCGCCGACGCTAAAACCGCCGCTTCCCTCGTCCTCGCTTCCGGCGCACCCAAGGGCGAACGCGGAGACGGCGGCGATGGCTACCAGGGCGCTAAAGGCAAACAGGAAACGACGCATAGGAACGCTCCAAGCGAATTTGGCCGCCGGCTCGATGCCTGGGGGGGGCTCGCGGGGCCGCCTGACTAGGGGATTTTTAGGCTACTGAATGAAGAACGGGTTTTCGTAATTCGGGATGATCTTCATCCCGCCGGGGCCGTTGCCGAAGATGGGCTTGATGGACTGCGAGGGCCAGTGGACGGTGGCTACCTCCCACATGTCCTTCTCGACGAGCTGCACGCCCTCCTTCTCCCAGACCTTCTTGCCGAAGATGTAGATGCGCACCGTGCCGAGCACCTGGCCGAAGCCCTGGGGGAAGTCCGGAGACTTCGGGTCCTGCCAGTAGTGCACGCCCACCTTGTAGGTGACGTCGTCCTCGGGCACGTTGAGGTTCATGTTCTCGGGGCCGGCGCCGTCGGTGTCGTCGCGGTCGAGGCCGGGGTTGTCGTCCACGTTCGGGTCCACCGTGCCCCAGTCCGGGTGCGGGTTGAACCAGAAGCAGTCGAAGGGGTCCGAGAAGTAGCCGTCCGGCTCGCCGTCCCCGTCGAGGTCCTGCCCGCCCGCGAAGGGGTGGATGAAGTGGAGGTCGAGGTCGGTGCCCGAGCGCGGGCCCTCGTCGAACTCGTCGGGGTCACCGGGCGTGGTCCAGAGCAGCTCGACGTGGATCGCCTCGTCGGGGGTGACCGTGACCACCTCGCAGGCCGGCTCGCACGACTCCTGGCCCGTGGTGTCGCGCACGGTGAGGCAGATCTTGTACTCGCCGGCCACGTTGAGCTCGACCTGGGGGGTCGGGAAGTTGGCGTTGGGCAGGAAGACGGCCACCGAGCCCTCGGGCTGCTCGATGGTCCACGCGTAGTCGTCGATGGCGCCGTTGGGTGAGAAGGAGGCGGAGCCGTCGAGGTGGATGGTGGTCTGGGGGATGACGTTGGTGCCCTCGGCGACCTCGATGACGGCGGTCGGGCAGAGCACCGAGACCGAGAAGCCGGTCACCTCGACGATGACGTACTTCTGGAAGGCGTTGGTCTGGAGCACGATGAAGCCGCGATCCGGGATGGGCGCTCCCGACTGGTCCCTCAAGGACTCGCTGTTCGGGGTCGTGTAGTGCACCTTGACCGTCGCCTGGTCGTTGACCGGGATGCTCAAGGGCTCCGAGTCGGTGGGGGCCTCGCCGTCGGCGGTCACGTCCGCGAAGTCGAGCTTGAACTGCGGGCTGCTGGTCAGGACGCCCAGGTCCGCGAGCGCGGCGTTGCCCTCGTCCTCCGACTCCGAGAGGCGCGCCGCGAAGATCTCGAGGGCCTCCTCGCCGCAGGAGCGGATGTCGAGCTCCATCTCACTCAAGGTGCCGCCCTTGAGCTTGGCCCCGAAGTTCACCTTCTGGGGAGAGACCTCGACGCAGGGGCCCGCGTTGTTGCCCAGGACGACGACCTCGTAGCCGTCGACTGCGTTCTCGCTGTTGGCGAAGATGATGAGCTTGCACTCGGTGGGCAGCTCGTCGCGGGGAGCGAACTGCACCTTGAAGGGGAAGCTGCTCTGGGAGCCTACGTCCAGCGGGGGGTCGAACTCGACCATCTCGTTGACGCCGAAGTGCTGGTCACCGAGCACGAGCGAGCAGGTGTCGTCGCCCAGCAGGACCATCTGCGCGACCTGCAAGACCGCGTTGCCGGTGTTGGTGATGGTGACGTCTTTCTGGGGGGTCTCGCCGGCGTGCACGTTGCGGAAGACGACCTGGTCGGGGATGACGAGCATCACCGCCTGGCCCTCGATGACCTTCACCTCCACGACGTACTTCTTCTCGTCGACGTCGTCGCTGAGAATCGTCACCTGGGCGGTGCGTCCCCGGGAGTCGTGGCGCTTGTACTCGATGTCGAAGACCAGCTCGTCGGGCCTGTCCGCGTTGCCTTGGCCCTTGATCTGGACCTCGGTCGGGAAGGCCGGCAGGTTCACGAGCTTCAGCGAAGGATCGTCCGCTGGCTCCTCCGCTCCGACCGGGGGCGAGTAGTTGATCTCGATGCCGGCGACGGTCAGCGCGTGCTCGCCGCTGTTCGTAATCGTGATGCGCTGACTGGCCC
>CAZQPP010000022.1:0-31646 GCA_964594295.1 uncultured Myxococcales bacterium | reverse complement strand
AGGCGGCGACCAGAGCGAGCAGGCAGACGGCTACGCACATTCGAAACATGGCGGGCTCCCACGAGGGGGCAGTCCTACCACACGCGACGTGCTGTCAGATCTTCAGATCCTCACCGGGAGCATGTTCCGGCCGTTCGCCAGCATGGCCTCGAAGTCCGCGGCGGGCACGGGGCGGCTGACGAGGAAGCCCTGCATCAGCTCGCAGCGGCGGGCGCGCAGGAAGTCGAGCTGCTCGTTGGTCTCGACGCCCTCGGCGAGGGGCTCGAACTTCATGCTGCGGGCCATGGCGATGATCGTCGTGGCGATGGTCGCGTCGGCCCGGTCGGTGGTGATGTTCCGGACGAAGGAGCGGTCGATCTTCAGCGAGTCGGTCGGCACGTGCTTGAGCACGTTCAGCGAGGAGTAGCCGGTGCCGAAGTCGTCGATGGCGATGCGCACGCCGAGGTCCTTGAGCCGCCGGAGCAGCTCGATGGACTGCTTCGTGTCCTCCATCATGCAGCTCTCGGTGATCTCGAGCTCGAGGTAGGTGGCGTCCACGTTGGTGTCGCGGAGGCTCGCGGCCACGCGCTCGGGGAGATCGGTCTTGCGGAACTGCCTCGAGGAGACGTTCACGGCGACCCGGATCGGGTCGTGGCCGGAGTCCTGCCAGCGCCGGTTCTGCGCCAGCGCCGCCTTGAGAACCCACTCGCCGATGGGGTCGATGAGGCCCGTCTCCTCGGCGATGGGGATGAACTTTCCGGGGGCCACGAGCCCCCACTTCGGGTGCTGCCAGCGCACGAGGGCCTCGGCTCCGACGATGATGCCCGTCCGCAGGTCCACCTGGGGCTGGTAGTAGACGACGAACTCGCCGCGCTCGAGGGCCCGCCTCAGGCCGCTCTCGATGGCGAGGCGGTCGAGAGCCCGGGAGTTCATGTCGGCGGCGTAGTACTCGTAGTGGTTCTGGCCCTGGGCCTTCGCCTTGTAGAGGGCCGTCTCGGCGTTCTTCAGGAGGCTGTCGGCGTCGGCGCCGTCACCGGGGAACACGGCGATGCCGGCGCTGGCGGTGATGAAGAGCTCGTGCCCGTCGAGGAAGAAGGGCTCGGCGAGGTCGCCGAGGAGCTTCTTGGCCACCTTCCCCGCGTCCTCGGGGTGGGTGATGTTGTGCAAGATGACCACCAGCTCGTCGCCGCCGAGGCGGGAGACCGTGTCGCTCTTGCGCAGCGAGCCCCTCAAGCGGGCCGCGACCTGGCGCAGGAGCTCGTCGCCCACCGCGTGGCCGAGGGTGTCGTTGACGTGCTTGAAGCGGTCGAGGTCCACGCAGAGCACGGCGATCCACTGGTCGTAGCGCTCGGCGTGGCTCAGGGCGTGGGAGAGGCGGTCGTAGAAGAGGTGACGGTTCGGCAGGCCGGTGAGGGCGTCGTGGGTGGCCAGGTTCGTCGGCTGGAGCTGCCGCTGCTTGATCTCGACCAGCTCGGCCCGCAGGCGGTGTCGCTCACGGGCGTATCGCAAGGTCCGGGACAGGTCCTGGGCGCGTGATTGCCCTTTGACGATGTAGTCCTGAGCGCCGGCCTGGATGGCGCGCACGGCCATCTCCTCGTCGTCGCGGCCGCTGAGCACGACCACGGGCACCTGGCTGGCGACGCGCTGGAGGGCGAGGATGCCGTCGAGCTCGTCCGCGTCGGGCAGGGCGAGATCCAGGAGGACCAGGTCGTAGGGGTAGTCGCCGATCCTCTCCACGGCGTCTGCGAGGCAGGTCGTGCTGTCCACCCTGAACTCGCCGGGGGCTTGCGAATCCAGGGCTTCCTCGACGACCGCCGTCTGCTGAGGATCGTCGTCGACCAACAAGACGCGGGTGGACGCGCCGTGGGTGTCAGCCGACTTGAGCTGGTCGGGGTTCATGCTTGGGGGCTCCGGGCCAGGAGGGAGCACACTGTCTGGACTATCGACGGATCCAACTGGCGCTTTAGCCTTCTTCTGCAAAGCGCTACGGTCGGTGTCGATGTTCGTACGGCTCTGCCTCGCGCTGTTCCTGCTCGCCCTCGCCCCCGCCACGGCGCTGGCGAGCGCGCTGGAGCTCTTCGGCTACGGGGCCCGCGGCCTGGCCCTGGTGGGCGCGTCGGCGACCACCGCCCGCGGGCACGCGGGGGTCTACTACAACCCAGCCGCCCTCGCCCTGGAGAAGAGGCCTTCGTTCGGCATCGCCTACCAGGCCGCCGCCTTCGACCTGGAGAGGAACGGGGGCGAGGTCTCGGTGCGGGACGCGCCGGCGCTCACCCTGGGCCTCTGCGTACCCGTGCCCCTCAAGGGCTTCCTGGCCGACCGCCTCGCGGCAGGCCTGGGCTTCGTCATCCCCCAGTCCTCCCTGCTGATCGCGGACCTGCCGCGCCCCGGCGAGCCGAGCTTCGCCGTGCTGGAGAGCCGCGCCCACACCCTGAGCCTGCAAGGAGCCATAGGCTTCCGCCCCACGCCCTGGCTCTCGGTCGGCGGCGGCGTCCTCGCCCTGGCCACCGTGCGCGGCCTGGTCGACATCGCCCCCAACGAGCTCGGCCGGGTGGGCTCGGCGGTCGCGAACGAGGTCGTGACCGACTACGCGCCCCTGCTCGGGCTGCTCGTGCGCCCCTTCGAGCGCCTCTCCCTGGCCGTGGTCTACCACGGCGAGTCCCGGGCTGACTTCGACTTCCCCGTCGAGGCCGACCTCGGTGAGACCTTCCCCCTGCCCGTACCGGCCCTCGACATCTCGGGCACGGCCCAGTTCGATCCGGCCCAGCTCTGGGTAGAGATCAGCGGCCGGCCGATCGACTCCGTGCTGGTGGCGGCCGGCATGAGCTGGTCTCGGTGGAGCCGCTTCGCAAACCCCATCAGCTACACCGCCGTGCCCGACGGCTTCCCGACCCAGCCCGAGCCCCACTTCGACGACACCACCACGTGGAGGGCCGGCGTGGAGGGGCGCTTCGAGCTGCTCTCGGTGGAGATCGAGCCCCGGGCCGGGGCTGCCTGGATACCGACCCCGGCGCCCGACCAGGAGGGCCTCCACAGCTACCTCGACAACGACCGCGTCCAGCTCGGCGCCGGCCTGGGCCTGCGCCGCGGCCCGCTGCGCCTCGACCTCGCGGCCCAGCTCCACCTGCTCTTCGAGCGCAGCCAGACCAAGGACCCCGCCCCCATCGAGGCCGCCGGCTTCGAGGCTCCGGAGGAGCTCACCCTCAGCCACGGCGGCCACGCCTTCCTCTTCGGCCTCGAGCTCGGGGTCACGCTGTGAGCGGCGCCCCGCACCGAGCGACCGGCCGCGGCGCGGTATTCGGCCTGCTGCTGGCGCTGGTCTCCTGCCCGAGCGCAGCCACCGCGAGCCCCCTCGACGCCTTCGGCCTCGGCGCCCGGGCGACGGCCCTCGGCGGCGCGGTCACGGCCACCACCTCGGGCATCGCCTCCAATTACTACAACCCCGCCGCCCTCGCCGCGGAGCGCTTCCAGCACCTCGAGATCGGCTACACCTTCGTGCAGCCCCGCCTCCGCCTCAACGGGGGAGACCTCGGGGTAGACCCCCACCGCGGCGCCCACGGCGGCTTCAGCGTCGTAGGCGACCTCTTCGGCCGCAGGCTGGGCTTCTCCCTCGGCCTCTACATGCCCGACCGCATGCTGACCCGCACCCGCTCCCTGCGCCAGTCCCAGCCTCGCTTCGTGACCTACGACAACCGCCCCCAGCGCTTCGTGATGGGCGGCTCGCTGGCCTACGAGATCGTCAGAGACCAGCTCTTCGCAGGCGTCGGCCTCACCTTCATGTCCCACACCGAAGGCACCCTCGACGTTCGGGGCGAGGTCGACATGCGCGACGCGGAGCTCTCCAAGCTCTTCACGTCCATCGAGGAGGACCTCAGCTCGGTGCGCTACCCCACCTTCGGCCTGCTCTGGCGCCCGAGCTCGGAGTGGTGGGTCGGGCTCACCTGGCGGGAGGAGTTCGTCTTGCACATCTCCTTGGACGTCATCATCTCGGGAGACGTGCAGAGCCGCGGCATCACCCTCGTCGAGGACGGCAGCTTCTCCATGACGTCGGACAACCGCAACCACTTCAGCCCTCGGCAGATAGCCCTCGGTGTGGGCCACGCGTTCGGCCGGTGGCTCGTCGAGGTGGATCTGACCTGGCTGCAGTGGAGCCGCTTCCCGGCGCCCACCTCCGAGGTCACGCTCTCCCTCGAGCTCGGCGCCCTCCCGGCCGAGATGCCCCCCATCGACACGCCCCTCGAGCCCCACTTCTCGGACATCCTCGTGCCGCGGGCGGGCGTCGAATGGCACGCCCTCGAGGACGGGGGCTTCGACCTGCTCGTGCGCGGCGGTTACTTCTACGAGCCCTCCCCGGCGCCCGAGCAGACGGGCACCACGAACTTCATAGACGCCGACAAGCACGGCCTCTCCGCCGGCGTCGGGCTCCGCCTGCCCTTCCTGCCGGGCGTCCTCCACAGGCCCCTCGAGCTCGACCTCGCCGCGCAGCTGATCGTGCTCGCCGAGCGCGCGCACCTGAAGGAGGACCCGGCCGATCCCATCGGCGACATGGTGGCCGACGGCCTCCTCGTCGGTGGCACGGCGACCCTGGGGTTCGCGTTTTGAGGTCCTGCCTCCGAGGCCTCGCCGCCGCCTCGCTCGCCGGCCTGCTTTGTGCCTGCTCGGCCCTCGGAGGGGGAGGCGGGGGAGCAGAGAACCTGCCGAACCGCGGGATCGTGCCTTATCGAGTGCCGGCTCCGGATGCCGCCGGGGCAGACGTGGAGAGCAAGCCGAAGGCACTTCACGTGCTGGCTCCGGAGGCCGACTCGAAGGACTCCTTCGAGGCCCCCTCGGCGGCGATCGACGTTGGAGGCTCGGTCGTGCTCTTCGCGGGCCTGCGCCCCGGTGACGGCTCCCTGCCCCGGATCGTGCGAGCCGCCGGCGACCGCGCCGGCCTGAGCTTCGGCCCGGTCGAGACCGCCATCGCTCCGGAGGCTCTGCCCGCGTGGGCCGCCTCAGGCGCCGTCTCACCCGGCGTGCTGGTGCACGAGGGGAGCTGGCTGCTCGCCTTCGCGGCGGCCGACGGCAGCGCCCTCGGCCTCGCACGCAGCGCGGACGGGCGGGCCTTCGCGGTAATGCCTCAGCCGATCCTGAGAGCCCAAGACGCTCCCGACGAGGGCGGCGGCGTCGGCTCCCCGAGCCCCTCCTCCGACGGCGCCGACCTCCTGGTCGCCTACGAGGCCCGCGCGGAGGCCGGCGGCGCTCCGGAGATCCGGCTGCTCCGCGCCACCGGCGCCGAAGGGAGCTTCGAGCGGGTGGGCGTGGCCCTCGCCGCGGGAGACGGGTGCACCGACGCCAAGGGCGAGGCGAAGCCGTGTTGGGACGCGGAGGGCGTCTCAGGACCCGACCTTCGCACCGGCACCACCGGCGCCGGCCGGTCCGTGCTGCGCCTGTTCTACGTTGGGCACGGAGAGAAGAGCGCGGCCCTCGGCTTCGCCGCCGCTTTCGACAGCTCGGGCTGGCGTCGCTTCCCGTACAACCCCGTGCTCACGGGCCCGGGCCGGCCGAGCGAGCCCTCGAACCTCTCCCTCGGGGACAGCTACCTGCTCTATTTCGGTGACGCGGGACGCATCGCCGTCACCACGAACGAAGCCGGCAACCCGACAGAGGGCTTCTGAGCAGCGGCGCGCGCCCGAGCTCTCTCAGTAGAAGTCGTAGTCGCCGCCGCCCTCGCTCGGGGGCATGGGCAGGTCCGAGAAGCTCAGGTCGAAGTAGCGGACTTCGCCGTTGTGCACGTAGGGGAAGCACCCGCCGGCGCTGGCGTGCAGGTTCATGCCGCCGCCGATGTAGTGGTAGCCCGCGTAGTCGCGCGCGGTGTTTCCCATGCCGCTGAAGTCGTGGAGCAAGAAGACGTTCCCGGCCGCGTCGTTGTCGCCCACGAGGTTGCGCGTGTAGTAGCGCCACTGCAGGTGCCGGTCGGTCAGCAGCACCTTCTCCTCGTACATCTTGAGCTGCTCGGCCGTGTGGTAGAGCACGAGCAGCGAGGGGTCGTTGATAATCTCCCCGTACATCTTCGAGAGCTCGGGGACCTCGTAGGGCGCGTAGATCGTGTCGTAGCGCTCCTGCGGGACGAAGAAGTGGTTGTGGCCCATGTCGGGGAAGAAGATGAACTCCACGTAGCCGAGCTCCAGGGCCCTCTCGATGTGCCGGCGCACGCTCTCCACGTGCCGCCTCGGGAGCACGACGGCGCCTCCCCAGGACTCGTTGTGGGGCAGCAGCAGCTCGCCCCGCTCCGCGTCGTAGTAGGCGCGATCCTGGAGGCGCTTGTCCGACTCGTACATCTCGTCGAACTGAGCCGCCATGTCCGCGTGGAGGGCACCCCACTTGTAGTCGTTCAGGTACACCACGGGCTCGTCCGCCGCGGGCGGCGTGCAGCGCGCGAGCACGGCCTCCCAGTCAGGGAAACCTGGCACCGCAGCGGCGGAGTCGGCCTTGCCGAGGGGCGTGCCGGACGACCATTCGGGTGTCTCCGTCTCCGACCCCGGCTCGCCGTCATCGGGAGCACAGGCGACGAGGGAGAATACGACCAGCACGGCGAACGACAGCCAGAGCGCGAATCGAGAAGTCATGGCTACCTCCGAGAGCGGCGGACCGTCTATCATCTAGCGAGCGTCCAGGCCAGGATCGCCCCCCCCTGACACAGCGGTGGCGTGACAGTGGCAATCGCCGCGCGCGATCTGGTAGGCACGCCCTCGCCATGAGCGCTCGCCCGAAGCCTACGCAAGGCACCAAGCCCGCCACGAGCCCAGACGACCGGCCGGCCTGGCCCGAGAGCATGTGGCGGGTGCCGCTGCCGCTGCCCTCCGCGAGACAGGTGGAGCTCCTCGCACACATGCTCCGGCCGGAGGCGGCGGTCCGGATCGGGCTGATCGGCAACCTGAGCAGCCGGCGAAACCTGCACAGCCGGTTCTCGCTCCTCGGCCACCTCGTTCCCGAGGCGGAGCTGGTCTGGCAGACGAGGAGCCCCGCGGACCTCGTGCGCGCCGTCACCACGCTGGTCTTCGAGGAGAAGGTCAACGTCCTCGCCGTAGCCGGCGGAGACGGCACCCTGCACCACACCGTGAACCTGCTCGTGCGCCTGCGAAGCGAGCTTCAGGCCCGGGACGGCAGCGCCCCGGAGCTTCCGGCCGTGCTCGTGATGCCGGGCGGCACGATGAACATCTTCGCCCGGGCCTTCGGGACCAAGGACGTGCCGCTCACGGCGGTGGCGCGCTTCCGCGCGCTCTTCGCGGGCCGTCCCTTCGCGCGCCTGAGCGTCAGGCGCGTGGGTCTCCTCGACGTGCGCTCGGAGACCACCGGGAGGGTGGTGGGCTTCGTGCTCGGCTCCTCCCTCGTGCTCGAGGCGCTCCGCGTCTACGAGGGCCTCGGCGCCGGCTACGCGGGCTTCGTGCGCTTCCTGTCGCACGCCACGGTCGGGCAGGCCGTGGGGAGCGGGGTCTGGCGCGAGCACGGCCACCGGATCAAGAGGGACTGCGGGCGCCTGTACGTGGACGGCCGCGTCGTCGACGGGGCGCGGGGCTTCGTGGCCTCGACGATCCCGCTCACCCTGATGCGCGGAGCGATCCGCTCCCTCTCCGTGCCGGGCGTCTACCCCGGAGGCAACGCCTTCGCCGCCCTCTACGTGCCGGCTCTGAGCGACATGCAGATGCTGACCACCCTGCCCGCCATGCTGCGCGAGCGATCCCACCGCCACGTCGTGCGCGAGCCGACGGCACGCAACGCATCATTTGACGGCCCCTTCACCGTCGACGGCGAGCTCTTCCCGAGGCGAGATCAAGACGAGCCGCCGCAACCCCATCGCGTGGAGCTGCGGCGGCTCGCTATGGACCTTTCGGTTGTGCGGCCCGACTGGACCGCTCTCGCGGTCTAGCCCTTCTTCCCGAGGATCACGCGGTCGATGACCCGCTTGATGCCCTCGGCGCTGCGGTCGGGGGCCTGGTACTTGCGGCCGTTGATGAAGAAGGTCGGGGTGCCGCGCACGCCGACGCGCTGGCCCTCACGGAAGTCCTCGTTGACCCGCTCGTCGATCTTGGGGTCGGCGAAGTCCTTCTTGAACTTCTCCACGTCGAGGCCGAGCTGCCCGGCGAGCTTCTCGTAGAGCTCGTCGGCGAGGGCGCGCTGGTTCTCGAAGATGAGGTCGTGCATCTCCCAGAACTTGCCCTGGCGCTGGGCGGCGAGGGCGGCCTTGGCGGCGGGGCGGGCCTGCTTGTGGAAGGAGAGCGGGAACTGCTTGAAGATCAAGCGCGCCTTGCCCTGGTACATGTCCACGACCTTCTTCATGGTCGGGCCCACGCGGGAGCAGTAGGGGCACTGGAAGTCGCTGTACTCGACGAGGGTGATGCGGGCTTTCTTGGCGCCGTAGGTCGGCATGCCGTCGGTCTTGATGTCGTGGACCTGGGAGTCCAAGGCCTCGAAGATCTTACCCTTCTCGATGATCTTGGCGTAGACCTTGGAGGCGGGGATGCCGGAGTCCACGAGCTTCTTGGCCTTGGCCATCTCCTCGTCGATGAGGGCCTTGAAGTCCTCGAAGGGGCGGGCGCCGGTCATCTTGCGACCGTTGATGAAGGAGTTCGGCGTGCCCTGGGCCTGCACGTCGGAGGCGACCTTCTGGTCGCGGGCGATCTGGGCGTCGTAGCGCTTGGATCCCTCGTCGAAGGCCTTGGTGAACTTCTTCATGTCGAGGCCGATCTCCTCGGCGTGCTTCATGAAGGCGTCGCGCTTGAGGTTGGTGTTGTTCTCGAAGAGCTTGTCGTGCATCTCCCAGAACTTGCCCTGCTCGTGGGCCGCGAGGGAGGCGTAGGTGGCCGGGCGGGCGTCCTTGTGGAAGGAGAGGGGGTTCTGCTTGAAGACCACGCGCACCTTGTCTCCGTACTCCTCCTTGATCTTGTTCAAGGTCGGGACGACGCGCTTGCAGAAGGGGCACTGGAACTCGCTGAACTCGACGATGGTGACGAGCGCGTCCTTGCTGCCCCGGTAGGGGTCCTTCGGGTGGACGGGGACCTTGTAGACGGTCGGGTCGATGGGGCGGGGCTTTTGGGCCTCCGGCTTCGGCTTGGGCGGCGGCGCCGCCGGGGGCTCCTTGCCCTTGATGATGTAGTCGACGAGCTTGGCGTTGTTCTTGGCGGTGACGTTCTCGCGGGCCTGGGCGCGACCGACGCCCTTCTTCATCTCCTCCTTGACCGCCGCGATCTGTGCGTCGATCTCGGTCTTGAAGGCGTCGAAGGGGCGGGCTCCGGAGAGGAACTTGCCGTTGATGAAGAAGCCGGGGGTGCCGCGCGCGCCGAGGGCGTTGGCGATGCGCTGGTCCCGGGTGGCGAACTTCTCGACGTCCGTGCGCGCCATGTCCGCCTTGAACTTCTCGACGTCGAGCTTCAGCTCGGCCGCCCACTTCAGGAAGTTGGCGTCGGTGAGATCGCGCGCGTTGGCGAAGAGCAGGTCGTGCATCTCCCAGAACTTGCCCTGCAGCGAGGCCGCGATGGAGGCCTTTGCGGCCGGGAGGGCGCGGTTGTGGAAGCTCAGCGGCTGGTGCACCCACTCGATGCGCACGTCCTTCCCGTAGGTCTCCTGGATCTTCTTCATCGTCGGGTTGACGCGGCTGCAGAAGGGGCACTGGAAGTCGCTCACCTCGTAGATGGTGACGAGGGCGTCCTCAGGCCCCTTGCTCGGCCTCTTGATGTCGCTCGCGGGCGCCGTGGGCTTCTCCGCTGCGGCGGCTTCCTTCTTGTCGGTGGGCTTGTCGGGGGCCTTCTGGGCATCGGCCGCGGCCTGGGGTTGCGCCGCCGGTGCCGCCTGGTCGGTGGACTGCACCGAGGTGCGGCCGAGCCAGAACGCCACGCCGGCGACCACGATGAACCCGAAGACAGCTGACTGCTTGCTCATGGTTGAGGAGTCGGCCATTGAACGGACCTCTGTTTCGCGTACAAGTCGCCCGGCGAACACATCCTTCCGGCAAACCGGGCGCGGAGGGCCGGAAGGTATAGGGTCGATGAGGGTGGGTGTCAATCCCGCCCGAGGCTGGGCAGCCACGCCCGTGTCTGCTAAATCGCCGCGGATGTTTACCAAAGTCCTTGTAGCCAACCGGGGTGAGATCGCCTGTCGGGTGATCCGGGCGTTGCGGGAGATGGGTGTGGGATCGGTGGCGGTGTACTCCGACGCCGACGCGCTCTCGCTGCACGCGCGGCTCGCCGACGAGGCGGTCCACGTGGGGCCTGCCCAGGCCTCGAAGTCTTACCTGTGCTTCGACCGCATCTTCGACGCGGCCAGGCGCACCGGCGCCGAGGCGATTCACCCCGGCTACGGTTTCCTGAGCGAGAACGCGGACTTCGCCGAAGCCTGCGAGCGCGAGGGCGTCGTCTTCATCGGTCCCCCCCCCGACGCCATCCGCGTCATGGGCAACAAGACCGACGCCCGCGTCTCCATGATCGAGGCCGGGGTGCCGGTGGTGCCCGGGTCGACCGAGGCCCTCGAGGACGCCAAGGCGGCCCTCGAGGTGGCCGAGCAGGTCGGCTTCCCAATCCTGCTCAAGGCCGCGGCCGGCGGCGGCGGGAAGGGCATGCGCCTCGTGCACGAGGCCGCTGACGTCGAGGCCGCGCTCGGGGCCGCGAGGCGCGAGGCCATGGGCGCCTTCGGGGACGACCGGGTCTACGTCGAGAAGGCCATCATCGGGCCCAGGCACATCGAGATCCAGGTCCTCGCCGACCGCTACGGGGACGCGATCCACGTCTTCGAGCGCGAGTGCAGCGTGCAGCGCCGCCACCAGAAGGTTATCGAGGAGTCCCCCGCGACGGCCCTCGACCGGGAGGTGCGCGACGCCATGGGCGAGGTCGCCGTCAAGGGCACCAAGGCCATCGGCTACGTGGGCGCCGGCACCTTCGAGTTCCTCGTAGACAAGGACCAGAACTACTACTTCCTCGAGATGAACACGCGCCTCCAGGTCGAGCACCCCGTGACCGAGCTGGTCACCGACCTCGACCTCTGCGCCCTCCAGGTGAGGGTGGCCGCGGGCGAGCCCCTCGGCATCCGGCAGGAGGAGCTCCGCCAGCGCGGGCACGCCATCGAGTGCCGCGTCTACGCCGAGGACCCCGAGATGGACTTCGTGCCCTCGCCGGGGACTCTCAACGTCTACCGGCCGCCGCTCGGCCCCGGCGTGCGTGTGGACGACGGGGTGCGCGAGGGAGACGAGGTGCCGGTCCACTACGACCCGCTCGTGGCCAAGATGGTCGTCTTCGCGCCGACCCGCGAGGAGGCCGTGGCGCGGGCGGACCGGGCCCTCGGCGAGTACCGCATCGCGGGAATCCGCCACAACGTCGACTTCCTGCGCTGGGTGCTCCGCAGCGAGCAGTTCCGGCGGGGCGGCTACACCACCGGCATCCTGGAGGAGCTCGGCCCCTTCAGCACGCCCAAGCCGCCCGAGCGCGCCCGCAACCTGCTCATGCTCGCCGCCTGCCTCGCCGACCTGGAGAGCGCGAAGGGCGGAGGCGGGGCCACCAAGGGGCCGCCGAAGACCTCGGACCCGAGCGCATGGAAACGCGCCTTCGGGCTGCCCGGCGCGGGAGTGAAGCCATGAGTGTCCAGAGCTACATGCGCCGCTACGTCGCCGTAGTCGACGGCGAGGAGCTCACCATCGAGCTGCACCTCGACGAGCCCGGCAAGGCCCGCTATCTCATCGGCGAGGCCGAGGGTGAGGTGGAGTACACCGTCGCCCACGGCGGCAAGGCCGTGCTCGTGCGCGACGGGGAGGCCCCCGTGGCCGCCCGCATCGTGCGCGACGGCGACGCGGTCGAGGCCATCGACCGGGAGCACGACCTCCGCTTCTCCCTCTTCCCCGAGGCCCGCTTCCTCGTGGGCCGCATGCAGGGCCTGCTCGGCGCGGGCGCCGGAGCGGTCGAGACCGGCATGCCCGGGCGCGTCGTGCGCGTGCTCGTCGCGGAAGGAGACACGGTGGAGGCCGGCGACGGCCTCGTCATCCTCGAGGCCATGAAGATGGAGAACGAGGTGCGCGCGCCCAAGGCGGGTGTCGTCGCACGTGTCGCCGTCGAAGAAGGAGTAGCCGTAGAGGCCGGCGCCCTGCTCGTGGAGATCGGCGATGCCTGAGGACACCACGGTACCCGCGGGAGAAGCACGGGAGCGCTGGAGGAGAGAGAGCCTCGCTCGCGAGCTCGGGCGCGCGCCCGAGCGCATGGCTTTCACGAGGAGCACCGGTGAGGAGGTGGCCGACATCTACGATCCGGCCAGCGCCGGTGAGGCAGCCTCCTTCGAGCACATCGGCTACCCCGGCGAGTACCCCTTCACCCGCGGCGTGCACGCGTCGATGTACCGGTCGCGCCTGTGGACGATGCGCCAGTACGCGGGCTTCGGGAACGCCGAGGAGAGCAACCGCCGCTACCGTTACCTGCTCGAGCAGGGCCAGACGGGGCTCTCGGTGGCCTTCGACCTGCCGACCCAGATGGGCATCGACAGCGACGACGAGCGCGCCGAGGGCGAGGTGGGCAAGGTCGGCGTCGCCGTCGACAGCCTCGCGGACATGGAGGTGCTGTTCAGCCGGATACCGCTCGACAAGGTCAGCACCTCGATGACCATCAACGCCACCGCGGCGGTACTGCTCTCGCTCTACGTCGCCGTGGCCGAGGCCCAGGGCGTGGACCCGCGCGGTCTTCGCGGCACGGTGCAAAACGACATCTTGAAGGAGTACGTCGCGCGCGGGACCTATATCTACCCGCCCGCACCCTCGCTGCGCGTCGTGACCGACCTCTTCGCCTTCTGCGCGGAGCACCTCCCGCGCTGGAACACCATCAGCATAAGCGGCTACCACATGCGCGAGGCCGGCGCGGACGCCGCCCAGGAGCTCGGCTTCACCCTCGCCAACGCCATCACCTACGTGCAGGCGGCGACCGAGCGCGGCCTCGAGGTGGACCGCTTCGCACCTCGCCTCGCCTTCTTCTTCAACGTCCACAACAACTTCCTGGAGGAGGTGGCGAAGTTCCGGGCCGCGCGGCGCCTGTGGGCGCGCATTATGAAGGAGCGCTTCAAGGCGACGGACCCGCGCTCCTGGCGCCTTCGCTTCCACACCCAGACCGCCGGCAGCACGCTGACGGCCCAGCAGCCGCGGGTGAACCTCGTGCGCGTGGCGCTGCAGGCCCTCGCGTCGGTACTCGGCGGCACGCAGTCCCTGCACACCAACAGCTACGACGAGGCCCTCGGCCTGCCGACCACCGAGTCCGCTCTGCTCGCCCTGAGGACCCAGCAGGTCATCGGGCACGAGACCGGCGTCGACGCTTTCGTCGACCCCCTCGGCGGGAGCTACGCCGTCGAGCGCCTCACCGACGAGCTCGAGGAGAAAGCCTCGGACTACATCCGGCGCATCGACGACATGGGCGGCATGGTGCACGCCATCTCCGCCGGCTTCCCGCAGCGGGAGATCTTGGAGACGGCCTACCGCTACCAGCTCTCCTTGGAGGAGCAGGAGCGCATCGTCGTCGGCGTGAACCGCTTCGAGGTGAAGGAGGAGGAGGCGACGCCGGTCCTGCGCATCAATCCCGCGGTCGAGGAGGCCCAGCGTGCGCGGACGGCGTCCGTCAGGCGCGAGCGCAGCTCCAGGGACGCGAGCGCGGCCCTCAAGGCCCTCACGGCGGCCGCGCGGGGGAGCGACAACCTCCTGCCGCTGGTGCTGTCGTGCGTGCGCGCGCGCTGCACCCTCGGTGAGATCAGCGCCGCCATGGAGGAGGTCTTCTCCCGGCACGTGGAGACGATGGTCATTTGATGCGGGTCGTCGTCCGCTACCACGCCTTCCTGAAGGACCGCCTCGGCAAGGATCGGGAGGTCTTCGAGCTGCCAGAGGGCGCGAGCGTGGCGGATCTCGGGGAGGCATGGCTCGCGCTGCACCCCGGCGAGGAGCGCATCCTGGACTTCGCGCGCTTCGCGGTGCGCGACGCCTACGCCACCGGGGAGGAGCCCCTCGAAGACGGCGAGGAGGTCGACATGATCCCGCCGGTCTCGGGAGGCTGCGACGCCGGCGAGCGGAGGCCGGTGGCGCTCACCCGGGAGCCTATGCGCGCGGGAGAGGCCGAGGAGCAGCTCGAGACCGCGGGCGCCGGAGCCGTGGTGACCTTCCGCGGAGTCATCCGCAAGGACTCGGAGGGCGGAGAGGTCGAAGGGCTCCACTACGAGGCCCAGGAGAGCATGGCGCTGAGGCTGATGAACGAGCGGCGCGAGCGCGCGCTGGCCCGCGGAGATGTCACCGACGTGGCGATCTGGCACCGCCTCGGGACCGTCGGCGTGGGGGGGATCGCCGTCGAGGTTGCGGTGGCCAGCCCCCACCGGGCCGCGGCCTTCGAGGTGGCCCGCGAGGCGATCGAGGCCTTCAAGGAGGAGATCCCGGTCTTCAAGAAGGACCTCTTCAGAGACGGCGAGGCGCAGTGGCGTGAAGAGGGCTAGGAGGCTCCGGCGCGACGTGGTGGAGTACGGGGAGGGGGAAGAGTCCGTGCAGGTGCACGTGCACGAGGACGTGGACGTGGACGGGCACGGGCGGAAGGCGCTGCGCAAATAACGTCTATAGAATTGAGCCGGGCCCGGTCTTCTGGAAGAATGCTCCGGAACGGCTCCCCGCAGGTGTCGGAGGAAGAGATGATCGAACGTGTCACCCGCACAGCAATCGTACTGTGCGCCCTCGTCTTCGTATTTGCCGGCTGCGGCGACAGCGGCGGCGGGGAAACGATCGACAAGACGGACACCGGTACGGACGTCGCCGAGGACACCGGCGAGGGCACGGCCACCACGGACGACGGGCAGGACCAGCCCGACACCCACGATCCCGGCAGCGGGAAGATCGTCGACGACGGCGGCGAGGTCGCGGACGAGGGAGTCGACCCTGGCGGCGACGAGGACATCCCCGTCGACGACGGCGTGGAGACTCCCGACGAGGGCGTCACGATCGACGAGAGCGGTCCCGCCGACGATGGTGGGCCGCCGCTCTGCCAGGCCAACGCCCACTGCCAGGGCCTCTTCGAGCTCTCGGACTGCCAGATCGAGATCTGCCAGGACGGCAAGTGCGTGGTCGCGAAGGAGCCCGGCTGCTGCCTCTCGCCCCTCGACTGCGACGAAAACAACGAGTGCACCGAGGACGACTGCCCCGAGCAGGGAGGCAAGTGCACCCACACGGCCCTGCCCACCTGCTGCAGCACGGCCCAGGTCATCCTCGAGGCCTTCTTCGACGACGGCACCCTCAACGGCTTCGACATCATCGACCAGGACGAGAACGACGGCGTCACCTGGCAGCTCGACACCGAGCGCGCCCACTCGGGGGAGCACTCCCTCTACCTCGGCGACCCGACCTGCCACACCTACTACAACGGCGGCCTCGGAGACGACTGCGAGCTCGCAGAAGGCGGCGCCCCCGCCACGCGGGTGCAGATCTCTTTGACCTCGCCGCCGCTGACCCTGCCCGAGGACAGCCTGATCGCCGGCTCGGTCTGGCTCTTCAGCGCGGTCGAGCCCATGCTGCCCGTGGCGCTCAACCCGAACGGTGAGCTGCCCGAGCCCGACGCCCTGAGCCTCCGGGTGAACACCTTCGACACCAGGACCGAGATCTTCACGACGGCCAGCATCAACAAGACCACCGGCGGGGTCTTCCGCTTCCTGACCTTCGACCTGAGCCCCTTCTCCGGCCAGTCCGTGGAGCTCGAGCTCGCCTTCGACTCCTTCGACGGCTCGGACAACCTCTTCGAGGGCATCTACGTCGACACCTTGAGGATCTTCACCTACTGCGGCAGCTCGGTGTGCCGGGAGGACGGGAACTGCAAGGACGACGGCAGCCCGTGCACGATGGACGTCTGCACCGGGTTCTCCAACGTGGCCGACGACGGGCTCTGCGCCTACCCGATCGAGCGCGAGCCCTGCGACCCCTGCGTGCTCGGCGTCGCTGACTGCCCGGACAAAGAGTGCATGACCGTGACCTGCGGCGAGGACGACATCTGCGACTACCGCAAGGAGGTCAGCGAGCAGTGCTGCGTGCCCGAGTCCGCGTACCAGGAGGGCTTCGAGGTGAAAGACGAGGCGTGGCTGCTCGGCCAGGCGGGCACGGGCTCGGTGGGCTGGCACCTCGCCGACGGCCGCTCGACCGCAGGGGACAAGAGCCTGCACTTCGGCAAGGAGACCGCTCCGGGCGTGTACACCTATGACAACAACGGCGGCCGCTCGGCCGCGACGGCCACCTCGCCGTCCATCCTCGTGCCGAAGGTGTCGCCGGTCGCGACCTTCGACCTCTACCTCTCGACCGAGTTCGACGACGCCACCGACTACTTCCCCTTCGACAGGCTCTGGGTCGGCGTCGACGGCGAGGTGGAGGAGCTCTGGAGCTCGGACACCCTCGAGGGCAGCACCCACGGAGAGTTCGTCCAGGTGACCGTGGACCTGAGCGCCTACGCGGAGCAGGAGCTGCGCCTGACCTTCACCTTCGACAGCGGCAACGCCGAGCACAACGACTACGAGGGGCCCTTCATCGACGACCTGCAGGTCTGGTCGGCCTGCAACCCGCCCATCTGCTCGGTGCCGGGTGACTGCGACGACGAGAACGCCTGCACGGCCGACGTCTGCGACCTCGGGAGCTGCACGCGCACCGAGCTCGGAGGAGAGTGCTGCCTGACCGACCTCGACTGCGACGACGCCGACTCCTGCACCAACGACCTCTGCACCGGCAACCGCTGCACCTACACCCCCACCGACGGGCACAACTGCTGCGTCGAGACGACCTGGCAGTTCTCGTCCTTCGAGACCGGTGACGAGGGCTTCGCGCCCCAGGAGATCGACCCGGAGGACCAGGATCTCAACAAGGACACGGTCTGGACGCGCTTCCAGCACGGCGCCAAGGACGGCGAGTTCGCGTTCTACTTCGGCGACCCCCTGAGCCGGGACCTCGGCGCCGCCAACGGCGCGGTCGCCCAGGGCACGCTGCGCAGCGGCCCGATCCAGGTCCCCGAGTCCGAGGACAGCACGAGCTGGATCGAGTTCTGGGTCGACCTGCAGACGAGCTGGGCATTGGACTTCAACGAGAACGACCTGCCCGACGGCCTCGACGGCCGCCTGGCCGAGGACCTCCACGAGCTCTACCTGGCGATCCCCGCCGAGGACGTGACCGTGCCCCTGCTGGACGGGACGGCGGAGTTCAAAGAGGACCTGCTCTTCGTGCGCGTGCTCGAGCCGGGCGAGACCGAGGGGGCCCCGCCGTTGGTCACCAACGTCTGGTACTCCGGCTTCTTGAAGGGCTACACGGACGGCTACGAGCACGTGGCCGTCGACCTCTCGGCCTGGGCCGGCAAGACCGTCGAGATCGAGTGGTTCTTCTCCACCTACTTCGCGCCGAGGAGGTCGCTCGGTGGTGTCTTCGTCGACTCCGTGGCCTTCGCGAGCACCTGCAAGGACAAGACCGAGATCGAGTGCGTCGGCGCCCACGACTGCGCCTTCGACGGGGATGACTGCTCGGCGAACACCTGCGCCGCCTTCAAGTGCGGCACCAAGGCCGTCATAGGCCCCGGCTGCTGTGTGCCCGATCGCGTCTGGCCGGCCGAGGGGCCCGAGGGCTTCGAGGACGTCACGCTCGAGGTGTACCCCGACCACGTCGTCAACCCCGGCGCTCGCCCATATGCCTGGGAGGAGGACGCCGAGTGGCGCCTCGACGACCTCAGCTACGACACCCCCAACGACAACGTGACCTGGCAGGCCAGCGACCTCAAGCCCCACGAGGGTGAGAAGAGCATGTACTACGGGGACGAGACCACGCAGCGCTACAACGAGGACGGCACGTGGAGCTCGGCGACGCTCTACAGCCCCCACTTCACGCTACCCGAGGGAGAGGACACCGAGGTGGTGTTCTGGCTCTACAACGACACCGAGGCCTTCTTCTTCGGCTTCGAGCAGCTCCTCGTGGAGGTGATCCCCCTCGCGCCGATGCCGCCGAATGTCGGCAACCCCGAGGACCGGGTCGTCCTGCTCGACACCTACGAGGCCCCGGCCAAGGCGCCCAAGAACGACCTCGGCAACCTCTCCATGGGGCAGTGGCACGAGGTGCGCCTCGGCGGCCTCGCCGAGATGGCCGGGCGCACGGTCCGCCTCAAGATCGCCTACGACACGATCGGCGACCACCCGGCCGAGCTCCCCAACCTCATGGGCCCCTTCATCGACGAGCTCGAGATCAGGACGGTCTGCGGCGCCGGCGAGTAGGCCCGGCCGAAACCACTACCCGTAGTAGAACGCCTCGTAGCGCCCAAACGTAACGGCGCCGAGCAGGCCCGTCAGCAGGGAGACGGCGAAGAGCGCCCAGAAGCGTTTGTCGAGGGGGCGCCCTCCGCAGGCGAGCAGGACCGCGAAGAAGGGCAGGTAGTCGATGCTGAAGCGGTAGCTGAACTGCGCCCAGCCCGTGTTCTGGTAGAAGAGCCCCGGGAGCGCCACGGCGAAGAGCGAGACCAGGGCGGCCGTCATCGCCCGGTCCCAGCGGCGGGGCCACAGGGCGAGCAGGAGCGCCGGCGTGCAGGCGAAGATCGAGATGCCGTGGCGCGTGATCTTGATGAATGGCGCCGACGAGGACACGGTCCAGACGTTGCTGAAGGCGGCGGAGAGGTTGTTGTTCAAGAAGGCCGCGCTGAAGAGCCCGTGGTCGCGGATGGAGGGCCGCATGCCGTCTTGGAGGTAGGAGTGCCCGAATTCCAGCGGCGCTCCGAATCGAGCGAGGTTGTAGGCCACCAGCGCCGCGCCGACGGCGAGGATCGGCAGCGAGAACAGCGTGCCGCGCTTGAGCCGCGTGCCCCACCCGCCCGCGTGCCAGAGCTCGAAGGCGAAGAAGAGGAAGGCGAACGCCAGCGGCGTACGTGTGGCCACGCCGAGGGCGAGCAGCAGGCCGGCCAGCAAGGGCCGCCGCGCACCGAGCGCGCACTGCAGGTAGTAGACGTGGAACACGAAGCCCATGACCAGGGCCGTGAACCAGACCTCGCCGCGCACCGACGAGAAGTAGAGGCTCGTCCCGAAGCCTATGAGCGCGGTGATGGCCACGTTCTCGCGCAGCGAGCGGGGGCTGCGCCCCGTCGCGCTCAGGCGCTCGAGGAGCAGGAGCAGCCCGACGAGGCCGAAGGCGGCCCAGATCACGGTCCAGACCACGTCGTTGAGGCGATAGTGCCAGACGGCGGCGAAGGGCAGCATGAAGGCCGCGGGGGCCGGCGGGAAGGACACGTAGTGGTGCTGAACGTCGCAGAGCGCGTGCTTGCGCTTGGGATCGCAGCCCCGCTTGAGGTCCTTGCTCTTGTCCACCACGTAGAGCTCGCCGTCGAGGGTCACGAAGCGGTGGCGATCGGAGCCCTTGGTGTCGCCCCAGCGCCACACCCCCTCCAAGACCTCTCCGCCCTTGAGGGTGATGCTGTGGTAGGAGGCCCAGTCGTTCCAGCCCTCCCAAGAGCCGTCGGGCTTCTTGGAGTGGCGGCAGATGAAGTCCCGGTAGCCCTTTGGGTCGCCCTTGCGGTCCTTGCCGCTCCCGCAGCTCTGGCGCGGGGTCTCGGTGTCGAGGCGGCCCGCCATGAAGCTCTCGGCGAGGTCCACGAAGTGCAGGTGCTCGCTCGGCCCCTTGAGGCGATCAAAGGCCGGCAGGGCGTAGGCGCAGAGCGCGGCCAGGAACAGGAGGAGAAGCTGCCGCAGGCTCAGGCGGCGGGCGGGAACGTTGCCGTTGTTGGTGTCTTGCACAGGCTCCGACATGGCTCCGACCACAGTGGGCGGCGGACCCTATGTCGAGGGCGCGCCTCGCGCAAGCGTCAGCGGATCCAGACCCTTAGGCGCCCCTCTTCGCCGAGCTCCCGGCCGTTGCAGCCGATCCGGGTGCGGGCCTTGCCGTCGCCGTCTTCAAAGAAGCCCACGCTGGCCATGTGGGACGAGGCGTCGTCCGCGGCGCTCTTGCAGTACCCGATGCCACCGACGGCCGCGGCCTGCGGCTGGGGGGTGGATCCGCAGACCGACCATCCGGTGCGGCCCCACACGCCGGGCGCGGCGATGATGCCCCAGCCTTCGGGGTCGCCGTAGGTGCCCTTGTCGCCGGGCGTCCAGCTCGTGAAGATGTCTGCGCGACGCACCCGGTGCCAGGTGGCCTCGGCCACGCTCTTGCACTCGATGGCGAGCTGGTAGGAGTTCACCTCGAAGAGGGTGTGGTCGACGTGGCCGAAGACGCCGTCCTTGAAGAGCTCGGGGAGTGGGGCGGCTGCGCGTCCGCCTTGTGCGTCCTGGATCTGCGGAGTCGACGGCTCGTAGCCGCTCAATCCACCTTCGCCCGAGTAGCTGGCGAGCAAAGTCCAGCCGCCCGAATCGCGGCCCATGTCGCAGAGCACCTCGAAGGGAGCGGGCGCGCCCTGGGGCTGAATCCAGTAGACGCCGTCCTGAGAGTCGGGGACATGGTTCTTCACTGCGCGGCAAGAGCTTGCGGGCCGGTCGCTGGAGCCGGGCAGGCCCACGGTGAGCTCGCGCCGCCGCACGAAGAACCAGGCCTTGGCCTGCTCTGTCGGTGAGCCGTAGCCCGCCCCGACCCGACCGGCCGTGACGGCGAGGGAACCGTCGATGCCGACGCCGAAGAGGCCCGGATCGTGGGTGCAGTAGTGGCGCCCGGAGGTGAAGCCGAGGCGCGCCCGCCAGGCGGTCATCCTGTCCCCCGGGTTGACGATGTTGAAGCCCTCGTGCTCGCAGGCTCCACCCTGCCAGGCGCCGATTGACGCCCAGAAGCTCTTGCCCTGCGCCGTCGGCCGGTGTTCAACGCCTGCGAAGACCTCGCGCATCGAGTCGGCCCGCAGCGGGATCACGCCCCACCGGATGGTCCCGTCGAGGCGCACGCCTACGCGCAGCTCTGAGACCGGGAGCGTGTTGAAACCCTGGAGCTTGGCCTCGCCCCCTTCGAAGTCGGGCCGCTGCGGCGCGTAGACCTCCTCGTTCTCCCAGAGCGCCGACGAATAGCGGAAGGTCTCCTGGCCGCCGTCGACCTTCAGGACCAGGGTCCACCCGCCCCCGTCGAAGCTCATGTCGCAGTAGCTCTGGAAGGACTCGGCCACGCCGTCTGGCTTGAGCCAGTAGACGCCGTCCGCGGAGGCCGGGTAGTCGGCCTTGATGCGGGCGCAGTCCTCGCCGGGATCGTCACTGGAGGTGCCTGTGCCGTCTGTGGGACATGGGAGCCCCTCATCCACCTCGCCGTCGCAGTCGTCGTCCCTGCCGTTGCAGATCTCGTAGGCGTGGTGGCCCACCGAGGGATCCTGCGGGGCGCAGTCGGCGGCGTTGGGGGTCTTGTCGAAGTCGTCGTCGGCGCAGCCGTCGTCGTAGAGACAGACGCCGCGGTAGAGGCAGGTGCCGTCGGCCTCCGCGTCGAGGCAGCCGCCCTCACCGTCGCAGGAGTCAAGGGTGCAGTCGAGGCCGTCGTCGCAGGAGTAGGACGATCCCGTGCAGCCCTCCGGGCCGCACGAGTCGCCGAGGGTGCAGGGGTCGCCGTCGTCACAGGACTCACCGCCGCGCGAGCTCCAGCCCCTCGGGTCGAGGCTGGGCCGGCAGGTCAGGCAGGGATCGAGGGGGTTTCGTACGCCGGCACCGAGGCACTCGCCGCCGACGGCGCAGAGGCCTTGCGCGACCTCCCACGTGCAGCCGCCGTCACCGGTGCATTGCCCGGTCGTGCACTCGAGGTGGTCCTCGCACACGTAGGCGGTGCCCGCGCAGCCGTCGGCGCGGCAGAGATCGCCGGCTGTGCAGGCGTCGCCGTCGTCGCAGGGCTCGCCGCCCCGCGGGCTCCACTGCGTCGCCGAGAGCTTGGGCTTGCAGCCGAGGCACGGGTCGAGCGGGTGGATCGAATCCTCGGGGAAGCAGCCGCCGTCGATCAGACACCAGCCCTCGATGATCTCCTCGCAGCCGCCGCCGCGGCAGACATCCCTCGTGCAGACCGGGCGGCACTGCTCCGGGTCCGTGGTCCTGACCTCGCACTCGGTGTGGCCGCTCTCCGTGCACACGCGGGTACCAGGGCAGTAGCCATGCTCGGTCGGCGCGGCGCACTCGGTCTCGAGGCCCACGGCAGACGGCGGACAATCACAGACACCGTCCTCCGGCAGGCACTGTAGAACGGCCTCGGTCTCACCTTCCGGGAGCACCTCCTCGCACCTGAAGCCCTCCGGACAGTCGCCCTCGCCCGGGCGGCAGGTCGAGCCGCAGAAGCGGCCCTCGGCGCCGAGGGAGAGGCACCAGGACTCGCTGTTGCCCCAGGCACCGCGGCAGTCCTCGTGGTCGGCGCACGGGTGGCAGAGGCGCGGGTGCATGGGCACGCAGGCGCTGCCCACGTCGGGGCCGTCGGTGCCGACGAGCACGCAGGCCCAGCCCTCGTCGCAGCCGTCGAGGCAGCTCGAGGCGCAGACCCTGCCTTGACGCGCCTCGACGCACCAGCCCATGGCGCAGTCCGCCGAGGTGTCGCACGGGCAAGCGGCCGCGCGGTTGGCTCCGGAGCAGGAGCCGTCTGGCTCGACCGCCTCGCCGTCGCCGGCGCTCTCATCGTCCGCCGCGCCCGCGGCGTCGGAACCCCCGAGATGGGAGTCCGGTCTCTGGAAGTGGTCGGCCTTTCCGGCGTCCGGCTGCCAGGAGAAGAGCCCCTGGTCCTTCACATCGGCGCCGGCCTCTTCGGCGCTGCCGACCTCGGAGCCTTCGCCGCCGCAGGCGGGGGCGAGCATGAGGAGCACGGCGAGCGCCCAGGGGGCGCGTGGGCTTCTACCGAATCCAGACACGGAGCCGCCCTCCTTCTGCTATCCCGGTGCCGTTGCACCCGATGAGGGTCTCCGGCTCCCCCGTTTCGGCGTTGTCCGCGAAGCCGACGCTGGCCATGTGGGACGACGCCCCAAAGTTGGGGTCGACTCCCTTGCAGTAGCCGATTCCGGCGACGGGAGAGGCGTCCTGGTCCGCGTTGGAGCCACAGACTGACCAGCTGCTGCGACCGTGCTCCCCCTCGGGAGCGATGATGCCCCAGCCGGCGGTGTCGCCGTAGGTGCCCTTGTCGCCGGAGGTCCAGCTCGTGAAGATGTCTGAGCGCTGCACGCGGTGCCAGGCGGCCTGCGTGGTGCGGCGGCACTCGAGCATGAGCTCGCGACCGTTGACCTCGAAGAGCGTGTGGTCCACGTGGCCGAAGACCTCGTCCTTGAAGAGCTCGGGCGGCGCCGTGACCGTGCGGCCCACCTGCTCGTCCTGCTCCATGCGCGACGACGGGTGGTAGCCGCGGAGCGCCAGCTCGGTGGAGTAGCGGCCCAGCAGGGTCCAGCCTCCCCCGTCGTGGCTCATGTCGCAGAGCACCCTGAAGGGCTCGGGCGCTCCGTCTGGCTTGATCCAGTAGACGCCGTCCCTGGCCTCGGGCACGGCCTCGAGCACATCCTTGCACGAGCTTGCCGGGCGCCCCTTCGAGCCCGGCAGCCCCTCGAGCAGCTCGCTGCGGCGCACGAAGACCCAGGCGAAGCCGGGGCTGGCTGTCCAATGGTAGTTGCCGCTGCTCGCGAGCCCCGCGGGCGGCTGGGAGCCGTCAAGACCGATCCCGAAGGAGCCGTAGCTCACGCAGCCCCCGCAGCAGCCCTCCCAGTTGAAGCCGAGCCGCACTTTCACGGCGCGCCCGTGGTGCGCGTTGAAGCCTTCACGGAAGCATGAGCGACGGTCGATCTCGAAACCGTAGGAGGTCCAGAAGCCCTTGCCCATGGCCGTCGGCCGGCCTACACCGCCCTCGAACATGCGCCGCAGGGAGTCGGCCCGCACGGGGATAGTCCCCCACGCCGTCGTCTCGCCCCTCCTGACGCCCAGGCGAAGCTCCGAGAGCGGAATGCTGAAGAAGCCCGCGAGCTTGGCCTCGTTCTCGTCATAGTCGGGCTTGTCGAAGGCGTAGACCTCCTCGTTCTCCCAGAGCGCCGAGGCGTAGCGGAAGGTATGCTCGTTGCCGTCGATCTTCATGACCAGGGTCCACCCTCCCCCGTCGGTCGTCATGTCGCAGTAGCTCCGGAAGGGCTCGGCCACGCCGTCAGGCTTGAGCCAGTAGACACCGTCCTCCGACGCCGGGTGGTCGGCCTTGATGCGGGCGCACGAGGTGCCGGGGTCGTCCTCGGCGGTGCCCGTGCGATCGCTGCGGCAGTCGAGGCCGTCGTCGACTTCGCCGTTGCAGTCGTCGTCGGCGCCGTTGCACATCTCGTAGGCCTTGTGACCGACCGCGGGATCCTCGGGCGCGCAGTCGGCGCCGTTTGGCGTCTCGTCCTCGTCGTCGTCGGCACACGCGTCGTCGTGCAGGCAGGCACCCCGGTACAGGCATGCGCCTTCGACAACGTCGTGATCGCAGCTCCCGTCGCCGTTGCACGAGTCGAGGGTGCAGTCGAGGCCGTCGTCACATGCGTACGACGAGCCCGAGCAGCCCTCCTGGCCGCAGGAGTCGCCGAAGGTGCAGGGGTCCCCGTCGTCGCAGGCCTCACCGCCGCGGGTGGACCAGTCCATCGCATCGAGGCTCGGCCGGCACGCGAGGCAGGAGTCCAGCGGGTACCGCACCCCCGAGTCGAGACACTCACCGCCGATCGCGCACTTGCCCGGCGCGACCTCCCAGTCGCATCCGCCGTCGCCCGTGCAGCGCCCTGTCGTGCACACGAGGTTGTCCTCGCAGACGTAGGCCGTCCCGGCGCAGCCCGTCTCGCGGCAGAGGTCGCCCGCCGTGCAGGGGTCCTCGTCGTCGCAGGGCTCGCCACCTCTCGGGCTCCACTCCGTGACCGAGAGCGCCGGACGGCAACCACGGCACGGGTCGAGCGGATGGATGCTCCCCTCCGGAAAGCAGCCGCCCTCGATGAGACACCAGCCCTCCAGGATCTCCTCGCAGCCTCCGCCGCGGCACACGTCCTTCGTGCAGACGGGCCGGCACTCGTCGGGGTCGGTGGTGGTGGCTGCACACTCGCTGAGACCGTCCTCGCCGCAGCTCCGCGCACCGGGGCACCACCCCTGCACCGTCGCCGCGGCGCACGTGGTCTCAAGGCCCTCCGCGGAGGGCGGGCAGTCGCAGATTCCGGCCTCGGGCACACACTGGTGTACCCCGGCGGTCTCCCCGACGGGGAGAACCTCCTCGCACACGAAGCCCTCGGGGCAGCCCTGCCCTGCGGGCTGGCAGGTCGAGCCGCAGAAGCGCCCTTCGACGCCGAGCTCGAGACACCACGACTCGCTGCTCCCCCAGGCCCCGCGGCAGTCCCCGTGCTCCGCGCAGGGGTGGCAGAGGCGGGGATTCATCGGCACGCAGGCGCTGCCGACGTCGGGCCCCTCGGCGCCAACGATCACGCAGGCCCAGCCCTCCTCGCACCCGTCGAGACAGCTCCCCGCGCAGACCTTGCCCTCCCGGGCCTCCACGCACCAGCCGACCGCGCACTGCTTCGAGAGATCGCAGGGGCAGCCCGGGAGCCGGTCCTCGCCGGCGCAGGGGTCGTCCGGGTCGCGGGCCGGCTCGACGTCTTCCCCCGTCCCCTCGTCGGACAGGGCGCCGGGCACGTCCGGGGCCGCCTTCCCTATGTCACCGTCGCGCTCCAGGTCGGTCCAGCCGTGAACATCCGAGCCCCAGGGGCTCTGATCGAGCACGTCGCTGCCCACCTCCTCGCCCTTCTCGAGGCTCGAGTCCTCGCCGCCGCAGCCGCAGACGAGCAGGACGGTGAGGAGCGGCGCTCCCATGCGACGCAGCGCACGCAGAGCAGGTATCGAGAGGCCGTGGGGGTAGGACATGGCCGAAATCTCACTTTACTCCGACCCTTCAATCGGCGGCGGATCCGCGGACTTGAGAGCCCCCGGCGCATCCTCGCTGGCCGCGCGGGCCGGTGCTCGCTATCCTCCCTCCCTCAAACGAGTCGTTTCGGGACGAGACGACCCGCGTAGGGGTGTTTCGCTTCGAAACTCCCGCCCCGCAAACAAGTCGTTTCGGTTGCGAAACGCCCGCCCCGCCATGCAACACAGAGAGTGAAAAGGATGCGCTCCTGCCTCGCGCTCATCATCGCCTTCAGCACCCTCGCCGGAGCCGCCTGTGACAACGGCAACACAGGCAAGCTGCCCACGTGCACGCCGCCCTCGGTGACCAACATCGCCGGCCTGCTGCACGGATACCCGTGCACGAAGAACGAGGAGTGCAAGTACGGCTTCTGCGATCTCCAGTCCCTCTCGACCGGCGGCGCCTTCGGCGTGTGCACGAAGCTCGAGTGTCTCTGCGGGGCCGGCCCCGCGGAGTGCAGCGCGGATCAGGCCCAGGGCACGCCGACCTTCATGTGCATCAGCCCGACGGGCATGACCTCTCACTGCGTGCCCGAGTGCACCTCCCTGGCGCAGTGCACCGCCATCGACTCCCGCTACAACGCCTGCACCAACTTGCCCCCCAACTACCAGTACGGGAGCATCGGCGTTCGGAAGTTCTGCGTGGCGAACCCCTAGGCCCCTACCCGCACATCCCCTCTTTGCACGAGGGGAAGAAGTCCTTGGCGGCGCAGTCGTCGGAGCTGTTGCAGGTCGGAACGCAGGTGCTCGGCGTGCCCTTCTTGCAGCCGTGGCCGGCGGGACACTGGTCCTCCGGGCCGCAGGTGGAGGTGCAGTAGCGGCCATGATCGCCCGTGTACACGGCTCCGCCATCGCAGTCGTCGCTGCAGGCGCTGCCCTCGGACCACTTGGGCTTGCACAGGGTGTAGCTGTGGATGCACTCCGCGCTCTTGCATCGGAAGCCGCACTTCAAGCGCTCGACGGCGGGGACGCCCGAGATCTCCTTGCAGCTCACCAGCCAGTCGCCATCGCACTTCGGCGCCGTGCCCGGGGTGCAGCTCTGCTGAGTGCCCGAGGCGTCCGTGGTGCCGGTGGGTGTCGTGCTGCTGCCGCCCGGCACGCCGATGTCGCAGACCGAGCCGCCGCTCCCCATGGCGCCCATCAGGCTCTGGCAGCTCTCCCCTTCGAGACAGATCAGCTGCGCCTCGGTCGGCGACTTGCCGCACAGGTCCGCGCAGGTCTGGATAGCGATGGCTCCCGGCGCGCCGCACTTGGCGGCCTTGTCCTGACAGCGCGCGCCGCAATTCGCGCCCGCCTGCGGGCCGGGGTCCGAGGCCGCGCTCCCTCCGGCGGTGTCGAAGGGCGCGGCGGCGCCGCCTCCGCCCGAGTCGCAGGCCGGCAAGGCGAGGAGGATGACAGTGGCGAGAGTGGCGAGAAGTTGGGTGCTTCGCATGTCCGCAAACCTCGCAGGCAGGCTCCAAGCCGTCAACCGCTCCCGCCCTACAAACCCGCCGGCGGCTCCAACCCCACGTGCAGCTGGATCGGGTGCAACAGGCGGAAGGTCTCGGCATAGGTGGCGCCGATAGGCTCGCCCCACTCGCGCTCCTTCAGCTCCAAGACCATGTGGAGCATGGCGAGGTCCTCCGGTCCGAGCTGGGTCTCGTACTGGTCGAAGGCGCGGTGCTTGAGCTCGTGGAAGTCGCTGACGTCGACCCTGAAGTTCGCCCTGTCGGTGAAGTAGAAGGCCACACCGCTGACGTCGTAGGGCTCATAGGCCTCGTCGACCTCGGGGCTCGTCTTCATGCGGGTCATGGCCTGGAGGTATGAGGCCTCCGCCGCCGCGCGCCCCGTCATGACGTGGTCGTTGTGGGCCTCGTAGGGGAGCCAGGGGTCCACGGTCATCACGAAGTCCGGGCGAACGCGCCTCATGTGCGCGATCAGGTCCTTGCGGAGGTCGAAGTAGTCGTAGCGGCCGGCGTCGGGGTAGCCGAGGTTCAGCTGCTCGTCGACGCCGAGGATCTCGCCCGCCCGGCGCTGCTCCTCGTCGAGCCTCACCCTGGCCTCCTCGTCGCTGAGGTTGGGGTCGCGGACGCCTATGAGGTCGTCGGTGACCGTGAGGTAGGTGACCCTCGCGCCCAGCGCCTTCAGGCGCGCGACCGTGCCGCCCGCCCCGAGGTCGTTGTCGTCGTAGTGGGGCTGCACGCAGAGCACGTTCCGAGCGCTCAGGAGATCGAGGCCGAAGAGGGGTCCGCTCATGGTGCCTCCGGAGATTTCACCGCTTTTTGCAAAAGTTTTGGGCCCGGCTGCCGAAGATACCTGATGGAACCGCGGCCAGCACGCGCTACCTTGACTGTCGGCTCAGCTCCAAATGGCGAAAAAACCAAAGGTCACCCCCGCCGGCGGAAATGTCCGCCAGGCCAATGGTTCAAGCACCAGGAAGCCCATCCGTGCGCCGATGTGGACATGGGCGGCCATCGCGGGGATCCTCGTGCTGGTCCCCTGGGCCGCCCACACCGCGCTGACGGTTCAAGACGAGCAGCAGATCCTCACGAACCGCGTCAGGCTGATCGCCCAGCTCGACACCGCCGGGCACTCGCTGCGCTCGCTGAAGGACGCCGTGACCCAGCCGGCCGCCGACCAGGCCCAGGGGCGCGCCCGCTGGCGTGAGCTCTACGAGCGCTACCGCGCCGACACCGCCCTCATCAAGTGCTCGGGCCCCGACACCCTCGAGGTGCGCCGCTCCCTGGACTCGGCCAACGAGCACGTCCAGGCGATGGGCGGCACCGTCGCGAACATCTTGCTGAGCGAGCCCGACACGCCCGAGCGGGAGCGCTTCGAGGCCGCCTTCTTCGAAGACCTCGCTCGCGCCCACAAGGCCATGGGCAACGCCACCGCGGTCGCCCAGACCCTCCTGGCCTCGGTGTCCAGAGACGTGCCGAACGTGTGGTTCAAGGTGAAGCTCCTGACCTTCATCTGCTGCATGGTCGCCATCCTCATCGGCCTGGTCATCCGCTTCTACCAGCGCGACGTCATGCGCCGTCAGCGGGCCGAGCAGAAGCTCCGCGAGAGCGAGGAGCGCTACGCGCTTACGGTGCGCGGCGCCAACGACGGCCTCTGGGACTGGAACATCACCCGCGGCGAGGTCTATTACGCGCCTCGCTGGAAGGCCATGCTCGGGCTCGAAGAGGACGATCTCAGCCCCAGCCCCGACGAGTGGTTCAAGCGGGTGCACCCCGACGACCTCGACAGCCTGCGCATGGCCATCGCCGCCCACCTCGAGGGCGCGAGCCCCCACTTCGAGGCCGAGTACCGGATGCTCCACGCCGACGGCACCCCCCGCTGGATGCTCTCCCGCGGCACGGCCGTCATGGGCCCGGACGGCAAGCCCTACCGCCTCGCGGGCTCCCAGACCGACGTCACCGCCCGCCGAAAGGCCGAAGAGCAGCTCATGTACGACGCGTGCCATGACGCGCTCACGGGGCTGCCCAACCGCGCGATGTTCACAGATCGCCTCGGCCGAGCCCTGTGGCGGGCCAAGCGCCGCCAGAACTACATGTTCGCGGTCCTCTTCCTCGACCTCGACCGCTTCAAGGTCATCAACGACAGCCTCGGCCACATCATCGGCGACCAGCTCCTCATCGGCATCGCCAGGCGCCTCGAAGACTGCCTGCGGCCCTCCGACATGGTGGCCCGCCTCGGCGGAGACGAGTTCACGGTCCTGCTCGAAGACATCCGGGACGTCAGCGACGCCACCCGGGTCGCCGAACGCATCCAGGAGAAGCTCTCGGGCTCCTTCACCCTGGGCGGTCAGGAGGTCTTCACCACCGTCAGCATCGGCATCGCGCTCAACACAACCGGCTACGAGCGCGCCGAGGACATCCTGCGCGACGCGGACACGGCGATGTACCGCGCCAAGGCGGCCGGCAAGGCCTGCCACGAGATGTTCGACCGCGGCATGCACGTCCAGGCCGTCAACAGGCTGCAGATGGAGACGGACCTGCGCCTCGCCGTCGAGAACGAGCAGTTCCGCCTCGCCTACCAGCCCGTCGTCGACCTCGACACCGGCGCCATCTTCGGCTTCGAGGCCCTCATCCGCTGGCAGCACCCCAAGCGCGGCCTCGTCTCTCCCGGCAGCTTCATCCCCCTCGCCGAGGAGACCGGCCTCATCGTGCCAATCGGCCTGTGGGTGCTCAGAGAGGCCTGCCGCCAGACAGTCGAGTGGCAGAAACGCTTCAAGGAGCACTCGCCATTGGCCATCACGGTCAACCTGTCGACCAAGCAGTTCGCCACCGACGACCTGCACGAGCACGTCGAGCGCACCCTCGAGGAGACCGGCCTCGACCCGCGCTGCCTGAAGCTCGAGATCACCGAGAGCCTCTTCCTCGAGAGCGGCGCCCACGGCACGGCCGCCCTCCTGCGCCTGAAGGAGCTCGGCGTCGACCTCTACGTCGACGACTTCGGCACCGGCTACTCCACCCTCGGCAACCTGCACCGGCTGCCCATCGACGCCCTCAAGATCGACCGCTCCTTCGTCGGCCGCATGGGCGGCGCCGGGGAGAACTCGGAGCTCGTCAGGACGATCGTCTCCCTCGCCAAGAACCTCGGCATGACCGCCATCGGCGAAGGCGTGGAGACCGCCCAGCAGCTCGGCCGCCTCCGCGCAATGGGCTGCTCCTACGCTCAGGGCAACTTCTTCTCGCCGGCCGTGCCGAAGGACGAGGCCGAGGCTATCCTCGCCAAGCGCACCCCGTGGAGCGCCAACTGGAGCGCCCCGGTCCGGGGACGCGGCAAGGGCCGGCCCTCTCGCGCACCGCGCGACACGGCCCCGGTGATGCGCGGACAGACCAGCACCGACTCGCCCTCCGAGGCTCCGCCGCCCGTGCCCGACCAGCGCAGGGCCTCGGCCAAGGCGGGCGGCAACTCGTCGCGCGTAGTGCCCTTCCCGGGGCCCAGAGGTCAACGACGGAGAGGCTAGGGCCCCAGGGCGGCTCCGATCACTGCGTCGGCCGCGCGGGGAACCCACGTTCGACGAGCCACGGGACCACCTCCCGGATGTCCTCGAGCATGGCGTCCGGGTCGCAGGCCTCGAGCAGGGTGTCGGCGCGGATGCCGCAGAGGACAGCGACGGCGAGCACCTTCAGGGCCTTCGCGCTCTCGATGTCGTACTCCGTGTCGCCGATGAAGACGGAGTCGGGGGCCGGCTCGAGCTGGGCGTCCTCGACCATGCGGGCTTTTGCTTCCCTGGTGCCGTCACCTTCTCCGCAGATGACCTGGCTCAGGTAGCGCCCCATGCCTGTTCGCTGGAGCTGCACACGAAGGAGGTCGGGCCGGCTGCGCTGGGTGACCAGGATCACCGGCGCCATGCGGCTCAGCCTGCGCAGGGTCTCGTTGGTCCAGGGCCACGGCCGGTCGAGGTCGAGGTAGGGCTGGGTCTCGACACGCTTGAGGCGCTCCGCGTCCACGCGCGCGGCAGCTTCTTCGTCGAGGCCGGTGCGTGCCAGGATCGCCGCCTCGGGCAGGCGGTCGCGTTTGAGCGCCCAGTAGCCCTGCCGCGACAGGGGCCGGCCGCCCTCGGCGCTCACGAGCTCCGTGTGGAGCCGGTGGTAACGCCAGGAAGGGTCGAGCAGCGGACCGTCGAGGTCCAACAGGATCAAGCGCTTTCGCATGGCCCGTGGGGTTGAGCTTCGCGAAAGAAGTTACCACAGCTCGGGGCCCGCGCTTGAAAAATGAGCGTTGGCTCACAGACTTGGAGCCCTCAGCTCCCGGGTTGTCGTTTCCTCCGCGCCTCTGCGCCCCTGCGCGAGCCGGGCGCGTTGGCAAAAAGGGGGTCCCGCCGCTGGAGCGGTTAGCCGTTAGCT
>CAZQPP010000021.1:0-32502 GCA_964594295.1 uncultured Myxococcales bacterium | reverse complement strand
ACCCTGCCCGCGACGACGACGCTCCACATCGCCAAGCAGGACAGCCTGCGCCTGAACGGGCACACGCTCACCCTCAACGGCCCGCTCTACGTGCTCATCTCGAACACGGCCGGCGACGGCCTGCTGATGCAGGACACAAACGACCTGCTCCTCGCGGAGGGCGACGCCGTCTTCAGCTCGGAGCCCCACAACCACGGCGCCACCTCCGAGGGCAACTTCGCGGCGGGCACCATCCACTTCCGCGCGGACCTCAGCCAGGACCGCCCGAGCGGCGCAGCGCCCAAGAGCTTCATCTCGACCGGCACCAGGGTCATCTTCGACGGCGTCGCCGCGCAGTCGATCCACTTCGCGAGCCCCCAGACCGGCGCCTCGCGCTTCGACGAGGTCGAATTCCTCAACACCGCCGGCATCACCTCCACCGGCCTGGTGGCCGAGGGGCCGGTGCTGGTCGACACGGGGGTCTCCGTCTCGGTCGAGGGCAGCATCATCCTGGCCGACACCCTCGACGTCGACGGCGGCACGCTGGCGGTGACCGGCACGAGCACCGCGTCCGAGAAGATCACGGTGACGAACGGAGGCACCCTCACCCTCGGGCTCACCAACCCCTTCCCGGCCGACGTCGACATCCTCGGGGCCTCCGCCATGAGCTACAACGGCTCAGCCACCTTCGACGGCCTCGTCCGCGTCGAGGGCGGCTCGAGCCTGTCGGGCACGGAGGGGCACTTCACCACGCGCCTCCCCGAGCTCGACTCCTCGACCTACCAGGTCCCGACGACCTACCCCGAAGGCACCCTGGCGCTGCCCGGCGACCTCACCCTGCCCGCGACGACCACGCTCAGGATCGGCAGACAGGACAGCGTGCGCCTCAACGGCCACACCTTGACCCTGAACGGCCCCCTGCACGTGGAGATATCCGACACCGCCGGCGACGGTCTGTTGATGAACGATCCCGCCGCCACGCTCCTCGCGAACGGTGACGCCACCTTCAGCTCGGCTCCCTACAGCCACAACGCCACCTCCGAGGGCAACCTCACGGCGGGCACGATCCACTTCCGCGGGGACTTCACCCAGGACCGCCCCAGCGGCGCGTCGCCCAAGGCCTTTGCCTCTACCGGCACGCGGGTCGTCTTCGACGGTGCCGCCGCGCAGGAGATCCACTTCGCGAGCCCGAGCGACGGCGAGTCGCGTTTCCACGAGGTCGAGCTACTGAACACCGCGGGAATCACCTCGAGCGCCCTCTACGCCGGCGGCGCTGTCCTCGTCGCGTCAGGGGTCACGGCCGAGGTCGGTGGCAGCATCACCCTCGCAGACACCCTCGAGGTCGACGGCGGCACCCTCACGGTCACCGGTGACTCCGATCTGATAGGCAAGGTCACGGTCACGAACAACGCGTCTCTGAGCCTCTCGGCCACGGTGCAGGCGTCGGCGGACGTCGACGTGCTTCAGGGATCCAGCATGTCCTACGCGGGCACGGCCACCTTCGACGGCCTCGTCCGCGTCAGGGACGGCTCCACCCTCTCGGGCGCGACCGCCTACTACACGTCGCGCCTGCCCGAGCTGGTCTCCTCGGCCTACACGGTCTCTGAGACCTACGTCACAGGCATCCTTGAGATGCAGGCGGACGTGGCGCTCCCTGCCGACACCACGCTCTACCTCAGGAAGACCCACGGCCTCCACCTGAACGGCCACACCCTGGATCTCGGTGGCCCCCTTCACGTGACCATCTCGAACCACAGCGGCGACGGCCTGTGGATGAACAGCTCCACAGACCTGCTCATCGTGGGAGGCGACGCCACCTTCGTCGCGGAGCCCCACAGCCACAACGCGACATCGGAGGGAAGCTTCAGCGACGGCGAGATCCGCTTCCGCGGCGACTTCCTCCAGAGCCGCCCGAGCCGCGCCGGGCGGCTTCGTCTCGACGGGCACGAAGGTCTTGTTCGACGGCACAGCCGCCCAGACCGCCCGCTTCGAGAGCGGCGGCAGGAACCTGTCGCGTCTCCACGATCTCGAGATCAGCAACGCCGCCGGGCTCACCTTCTCAAACGCGACCTTCGCCAGCGGCGACCTCGACCTCTCCGGCAGGCTGAACGTCGCGTCGACCTTCGATCTCTCCGGCATCATGACGCTGCGCACCGGCAGCACCCTGGCCAACAACGGCCCCGGCATCACCGTGGGAGACTGCGTCAAGGAGCAGGGCCACACGATCACCGGGCCCGACCCATGTCCGTAGCCGTGGCGTCGAGCATCTGGTACCCGCGCCACCGATGACCAGCAACGACAAGGGAAGAGGGCTCTCCAGAGAGGAGCTCGAGCGTGAGGAGCTCTCCTGGCTCCTCGACGCCACCTTCCTCTGCCACCTGGCGCCGGAGAACCTCGACATCGCCCTCGCGGGCATGGAGTGGCGGCGCTACAGCCGCAACGAGGTGCTGATCGAGGAGGGAGGCTCGGCCCGGGGCGTGGACCTGATCGTCGACGGCCAGGTGCTCGTCAGCAGGCCCGGCCCCGAGGGCGACCGGGAGCCCCTCGCCCGGCTCGGCCCCGGAGACGTGGTCGGCGAGCGCTCCCTCTTCCTGGGCGAGCACACCTCCGCCAGAGTGCAGGCCCTGAGCCCGGTCCGCAGCCTGCACCTCCCTCCCCAGGAGTTCGCAGAGCTCCTCGCGGTCTCTCGCGGGCTGCGCCGCTACATCAAAGACCTGGTCACCCTGAGGGACCGTGGCGCCGCCCTCGAGCGCTCGCTCCTGAAGAACCCCTTCCTGCGCTCCCTCGGCCGGGCGGATCTCGACCGCCTCACGCGCACCGGGCGCATCGAGCCCAAAGAGGTGGGCGCCCGGCTGGTCTCCGCGGGGCAGCGCTCCCGCGACGTCTTCGTGGTGCTCACCGGCCGCGTGGCCGTGTACGCGCCCCGAGACGCCTCGGGCAGCCGCGCGCTCCTGGCCACCAAGGGCCCCGGCTGGCTCTTCGGCGAGGTCGCGGCCCTGCTCGACACGCCGCGCACGGCGGACGTCGAGGCCCTCGAGCCCACCGAGGTCTTGCGCGTGCAGGCCCGCTCCTTCATGGAGATCCTGTCTCGCAACCCGCCGCTCCAGCGGAGGCTCTACCAGCGCATCGCCGCCATGGACCTGCCCGAGGGCGTGCCGGCAGGCGCCACCGCCCGCGCGACGATCGTGGCCGTGCAGGGCGGCGCCCACGCGCTGGGCAGCACGACGTTGGCCTACGGCCTCGCCGCAGCGCTGCGTGGCGCGGGCGGGGCCGTGCTCGTGGATCTCGAAGGCCCGGCGACGGCCCGCCGCCTGCGGCTCGGTACGAGCGCGGAGCGCGTCAAGGACATCGAGGTCCAACGCCTCGACGCGTCACCAGGTGGCCGGCTCGAGGTGCTGTGGCCTGCCGAGCCGGCGCGGGTGCAGGACCTGCTCTCGGCCCTCGCCGAGAGTCAGCCCCCCGAAGGTCACGTGGTGGTCTCTTGCGGCGCCTCTGCCACCGGGGCGAGGCGAGCCGTCGACCGCGCGGAATCGGTGGTGCTCGTGCAGCGCGCCGCCGACCGCAGCCACGGCCACGCCGAGCGCCGCCGCCAGCTCCACGTCGACGCAATCCGCCTCGACGGCACCCCGCTCCCCCTCGACGCAGGCAGCATCTCCGTCCGCGTCCCCGATGACCCCGCCACGGCCCGGAGCTTCTGGGCAGGAGCCGGTCCCGACATCCTGGCCGACGAGCGCTGCCCCCTCGGTCGAGCCTGCCGTCGCCTCGCCCGCGCCCTCCACGGCAGGACCGTGGGGCTGGCCCTCGGCGGCGGCGGCGCGCTGGGCTATGCCCACGTCGGCCTCCTGCGGGTGCTCCACAAGGCCGGGATACCTGTCGACTACGTCTCCGGCTCCTCCTTCGGCGCCCTGGCGGCCGGCATCTACGCGGCCGGCGGCCTCGATTCCCTGGAGGAGCTGGTCCGCCGCCGGGTGCGCGTGCTCGCCGCCGCCATCGCGGGCGTAGCGGACACCGCCGCCTTCACCCGCCTCGCCGACTCCATCGCCGGCGGCCTGCAGATGTCGGAGACCGAGATCCCCTTCTACCCGGTGGGCATCGACGTGCTGAGCGGCGCCGAGGTCGTCCCCGCCCGCGGGAGCGTGGGCCATGGCGTGCGCTGCTCGTCGGGGCTGCCGGGCGTCTACGCGGCCACACCCTACGGCAACACCTGGCTGGTGGACGGCGGCATCTGCAACAACGTGCCGGCCTCGGTGGTCTGGGAGGCCCGCGCGAGCTTCATCATCGCCTCGAACCCCATCCCCACCATCGCCGCCGCGACCCCCCCCACGAGCAGCCGCTCGTTGGCCCGCGCGCTCAAGAGCCACACGCTCGGTCGCGTCGACCACCTCGTTCGCTCGCTCTACCTGCTGATGTCCCAGGCCGGACGCGACCGGGCGGCGCTGGCCGACTACGTCTTCAACCTCGACCTGCAGGGCCACGATCCCCATGCCTTCCAGGCGGGCATGGAGATAGCGCGGGCCGGTGAGGAGCAGGCCGAGGCCCAGATCGCTGCTATCGCGCAGGCATACGAGGCGGTACGCGGCCCACGCCCCTGATGCGACCCGTCGGAGCCTACTTCGTTCCCGTCCTGAAACTGCCGTTTCCGGACGGGAGCCGTTAGCCGTTAGCAGTTAGCCGTTAGCCAGGCACATGAGATCACTGCACTTCTCCTAACAGCTAATCGCTAACCGCTAACTGCTGCATCCTGAAACCGGGGTTTCAGGATGCACACTACTTCGTTCCCGTCCTGAAACTGCCGTTTCCGGACGGGAGCCGTTAGCCGTTAGCAGTTAGCCGTTAGCCAGGCACATGAGATCACTGCACTTCTCCTAACAGCTAATCGCTAACCGCTAACTGCTGCATCCTGAAACCGGGGTTTCAGGATGCACACTACTTCGGATCCCCGATGTCAGTCGCGTAGCCCGTGAGCTCGACGTAGCCGACACCCGTCACCGGCGCCTCGCGGCGCTTGCCGGTCACAGTTACGGGCCCTTCCCAGTAGTCCTGCACGATGTTCGGCATCTCCTGGTCGTCGATGTCGACGCGGATCGCGAGGGACCAGCCCTCGCCCGGGATGGCGATGTCCCAGTCGAGGGGGTAGACGCCGTCGGTGTGCGGGCTCTCCCACTCGCGAAGAGCCGTGATGGTGAAGGCCTCGAGGCCCGAGAGCTCGGTCACGCGGCCTCGCGGGTCCACGATGCTCCCCGCGCGCGAGACGACGACGCCCTCCCAGTCCCGGAACTCGAAGAGCATCAGCTCCCAGTCGTCGTCGAGCTGCACGCTCCACCAGTCCCAGCCCTTGAAGGCGTTGATGTCGAAGTCGCCCCACTGGTGGTCCATCCAGCCCTGCCCGCGGACCTCGAAGTCGCCCTCCGGTGTCTCGACGCGACCGCTCGCCGCGGTCCGCGTGTACGAGTAGTAGTAGCTGTCCCCTCCCGCGGCCCCCATGGCTATGACGCCGTCGCCGCCGTGGAGCACGACCGGCTTGAGGGGGCTGGTCTGGATGTCGAAGCTCCACGTGTCGTCCTTCTCCGGACCGCTCTTCGGCCTGATGCTCCCCATGACGTGGTCGCCGCCTTGCCCGTCGAGCTTGGCGTAGCAGGGGAAGAGGTCCAGGATGACCGGCGCCTCGTGGGTCAGCTCGTCGGGCTGCAGCGCCAGGCGCGACACGTGGTGGTGCTCTCCGAGGTGCTTCTCGGTGAGGGCCGCGTGGCACATGTAGCCGTGGCCGCTGCCGCCGAAGACGGCCAGGTCCTGCTGGAAGATCGCGAGCTCGAAGCCCCAGCTCCGGCCGGCCTCTCCTGCGTCTGCGTCCGTGGGCTCGAGGTGTCCCGTCCAGTACCACCACTCGACGAGCTCCCCGTGAGGAGCGCTGTCCTCCGGCAGCCGGACGGCGCTCTCGGCGGGCTCGGAGAGGTCCGCGCCGGCGTCCACCCCGGAGCTTCGGGGGAGGGCCCGCTCGGCAGGGACGTCCTCCGGTCCGCCGGCGTCGGGGTCGCTGCTCGTAGTGTCGGCGTTGCCCTCACCGCGGCTGCACGCCAGGGCTGCGAGCGCGAGGAAGACAGCCAGCTTCTTGGCCATGGGCACCTCCGGCGCGGAGGGTACCACGGAGATGAGGGCTTCGGCCTCCATCCGGTGGTTGAAACTCGGATGCTTCGAGAGATGCTTCGGGCCGCCGGCCGCCGAGGAGGAGGCCGAGCTGAGCCTGCTCGCCGTCGACCGCGCCGGCAACGCCGCCACCCTCGACGCCGGCGCTGTGGTCTACGACTACGAACGTCCTGCCGCCCTGGCGGCCCAGGAGGCGGTGGAGCTCTTCCGGGCGCCCTGGGGGACGGCCGCAACGGGTTACGAGCCGGCGACGAGCATCAGGCTGTGCGCGCCCGCTGAAGAGGGAAAGGGCGGCTGGCCGTGGTGTCCGGGCAGCGAGCTCCCGGCCCTCGAGGCCGGGGCCCTCGTAACCGTGCACGCGATGCTGTCGACGCACCTGGGCTTCATCTCCTGTGCCGACGCCGCTCTGGCGGGAGAGCCCTTCGAGGGCGACGCGCCGCTGGAGGTTCCGGTGCTCGGAGACCGGCGCCGCGTCTGCGTCGCGGCCACCGATCGCGCAGGAAACCCCGGCGTCCCGGTGCCGGTGAAGCAGGTCGAGTGGGTCGCCGCTCCCGGGGGCTACGCGCCGGGCGACGAGGCGGCCAACCCGAACCGGCTGCTGCCCCGGCGGGTCTTCACCGAGGCCGCCGACCAGGCGGCAGATCGGCGCGTCGCCGGCGCCCGCACGGCCCGGGCCGGAGACGGCGAGGCCGTGAAGGTGAGTGGAGCCGGCTACTGGACCCACTTCCGCTTCGGCGGGCCCGGGCGCCGGAACGGGCATCGCATGGTTCACGACCCTCGCACCGGGGAGGTGCTGCTCTGGGGAGGAGCGCGGCGTCTGTGCGAGCCGGAGTGTGAGAGCACAGCCTACTTCAGCGAGCTCTGGGCATGGGACGGAGACTCCTGGGCCCGCAGGGGGCGAGGCGAAGCCGGTGAGGACGAGCCGGGCAACCGCGTCTACCAGTCGGGGATGTGGCACCCGGACCTTGGCAAGGCGGTCTTCGTCGGCGGCGTGCGGGCGAGCGAGGTTCTCACGGGGAGGGCGCTTCGGGACGGCTGGGCGTGGGACGGCGCTCGCTGGAGCCGCTGGTTCGCCGAGCCCGAGGACGAGGAGGTGCCGCCCGGGGCGATCAAGGCCGAATGGGTCTACGACGAGGCGCGGCGGACGGTCCTGCGTGTGGCAGGCCGTCCGGACGAAGGTGAGCCCATCGACGGACGGACCTGGGCCTTCGACGGGTCGAGCTGGCGCCTCGCTGCCGCCTCTCTCTCTCCTGATTCCAGTGACTGGGGCCTCTACAACGAGATCTCTGTCGCTTACGATCGGCACACCCGGCTGGTCTTCATGTGGGCGGGCAAGGTCCACGGCCCGGATGGCGCGATCACGACCCAGACCTGGTTCTGGGACGGGCAGCGCTGGAGCGAGCTCCCGCAGTCCGGCGTTTCGCCGACACTCGAGCACGGGGAGAGCGCGGAGCTCGTCACGGACAGACCCGGGGCTCGCGTGGCGCTCTTTCGCCAGCAGGAGAGCGGGATGTCGGAGGTCTGGAGACTGCTGGGTGATGGCTGGGTACTCCAGCAGCTGTGGGGGCTGCCCGCGGAGTGCCCCCCGCCCACCCTCCTGGACACGCGTCGCGGTCGCTTCGTGGCCATGGCCTCGGCTCTCGAGGTCTACGAGCTGGCAGACGTCTGGTGGCGACCCCGTGGCGTTGCGGACCCCTTCGGCCAGGGCGCCCCGGTCGGCGTGACCAGGATGTCCCCCATGGTCTACGACCCGCTGCGCCATCGCGGCGTGCTCTTCCCCGACGACTGGGGCGACTCTCCCGACAGCGATCACACCTGGGAGTGGGACTCCGGCTTCGAGTCGCGCCCCGGGGCTGTCTTCGCGGTCGACCTTTTCGACTCGGGAGCACCAGAGGAGGCCGAGCTGCTCGGCGTGAGGCTGGAGTGGAGCGGCGGTGCGTCAGGTTGGCTGGAGGGCCAGCCGGCCAGCGGCGCCGAGGCTCTCCTGTGGGACAGGGGCACGTGGACGAGGGTGGCGACAGTGGATGAAGGAGCGGAGGCGTCAGGAACCGCCAGCACCGACATCTACGACTCGGCGGTCTTGGAGCGGCTCTTCGTCGGAGCGCGTTCGACCCTCCGCACCGCGCTGGTGGCCAACGGCCGAGACGAGACCGGCAACGCGAAGCTCGCCGTCGACGCCGTGGAGGTGCGGGTGCGATACCGCCTGCCGGACTGAGCAGGGCCTCAGCCCAGCTCCGCCACCAGCGCCACGAGCACTGCGTCCGGGCGCGTCGAGCCGCCGGCGCCGAGGTGCCGCTTCAAGAAGCTCGCGGTCTGCTCGAAGAGCCGGGCCGCGCGGGTGAAGTTGTCGAGGCCCGTGTAGGCCGCGACCAGTGTGAGGGTCGCCATGACGTTTGCCGGCGAGAGCCCCTCCATCAGGCCCCAGTAGAAGTGCACGGCCAGCGGCATGCCCTGGGCTCCGGTTGCGAGCAGGGTTATCAGGCAGCGCTCCCGGTCCGCGCGCGACAGGGTCGGAGCCGCCGGATCGGGCGTGTCCCCACCGGCGTAGATCTCGTCACGGATGTAGCCGGTCAGCGCGGCGATGGGAGGGTGCAGGGCGTTGACCGTTCCCGTGGCGATGGCCTTCATGAGCTCGCTGTCGTAGCCGGCCCTCAGGCTCGAGAGCTCGTCTGTCGTGAGCACTTCGGCGGCTGGCGGGCGGTGTGCGGGGGCGTCTGGCATCGTTTCCTCCGGACCTGACGCTGGCTCTCGGTCCAGCCGGCGTCGACGGCGAGGATAGCGCCCGATGCGCGCCTGCGGTAGAACCTTCGAGGGTTACGTCGGCCTATCCGTGTTGGGCACACACCGCTCTCCTGCGGATGCCGCCGCTGCCGACCGTGGGTAACGCCAGTGGACTTCGGGCTATCGGCTCTTCAGGCAAAGGTGCAACAAAGGTCGCGCGCTTTTGCGCGCGACCGGATCGCTCCTCTGTCACGGGAGATGGACGAGCAGGGCGCTATGCCCCGCGAGCTGATCTCCGGCCTCGGAGAGGCGGGCCTCCTCGGAGGACCACTGCCCGAGCGTTACGGCGGCGAGGCCTGGGACTCCCTGGCTCTGGCGCTGTGCTACGAGGAGCTCGGCCGCGTCGACTCCTCCGTGCGCGGTTTCATGACCGTGCAGACCAGCCTGGTCGCCCAGTGCATCCTCCAGTGGGGCACCGAGGAGCAGCGCGCGAGATACCTGCCCGGCCTCGCCAGCGGGGAGCTGGTCGGGTGCTACGCCTTGACCGAGCCCGGCGCCGGCTCGGACGCGGCGGCCATTGCGACCAGGGCCCACGCCACATCGGAGGGCTTTCGCCTCGAAGGCGAGAAGATCTGGATCACCAACGGTGGCATCGCCGACGTGGTCCTGCTCTTCGCCCAGGCAGATCCGGAGGCTCGGTCTCGCGGCATCTGCGCCTTCCTCGTGGACGGCGACACGCCCGGCCTCGAGCGCTTCGCCATGACCGACCGCGAGCTGGGCCACCGCGCCTCGGACCACGCGCGCCTCGTCCTCCGGGAGGCCTTCCTCCCGGAGTCCGCCCTGCTCGGGGAGCGCGGACAGGGCTTCAAGGTCGCCATGTCGGCCCTCGACCACGGCCGCCTCGGGGTGGCGTCGGGTGCCCTCGGGGTGGGTCAGGCCTGCGTGGACGCCTGCGTCGAGTTCGCCAGGAAGCGGCGGCAGTTCGGCAAGCGCATCGGAGATTTCGAGATGATCCAGGCGGTCCTGGCCGACATGTCGGCCGACGTGGAGGCCGCCCGCTGGCTCGTCTACCACGCCGCGTGGGCCAAGGACCGGGGGGAGCGGGTGACCCGGGAGGTCTCCACCGCCAAGCTCTTCGCCACCGAGGCCGCCGTGCGCGCCGCAGACCAGGCCGTGCTGCTCCACGGCGGGCGGGGCTACTCGAACCGCTACCCGGTGGAGCGCTACTACCGGGACATCAAGGGCCTGCAGATCTACGAGGGCACTGCGCACATCCAGCGCATCGTGGTGGCCCGCCAGCTCCTTGGGCGGGAGGAACGATGAAGAGCACCCTCCACACAGGAAGGAGATCCTGATGATCCCTGTGCGCATCCTAGGCACGGCGAGCCTGCTCCCGGGCGAGCCGATCACCACCGCGGAGATCGCCGCTCGGGCCCTGCCCGATCGAGATCCACGCTACCTCGAGGAGCGGACGGGCATCATCACCAGGCACTGGAGCGACCCGGACACCCGCCTCGCAGAGTACGCCGCGCGCGCCCTCGGGCAGGCCGTCGAGGAGGCCGGGCTCGAGCCTTCGGAGCTGCGGCGCGTGGTGGTCGCGAACTGCACCGGCGCCGAGCTGGCCTTCCCCGCCATCAGCAACGAGATATGTGCGCAGCTCGGGCTGAAGGGCTCGTGCGACACCTTCGCCCTGAACAACGCCTGCTGCGGCTTCCTCTCCTCCTTCGACGTGGCCTGCCGCTCCGTGGCCACCGGGCTGGCGCCCGTGGGGGTGGTGGCGGTCGAGCTCTGCTCTCGCCACATCAGGCCCGAAGATCCCCGCCCCTACCTGGTCTTCGCCGACGCGGTGGGCGCGGCCGTCCTCGGGCCCGGCCGCGAAGGTGAGGGGGTGCTCGCCTCTTACCTGGCCAACGACGGCACCCTGCCCGGGAGCGCCATCCTGACCAGCCCCACGCTGACCCGAAGGCCCGAGTACATCGAGTTTCCCCAGACCAGCAGGGAGATGACCCGGATCGCCATCGAGCGCCTGAAAGACGCCGCCGACCGGGTGCTCGCGGAGGCGGGCAAGGAGCTCGCCGAGATAGAGTGGGTGCTGCCCCACCAGCCCAACGGCAGCATGCTCGAGCGCATCGTCGAGGCCCTGGAGATAGACCCCGAGCGCATCGTGAAGATCGTAGACAAGATCGGCAGCCCGGGCTCTCCGAGCATCGCGATCAGCCTCGACCACCTGCTCCACACGAGGCCCGTGAAGGCGGGCGACCACATCCTGATGGTCGGGGTCGGCTCGGGTGTGTCCTACGGCAGCATCCTGTACCGGGTGGGGCGATGATCGAGCGCATCCCGCTCGCGGGCTACCTGGCCGTGTGGCGCACGGCCCGCCGCTACTTTCGCTACGAGGTCGAGGGCATCGAGAACCTCGACACGGGCCGCCCGGGGCTGATCGTCGGCTACCACGGCCGCCCCGTGGCCTACGACCTCTGCATCCTCGCCGTCGAGATGGTCGAGCGTTTCGGCTACATGCCCCACGCCATCATCCACGAGGCGGCGAAGGCAAACCGCGTCCTGAGGTGGCTCTCCGACGGCCTCGGCTTCGTCACCGGCGACGGCGCCTCCCTCGCCGAGGCCGTGGCCAGGAACGAGCACATCATCGTGCTCCCGGGCGGCACCCGCGAGGGCTGCCGCAGCATCCTGGACCGCTACCGGGTCGAGTGGGGCAAGCGCTGCGGCTACCTGAAGCTCGCGCTGAGTCACGGGCTGCAGGTGATCCCCGTCGGGGCCTCGGGGGTGGACGCGGCCTACATCGGGCTGAACGACGGCTACCGCCTCGGCAAGCGCGTGAACATGCCGGCGCGCCTGCCCATGTGGTTTGGGCTCGGGCCCCTGGGCTTCTGGCCCCTGTCGCCTCCCTTCCCCGTCAAGATCCGCCAGCGCATCGGGGAGCCCATCGACCTCGAGGAGGCAGGGCCCATAGACCCGCGTGACAAAGAGGCTCTGCTCGAGGCCCACGGGCGGGTGACGGCAAAGGTGCAGGAGCTGCTCGACGGCCTTCAGGGCCGGGCGGGGTGGCATCAGGTTTCAAGTTGACGGAGGTTCGTGAAGTGCAAAAGCCGGACAGTTGGGCAGTAATCCTCGGCGCCTCCTCGGGAACCGGCGAGGCCGTCGCGCGCTCGGCGGCCGAAGACCCGGGCTTCCACGTCTTCGGCATGCACCGGGGGCACTGGCAGGAGCAGGCGGACGAGCTGCAGGCATTCGTGACCGGCCTGGGGCGTCGCTGCGTGCTGGAGATTGGCGACGCCGGCACGGCCGAGGGCGCTCGCGCGGGTGCGGCCGCCCTGCTCGAAGCGGCGGGGCCGAGGAGCGTGGCGCTCTTCGTGCACTCCATCGCCAACGCCTCGGTGGGGCGACTGACCTCCACGGACGGCAGGCAGGTTCCGCCGGAGAAGGTCGAGAAGACCTTTGCCTCCATGGCCCACTCCTTCGTGTACTGGACCCAGGCCTTCCTGGATCTCGACCTGCTGGCCCCCGGCGCGCGCCTGCTCGGGCTGCACAACCCGCTGAGCGAGTCCCTTGTGCTCGACTGCAGCGTGATAGGCGCCGCCAAAGCAGCCCTCGAGCACTACATCAAGCATCTGGCCGCTGAGCTGGGGCCCATGGGCCACCGGGTCAACATGCTCAAGTTCTCCACCGTGATCACCCCGGCCCTGCAGCAGGTTTTCACTGACGAGGCGATGGCCAGGATGGAAAAGACGCACGCGCGCATGACGCCGGCTGGTAGGATGCTGAGAAGCGAGGAGGTGGGGCGCTTCGTGAGCCTGCTCTGCGACGACGCTGCAGGCTGGCTCAACGGGGCTACCATCGACTTCACGGGCGGCATGACCCAGCAGCTGCTCGAGCTGATGATGTACCCAACTGACGAAGAGAACGACGATCCCGCGTCAGCGGGAGCGAAATGATCTCCAACGGAGGACCTCCACGATGAGTGCCAATCGCTTCTCCCTGTACGCAGCCATGCTGTGCACGATCGTCGCTCTTGCCTTCCTCGGAGGGTGCACCCGTGACGGTGCAGAGATCGCGCACCCGCAGGCGGTCGCCGACGAGGGCCCGGCGGGCACCGACGAGGGCGCGTCCGCCGCCGACGAGGGCCTCGAGCCCCCGAAGAACTACATCCCGTTGAACGACGAGGCCTGCGTCATCGAGAGCAAGCCCGGGCCGGTGGTCGACGCCGCCCACGCGCTCTTGACGAAGGTGAGCGCCGACTTCGACACGCGAGTTGGCGAGGGCCTCGAGATCTGCGGCCCGGGCATGAAGAACGGGTGCCCCGCCTGCGCCGAGGGGGAGAACCCCATGGGCGATCTCCTCGCCGAGCTGAGCGACAAGGTCTTCTTGTACCTCGACTCGGTGGGAGTCGAGATCGGGTCGGTCACCTCGATAGCGGAGTACTTCCGGGTGGCCCTGCTCTACCCCTACCGCTACATCATGGTCTCCTGGACGGGGGACGAAGAGCGTACCGACGTGATCTTGAGCCAGGGCAAGCGCCAGGGCTGCGCCGGCGGCGACGCGGGCTGCTCCCACTTCAGCATGGAGAGCGAGTCGTTGGACCTTAGCTGCGAGCAGTTCAGCCTGCAGCTCGTCGGCCCCGGCGCCACGACCGCCGAGGGAGCAACGGTCATCGAGGCCGAGCTCGAGGAGCAGTGGGTCGACACGGTCACCTTCGGCTACGTCGTGCCCTTGACCGATCAGCTCCCCGAGGACCCCGAGAAACTCTCCGAGACCGAGCTCGACCTCTGGCTCGACCACCTCGCCAACCTCCAGGAGCGCCTGAACGTGCGCCTGCGAGAGCCCAAGGTGCGCTTGAGCGTCAACGCCGACGGCAGCGGCTGCGGCACCCTCTCGGGCCGCTTCGAAAAGGAGGTCTTCTACGTCTACGCCGCCTCGGAGAATCTGCCTATCAGCTTCGTAGAAGACATCATCAACAAGTACACGGCCGAGGACGACCCGGAGATGATCGAGGCGGTCCTGAGCTTCCGCCTCGACCAGGCGACCGTGCTCTCGGGCATCCCCTGCAACCGGAAGTCCTGCGACGAGCGGCCGGACCCGACCTGCGACGGCGACCTCCTCAAGGACCACAACTCCAACGCAAACTGCAGCCTCCCGCGCCCGGAGGGCTACACCAGCGGAGATGCGATCGAGCCGGTCTGCGAGTACGGCGAGCCCTTCCCCTTCGAGGTGGACTGCGCCGCGGCCGGGGGGAGCTGCACGGACGGAGCGTGCACGGTCGAGTGGGAGGAGCCCCAGGTCGGCGACCTCATCTTCTCGGAGGTCATGGTCCGGCCGGAGACCGATCGCGGGAGGTCATGCTGGTTCGAGGTGGCCAACGTCAGCGACAAGCCGGTCGACATCTCCGGCTGCGTCTTCAACGGCTCCGACACGAGCCTCTTCGAGGTGTGGCGAATCTCCCCCACCGCCCCGGTGGTGGTCCCGCCGGGCGGCGCCTACGTGATCGGTGCCATCGCCGACACCGCGGAGAACGGCGGCCTCGAGCCCGACGCGACCCACGAGATGAACCTCAACATCATCGGCTACGAGGAGGGCACGAGCGACTACCTGTCGATGCACTGCAACAACGAGCTGATGGACGAGATCTCCTGGGGCCGCGAGGCCAACAACCTGGAGTTCGGCGCCTCCTTGCAGCTCGACCCCGAGGCCTACGACCGGGTGAAGAACGACGACGCCGCGAGCTGGTGCAACAACGCCAAGTCACGCTACGGCGAGGGCGGCTTCGGCACGCCGGGTGAGAAGAACCTGGACTGCCCCTAGCGGCGCGTTGCGCCTGGCGCTACGCGCTGCTAATGCGTCGGGAAGATCTGAGGGTTCCTCAGCGCGTACGAGACGATCGTGTCCCAGTAGTCGTCCACGCGTGGGCAGCGCAGCCCGCTTCCCAGGGCCTCGGTAGTGTTCGACACGTCGTACTCGACGTAGTGGTTGAAGTAGTCGAGGGTCTGGGGAGGCAGCTGCAGGAAGTCCCTGACGGGCCCGATGTGGTTGAGCAGGTAGGCGAGCTCTACGGGCACGGTCGCGACGGCCGGGGCGCGCCTCATGGTCTTGATGCACATCTCCAGGACCTCCCGGGCCGTCTTCGGGGCCGGGTCGGCGAGCTGGTAGACGCTCCCCTTGGCGTCGTCCATTGACGAGATGCGCACCATGGCCTCGACGAGGTAGTCCACCGGGACGAGGTTGACCGGCGCGGCGGACTCGCCGAGGTGGGCCATGGGCAGCAGGCGCGGCAGGCGGCTCAGGAGGTTGATGACGACGTAGGGGCCGTCGCCCTTGACCGTCTCGCCGGTCTTGGAGTCACCGATGACGATGGAGGGGCGGAAGACCGTGGTCGGGACGCGGTCCCAGCGACGCTGCACCTTGACCTCGGCCCAGTGCTTGGTCGCCTCGTAGTGGTTCTTGAAGTCCTGGCCGCAGTCCAGCTCGTTCTCGAAGACGCGGCCGGTGCGGGTGCCCGAGACGTAGCAGGTCGAGATGTACTGCAGGCGGCGCAGGTTCTCGAGGGTCTCGCAGAGGTCCAAGACGTTCTCGGTGCCGTCTACGTTGACCCCGTAGGCGAGGGACTGGGGTACCGTCAGGTCGTAGACGGCTGCGAGGTGCCAGACCTCACCGAGCTGCTTCTTGAGCTTGGTGTGGGTCCTCCCGCTGATGCCGAGGCGAGGCTTTCGGATGTCCCCCGTCACGACCCGCCATCGTTTGGCGAAGGCCGGCTGCTTCCGCTCCAGGCCCTGGCACAGCGCCTTGGCTTCCGAGGCGAAACGGCCCTCCGAGAGCAGGTAGAAGAATGCGTCGGGGCGCTCGGGGATGAGGCGCTCGACGAGGCGCCCGGCGATGAACCCGGGGAAGCCGGTGATCAGCACACCATTGTCGGGGGTTTGCCACATGTCTGCCTCCAGAAGGCGAACCCTGTAGCAGCCCGCCGCGCGCGCAACAAGGCCCCCGTGACGGAGCCCAGAATCCACCGGCCCCTGGCCGGTGGACCGAGCCGTTGGCTCTCAGCCCTTGGCCGTCTGCTGCACTTGCTCCTGCTGCTCGGTCTACCTGCCGGGTGACAGCCATGACATCGCCAACTGGCAACAGCCAGGGGCTGTTCGCTCGATCCGGCGCCGCCTGGCGGCGGTTCTGGGGAGCTCAGCGGATCCAGGCCCGGAAGCGTCCTTTGTCCTGGAGCGAGGAGCCGTCGCAGCCGATCCAGGTGACGTCGTGGCTCTCGTGGTCGATGGTGAAGCCCACGCTCGCGGCGTGGGCCGGGCCGCCGCTGTCGCCCCCGCGGCAGTAGCCGATTCCGCCGATGGGCGAGCCGTTCTCGTGCAGGATGCTGCCGCACACCGACCACTGGGTGCGGCCGTAGCCGCCGTTGCGCGCGATGATGCCCCAGCCGTTCAGGTCGCCGTAGCTCCCCTTGTCGCCGGGGGGCCAGCTCGCGACGAGGTCCCGCCGGCTCTCGCGGTGCCACGTGAGGTGATCGACGTGGCGGCACTCGAGGGCGAGCTCCCTGGCGTTCACCTCGAAGAGGGTGTGGTCGACGTGCCCGAAGACCTCGGGCTCCCAGATCTCCGGCGGGTCGTTCGCGTTCTCGCCGATGTGGGAGGTCTGGACCTGAGCCTTCGAGGGATCGTAGTCCCGGAGCTTCAGGTCGGTGGTGTAGCTGGCGAGGAGGGTCCAGCCGCCGCCGCCGGTGCGCATGTCGCAGAGCGCGCGGAAGGGCGCGGGCGCGTTCTCGGGGTCGAGCCAGTAGATTCCGTCCCAGGCCCACGGCATCTCGTCCAAGATCTCCTTGCAGGTGCGGGCCGGGTTTGCGCGGGTGCCCGGGTAGCCCTCGCTGGCCACGCGCTGGCGTACGAAGATCCAGGCGAAGCCCGCCCTGGTCTCCCCCGCGTAGATGTTGCTGCCGTACTGCCCGGCGCTCATCCCGAGGCTGCCGTCGAGGCCGACGCCGAAGACGTTCGCTTCGTAGTTGCAGTCGGTCTTGGCGGAGATCCAGCCCAGGCGGGTGCGCCAGTAGCTGTCGCGCGGGTTCTGGTTGTTGACGCCCTCCCGGTTGCAGGCGTCCCCGGTCCAGGCGCCGAGGGAGGCCCAGAACTCCTTGCCCATCAGGGTGTAGGTGTTCTTCGGGCTCGCAAACACCTCGCGCAGGGAGTGGGCCTGGCGCGGGATCGTTCCCCAGCGTGTCTCCTCACCCAGACGAATGCCGAGGCGGATCTCGAAGAGCGGCACGGTGAAGAAGCCCCGGAGCTTGGCCTCCCCGTCGTCGAGGCCGGAAAGGTGCTCCGCGTAGACCTCCTCGTCCTCCCAGAAGGCCGAGGTGTAGCGGAAGGTGTTCTCCTCGCCGTCCACCTTCATGACCAGCGTCCAGCCGCCGCCGTCGGTGCTCATGTCGCAGTAGCTCCGGAAGGGCCGGCCGGCGCTCTCGGGCTGCAGCCAGTAGACCCCGTCCTCGGAGCCGTCGTAGCGGGCCTTGATGTGCGCGCAGTCGAGCCCCGGGTCCTCCTCGGAGGTGCCGGTGCCGCCCTCGGTGCACCCGAGGCCCTCGTCTACGCTGCCGTCGCAGTCGTCGTCCCGGTCGTTGCAGACCTCGTAGGCGTCGTGCCCGACCGTGGGGTCGTCGGGCGCGCAGTCCACTCCGTTGGGGGTGCCGTCGCCGTCGTCGTCGTCGCAGCTCTCGCCGTAGAAGCACACCCCGAGGTAGACGCAGGCGCCGGAGGCGTCGGCGAAGAGGCAGCCGCCGTCGCCGGTGCACGAGTCCTGCGTGCAGTCGAGGCCGTCGTCGCAGGAGTAGGACGAGCCCAGGCAGCCTTCGGCCCTGCAGGCGTCGCCGAGGGTGCAGAGGTCGCCGTCGTCGCAGGCCTCCCCGGCGCGCAGCGACCATCCCGTCGACTCGACCTCGGGGATGCAGGCCTTGCAGGTGTCGATGGGGTGGCGGGTGCCGGCGTCGATGCACTGCGCGCCCACCACGCACTTGCCGGGCGCGACCTTCCAGTCGCAGCCGCCGTCGCCCGTGCACTCGCCGGTCGTGCACTCGAGGCTGTCCTCGCACACGTAGGGCGTCCCGGAGCAGCCGGCCGCGCGGCAGAGGTCGCCGGCCGTGCAGGGGTCGCCGTCGTCGCACTCCTCGCCGCTCCGGGAGCTCCAGGCAGCGGTGGAGAGGGCGGGCCGGCAGGCGAGGCAGGGGTCGTCCGGCTTGAGCGCCTCCGCGGAGTGACAGGCGCCGTCGATGACGCACCAGCCCTCCTCGACGGCGTTGCCGCAGCCCCCGTCTCCGGTGCAGGAGTCGACCGTGCAGCCGAGGCCGTCGTCGCAGGAGTAGGCCGTGCCCGAGCAGTCCCCGGTCCCCTCGCAGGAGTCCGAAGAGGTGCAGGGGTCGCCGTCGTCGCAGGTCTCGGAGACGCGAAGGGTCCAGGCCCTCGAGTCAACCTCGGGCCGGCAGGCGAGGCAGGAGTCGGCGATGTTGAGGGCGCCGGCCTGCACACACTCGGTGCCTATCGCGCACACGCCCGGGGCCGCCTCGTGGTCGCAGCCGCCGTCGCCGGTGCAGGAGTCGAAGGTGCACTCGACGCCGTCGTCGCAAGAGTAGGGAGAGCCGGCGCAGCCCTGCGCTCCGCACGCGTCGCCCGATGTGCAGGGGTCGCCGTCGTCGCAGACCTCGCCGTTGCGGAGCGACCAGGCCTTCGCGTCCAGCTCCGGGCGGCAGGCCAGGCAGGGGTTCGCGCCGTCGAGATCGCCGGCCTGCACGCACCCGGTGCCCACGGCGCACATGCCGGGTGCCACCGCCTGCTCGCATCCGCCGGCGCCGTCGCAGCTCCCGGTCGTGCACGGCAGCTCGTCTTCGCAGGTGTAGGGCGTCCCGGTGCAGCCGCTCTCGCCGCAGTTGTCGGCCGCCGTGCACGGGTCTCCGTCGTCACAGCCCTCCCCCTTCCGGAGGCTCCACCGTGTCGTGGAGAGCTCGGGCAGGCACGCGAGGCAGGGCTCGTCCGGCTTGAGCGCACCCTCGGCGTAGCAGGCGCCGTCGACGACGCACCAGCCGGCTTCCACCTCCTGGCGGCAGGTCCCGTCACCGGCGCAGCTGTCGGTGGTGCACTCGAGCTCGTCCTCGCAGGAGTACGCCGTTCCGGTGCAGCCCTCGCCCGGCTCGCAGGAGTCGCCCGAGGTGCACGGGTCGCCGTCGTCGCAGCTCTCCCCCTCGCGGGAGGTCCAGGCCCCGGAGTCGATCTCCGGCCGGCACGCGAGACAGGAGTCCGCCGGATCGATCGCCTCGGCCTCGACGCAGTCGCTCCCGATGGCGCACCAGCCGGCCTCGACCTCCCGGTCGCAGCCTCCGTCGCCGTCGCAAGAGTCCGTCGTGCACCCGAGCCCGTCGTCGCAGGAGTAGAGCGCGCCCGCGCAGCCTTCGGGCCCGCAGGAGTCGCCCGCCGTGCAGGGGTCTCCGTCGTCGCACGCCTCGCCGTCGCGCGAGGACCAGGCCTTCGCGTCCACCTCCGGTCGGCAGACGAGGCAGGGGTTGGTCTCGCTGCCGGCGCCGGCCTCCACGCACTCGAGGCCCACCGCGCACATGCCCGCGACCACCTCCCACTCGCAGCCGCCGTCGCCCGTGCAGCTGCCGGTCGTGCACTCGAGGTCGTCATCGCACACGTAGGCCGTGCCGGAGCATCCGCCGTCGCCGCACCGGTCCTCCGCCGTGCAGGGGTCGCCGTCGTCGCAGGGGCCGGCTCCTATCGGGCTCCATTCCGTCACAGACTGCTCGGACGCGCACAAGAGACAGTCGTCGAGCGGATGATAGGCCCCTTCGGGGAAGCAGCCCCCGTCGATCAGGCACCAGCCTTCCCGGACCTCTTCGCAGGCCCTCCCCTCACAGAGCGGGTCCGTGCAGACGGGGCGGCACTCCTCGAGTGAGGTCGTCGCCACCTCGCACTCGCCGAGCCCACTCTCGGTGCAGCTCCGCGTGCCGGGGCAGTAGCCCTGCTCGGTTGGGGCGGCGCACTCGGTCTCGAGGCCGACGGCAGAGGCGGGGCAGTCGCAGACGCCGCCCTCCGGCACACACTGGCCGGCCTCTTCGAGCTCACCCTTGGGGAGCACCGCTTCGCAGCTGAAGCCCTCGGGGCAGCTCTTTTCACCAGGCTGGCAGGGGGAGCCGCAGAAGCTGCCCTCGGCGCCCAGCTCGAGGCACCACGATCTCGGTCCGCCCTGGGCGGCCCTGCAGTCCTCGTGGGCCCCGCAGGGATGACAGAGCCTGGCGTGCATCGGGACGCACGCGCTGCCTACGTCGGGGCCTTCGCCCTCGACGAGCGCGCACACGCTGCCCTCCTCGCACTCGTCGACACACGGCGCGGCGCAGATCCTGCCGGCCCGGGCCTCCACACACCAACCCGTCCCGCAATCGTCCGGGCCCTGGCAGGGACACCCTTCCGGCCTGTCGCTGCCCCCGCAGGGATCGGGCAGCGTGCTCGACGGGTCGCTCTCCTCGCCCGCGCCCGCGTCCGCCGGCGCGTCAGCCCCCGGGGACAGCACGTCGGGCTTCTCTTCGTGCCCTGGCGTGCGGACGTCCGCTTGCCGGAACACGGCTCCGTGGTCCGCCGTGCCCGGCGCCTCGATGTTGGCGTCGAGCAGCTCGGTGCCGCCGATGCCGTTGTCCTGCGACTCGCAGGCGCTGGCGAGGACGAGGAAGACCGACAGTGGCGCCAGAGCGCGCAGCTTTCGCATGGGCATACGTGGGGGTCGTTGGGGGTAGGACAGGGCATGGCACATGGACAGTGCTCCCAGTTCCTTTGCGATCATCGACTTATGGGCGGGGGGCTTTAGCTCCCGTTGACCGTTGAGCGCCGCGGTGGCAAAGCCAGATCGGAGGTTGCCCGCGTGAACGAAGAACGGCCGATCGCCCGGAGGGGCGGACCCTGGTGGGGGCGCTTCTCCGTCGAAGAAGAAGAGGCCGCCCACTTCGGCCTCGGTCCGCTCAGGCTGTGGGTGGAGAGGCGACCCTCCGAGTGGCGGATCTCATGCCGGAGCGAGCCGGACCACCGCACCGACGACATCCTCGTCGAGGTGCCCGCCGCCGCGCCGGCCCCCGAGAGTGGGGTCCACGTTCACCGCTTCGTCACGCCGGAGCGCGGCGGCTCGATCCACATCCGCCCCCGCCCGGCGGATCGCCCCGTGGTCTCTCGCCCCGATCCACCCGTCGTCGTCAGCGCCGGGGCGAGGGCCGTGCTGTACCTGAGCACGCCCGTATGGGTGGAGCTCCGCGCAGGAGATCCGCCCTTCGAGCTCGTCGACCTGCCCACCTTCCGCCCTTCGGACACCTGGTTCGGGGCGAGCACCCTCGAGGGAGCCCTCTGCTACGCGAGCCACACGAGCGCGCGCATGAGCCTCGAGAGCCTCAACCCCCACCGCACCCGCGCCTTCACCAAGGTCGTGCTGCACAACTCCACGAGCGAGCAGATCCTGCTCGAGCGCCTGAGCCTCCCGGCCCGAGACCTCTCCATGTTCGCCGACTCAGACGGCTTCTTGTGGACCGAGACCGTGACCGTCGAGCCCTCCGACGAGCGGCAGCTGGCGCGTGTACGTTTCTCCGCGGCCCCTCCCGATGAGGCGCCCGGGGCGGAGCGGGTGTGCGGGCCCCGTGACGAGCACAAGGGCAACGTGCTCATGCGTGCCCTCGAAGCCCTGGTCCGGTGAACGCCATGGACGCTCTGCAAGCCTGGACCGAGGAGCTCTTCAGCGGCGCGCAGCTCGTGGCTGTCGCGCGGGGCATCCTCACCCTCGTGGTCGGCCTGGTCCTCGCGGGGCTGGTCGCCTGGCTCGCGAGGAGGCTCGCGCGCGCCCGCGTCGGCCCTCAGCACGCCCAGGCCGTCTCGCGGCTCTTCTTCTACCTGCTGGCCGCCGTGGTCGTGCTCGCGTCCCTGCACAGAGTCGGCGTGGACATCTCCGTCCTCCTCGGCGCGGCCGGCATCCTCACCATCGCCATCGGCTTCGCCTCACAGACCGCGGCCTCCAACATCATCAGCGGCATGTTCCTGCTCGGCGAGCGCCCCTTCGTCGTCGGCGACATCATCACCGTCGGCGGCCAGACCGGAGAGGTCATAGACGTCGAGCTGCTCTCGGTGACCGTCCGCACCTTCGACAACCTCGCCGTCCGCGTCCCCAACGAGCTCCTCCTCAAGAGCCAGCTCACGAACCTCACCCGCTACCCCATCCGCCGCCACGACCTCCCGGTAGGCGTCGCCCGCAAGGAGGACCTCCCGCGAGTCTTCGACGTGCTCAACAAGGTCGCCCGGGACAACCCCCTCTGCCTCGACGAGCCCCCGCCCCTCATCCTCTTCTTGGGCTTCGGCGAGTCCTCCCTGGACCTCCAGTTCTCGGTCTGGTCGGCGAGGGAGAACTACCTGCAGATCCGCAACTCCATCTACTCCGAGGTCAAGCAGGCCTTTGACGAGGAAGGCATCGAGCTCCCCTTCCCCCACCGCACCCTCTACGCCGGCAGCGCCACCGAGCCCTTCCCCGTGCGAGTGGTCGACGCCGACTCGCTCACTCCTCCCGGGCAGGCCTGACAACCTCTCCCGAGTCCAGGTCCACGAGCACGTCCGCCCCCTCCCGCATCGCCGGGCGGTGCGACGCCACCAGCACCGTAGTCCGCCCGCGCAGGGCCCTGATGCTCTCCGCGATCTCCCCTTCGGTCTCGGCGTCGAGGTTCGCCGACACCTCGTCGAGGATCAGCAGCTGCGGCTCGCTCAGCAGGGCCCGCGCCAGGCAGAGGCGCTGCTTCTCTCCTGACGAGAGGCACTCGGTCCCCGGCTCGAGGAGCGTGTCGAGGCCGCCGGGGAGCTTCTCGACGACCTCACGCAGGCGCGCCGCTTCAAGCGCCGCCAACCTCTCCTCCTCGCCTCGCTCCTGCCGCGACCCGTAGTCCAGGTTCTCCCGTACCGTGCCTGCGATCAGGTAAGGCTCGGGCCCAACGTAGCCGATGCGGACGCTCCGCTTGGCGAAGTGCTCGCTTGCCGGCACACCGTTGGCCAGGACCTCGCCTCGCGTCGGTTGCAGGACGCCCGCGAGCAGAGCCAGCAGGGTGCTCTTCCCCGATCCGCTGCGGCCCGCCACCGCGCACCGCTCGCCGGGGCCAACCGCGAGCTCGACCCCCTGCACCACCGGGGAGCCTCCTTCCTCGTACACGAAGGCCAGGTCGCGCGCCTCGATCTGCGTTGGCCCGGATGCTGCGGCATCGACCTCCGGAGGCTCGTCCCACACCAGCGAGGGATGTGCCGAGGCGCCGAGCCCGCCCAACGGCCCGAGGCGTCCGGCGTGCATGTCGGCCGCGGAGCGTTCCGCGGCGTCGAGGGCGTCGACGCGCTCGAGGGCGGCCACGAGCTGCGGCTGGTTGGCCGTCACGCGCCCTGCCGCCGCGGCGACGCCGCTGGCGCTCTGCACGAGACGCAGCAGCAAGTACAAGAAGGCGACGAAGTGCGCGCCGGGGGTGGGCCACAGCCAGATCCCCACCACGATGATTGCGACCAGGAGCAGCGTGCCCAGCGCGATAGGAGCCACGGACACGGCGTTTTGAGCTACCTGTGTGCGCAGGAAGTGACGCATGTACCGGAGCACGCGTTCGACCGTGCCGGTGAGCGCATGCTCCTGCGTCCGCAGGACGCGCAGGAGGAGCCAGCTTCTCCCGATGCGCTCGATCGACGCGATGAGGGCATTGTGCCGAGCCGGCACCTTCGCGGCTCGTGCCCGGGTAATACGGTTCAGGTGCAGGAACACGACCCCGCCGAGGAGGATGCCCGCAACAGCCAGAGCGGTGGCCGCCGGCGAGATCAAGAGCATCGCGGCGGCCAACGCGGCAGTGTGGATGGAGCCTGTCGCGAACCTGACCGCGAACCTGCATGCGTCCGCTGCCTTGGGGTAGATCTCGTGAAGCTCGTGGTGCAGGACCTGGGAGGGCACGGCAGGCGCGGCGTCGCGTCCGAGGACCTGGTGAAGGCCGACGATCTGCAGGCGCGCCGAGACGATGGCGTAGGAGGCGATGCTGATCTGGGAAGCCGCGAAGTGCCCGGCGGTGCGCAGGAGTCCGGCGGCCAGCAAGACCACCACCAGCGTCGCCGGCCCCAGCGACGGTGCGAGCAGCCAGGACGTTGAAGCTCCCTTGAGCGGGACGAGCCCGAGGGCTTCGAGCAGGGCGTGCAAGGCCGAGGCGACCGCAAGGTCACTGACCGAGAGCAGCAGGGCGCAGACACCAGCGCCCAGCAGGTAGAGGCTCCCTCGCCCTCCCGCCGCGCGGAGAAAGGCGGCCGGGGACCAGATCGGGTAGAGCTTTCGCACCGGCGGAAGGTGCCTCCGGCGGAGCCGGGGGTCAAATCCCTCTTTCGGGCGATAAGCGCGGAGATGTCAGCTCCGTCACCAGCTCGCCTGCGAAGCGCCGTGGCCCATACGATGCCGGGGATCATGGTGCTCGTGCTTTCGTGGCTCGGGTGGATCCAGGATCAACAAGGCGAGGTTGCCGAGAGGAGGGAGCTTGTGCCGGTGCTGCACAAGGCACAGCGGGACCCCGGTCTCGTCCGGCTTGCATGCGGCGCCAGGCTCCGGTTGCTCTCGCCTGCAGATGCGCCGGGTCTGGCTCGTGAGATCAGGGCGTGCGGCGCGGCCCCAGATGCACTACCGCCCCTGCGTCCCGACGACCTGGTCGAGGTCCGGGTCGCGCCGAGCGGCGGCGCTTCTTTGCGCCCCTTGCCGGCGCGGGTCGCCGTGGCTCTGGGCAGGAGCATGCGCTTCGATCGACTCTCGGCCGAGGACCTGACCATCGTGCCGGGTGTTGGAGCCCGTCTTTCTGGGAGGATCATCGTGTGGACCGAGGCTCTGCGGGAGCGCGGAGAGCGCCTCGACCCGTGCAGGATCGAGGAGGTCCGCGGTGTCGGCCCGGTCCTCGGCGGCCGCATCCACCGCCTGCTCCTGCCCGGGCTTCTCTGCTCGAAGCCTCATGACCTTGACCGCCGTGACGGCCCCTGACATCGAGAGGGAGCCGTCGCAGGAGGTCACCGTGAGCATCCCGATTCTCGAGCGCAACACCTCGCTGCTGGTGGTCGTCGACGTCCAGGAGCGAATGATGAGGGCGATGTCGGAGCTGGTCGCCCGCGCCACCGTGGACAACGTCGTGCGCCTCGTGCGCGGAGCGAAGGTGCTCGATGTGCCCGTCGTGGTGACCGAGCAGTACCCCAGGGGTCTTGGCCCCACGATGCCCGAGGTTGTCGAAGCTCTCGACGAGGACGAGCCGCGCATAGAGAAGATCGAGTTCTCCTGCGAGCTCTGCCGCGACTACCGCGATCGCCTGGAGCGAATCCACAAGCGCCAGGTGGTGCTCTGCGGTGTCGAGGCCCACGTCTGCGTGCTCCAGACAGCCCTCGACGCGCTGCACCGGCAGCGCGAGGTCTTCGTGGCGGCCGATGCCACGTGCAGCCGCCGCACCGAGAACCATGCCTACGCCCTCGAGCAGCTCCGCCAGGCGGGGGCGGTCCCCACGCCGACCGAGAGCGTCCTTTTCGCGTGGATGAGGCGGGCGGAAGGCCCCGAGTTCAAAGAGATCAGCCGGCTGGTGAGGTGAGGTGCCGGCCACGCCCTCGACGCGCCCCCGCTGACCCCCCAGCGGATTGCGATTGGCCGGGGTGCACGATAGCCTCACACTTCCTCGGAGATCCTCCGACAGACGCTGCGGTTGACCGCTGTACGGCGTTTTCGGACCATCCGAGTGTCCCGCGGGAGAGCTGGAACGGGCCGACCGCTGGTGCAACGATCTGGAGATCAAAGATGAGCAAAGATCCACTCCGACGCCTTTCCCAGCGTCCGGGAAGCCACTTGCTTGTGCTTCTCCTTCGCGGGCTGGTGGCCTCCTTGTTGGTCCTGTCGCTTGGCTGCGGCGACGAAGAGGGCTCCGAGCCCGAGCCCACGCAGGACGTCTGGGACGCCGGTACAGACGTCTCCCGGGACATCAGCTCTCCGGACGAAGGCACGGTCGAGGAGGACCCCGGACCGCCCCCGGTCGATCCCGGCAACGAGCAGGACGACGGTGGAGAGCAGCCGGATGTGCCGGAGGACACCACTCCGCCGGTGGAGCCCGACATCGACTTCTTCTTCCTCGCCCGGGACGGGCAGGTGGGCATGGGCCAGGCCTTCGTGCGCCTCGACAAGGACGACGAGCCCGAAGAGTACCGGTCGACACCGGGCTTCCAGATCGATGTCGAAGTGCGCACCACCCACATAGAGTCCATCCGCCCGGTGCGCCTGATGATCGGGGAGGACCGCGTCGCGGAGGGCAACGTGCTCGTGGAAGAGGATGGCATCTCGGGCCGCGTGACCCTGACGGTCGTCACCCTGCCGCACAACACCGGTGGGTACCAGGTGAAGGTGGTGACCGCGAACAAGGCTGGGGTAGAGGTCTTCGAGGCCAAGAACGTCAGCGTCGACACTGGTGACTGTGGTGTTGCCATGGTCCCGTCGAACGAAAAGTGCCTCACAGAGGACGCCGACGCCGACGCCGAGGGCTTCCAGGTGATCTTCACTGTCCTGAACCCGGAGGGCGACTGTGACCGTGCCCGCCTGGACATCACGCCGGAGGGAGGTCAGGCGGCCGAGGCGGAGAGCGAGCTCGAGTTCGGCCAGACCGAGATCGTCGCCACCCTCGCCGAGGCTGCCGAAGCCGACGAGACGACCGTGATCGTGACCGCGTCCGTGCTGGATGACGACGCCGACGACAGGACCGGGCTGTCGAACGCCCTCGAGTACACCGTCGACAACGTGCCCCCTCTCATCGAGATCACCTCTCCGGCTCCGGAGGTCAACGTGCTCACCCTGGCCGAGGATCTCGACGACGAGGCAGATGGAATCCAGGTCGACATCATCGGCGCTGCGAGTGGCCTGCCCTCGGACCACCTCAACCGCATCCAGCTCCGAGTCGGTGATGCCGAGCCGGTCGAGACATTCGTCGAGCCCAACGGTGGGTTCAAGTTCGACGAGCTCACGTTGGCGTTGTCAGGGACCTTCGCCTTCAGCTTCACGACCTCGGATGGCTGCGGCAACGAGGGAAGCACGATCCGCACCTTCGATGTCTTCGCCTCCCGTGCCAACCTGGTTGTTCTCTCGCCCGCCGACCAGGGCACTCTGCACGCGATCAACGACAGGGACTCGGGAACGACGCTCCAGATGGAGACCGTTTTCAGCGTCTTCGCGGAGAACCTGATCCCCGGCTACCGCCTTCGCATCGACTGCCGCGAGCGTGGAGAGGACACCGTCTTCGTCGACGTGGGCGGGCTCGAGATAGTCGAGCTGGCCGAGGACGATCGCTACGCCGTACCGGTGGTCCTCGACACCTTCACGCAGGGGAAGGAGCAGAGCTGTCGCGCCGTCTACACCTCGCCGATCCAGGGTGTGAGCGCCGAGGTGCGGATCACGGTGGCCATCCCCGGACCGACGCTGGTGCTCGAGCAGCCGCGTGACGGGTTTGTGACCCAGAAGAGCCAGCTCTCCGTGCGCGCCCGGGGCGAGGGCCTCGACGGCCGTCCCCTGCTCATCCAAGTCCGGAGCCCCTCCGGCCAGCTCCAGCTCGAGGTGCAGTCCAGCTCGCTCTTCGAGGACGGAGAGATTGGCGCCACCATCCCCCTCATAGCCGAAGGCGGCTTGTCGACCTTGCCCAACGGCTCCTACGTCCTCCACGTCGACGCGTCGGATGTCTACGGGAACATGGCCTCCGACAACCCTACGTCCGCCACGGAGGCGAGCTTCATCTACGACGACAAGGCCCCCACGCTGGAGCTCGTGGCTCCCGTCGACACCAGTCGCCAACCCACCGTCAATGCGGCGCACGCCGACGCGAACGAGACGCTGCCGGGGTACCAGCTGCAGGTGGAGATCTCCGTCGGGGGGGAGCCCAGCCCCGAGGACACACGCGTCTGCCTCTCCGTGGGCGGGGCCAAGGATGTCTGTGGAAGCCCAGAGGCCGGGGCGTCCACCGTGGTCTTCGAGGACGTGACTCTGCAGTCGGGGCCGAACAACATCGAGTGGCACGGCGAGGACATCGCAGGCAACACGTCTTTGCGCCGCAAGGCTACGCTCACGCTCGAGACCGACGCACCCCTCGTCGTGATCGAGTCTCCGGTAGACGGCGCAGTGGGCACACAGGATTCCACCGACGTGGTGGTCCTCGTGACCGACGTGGAGGACGGCTCGCCGATCGCCGGTGCTCGTGTGAAGCTCTTCCGCAACGGTGTCTCGCTCTTCTCGGGGAATACGAACGCTGAGGGTCGCTTCACTTTTTCCGGTGTCGCCCTGGATGCGGGCAACAACTCGCTGCAGGTCTCGGCCAAGGGTGACGGCCTCGAGGGCTTCTCCTTCCCCGTGACGGTCAGCTACAAGGACCGGCTCCCCACGGTCGCCTTTGTCTCCCCGGTGGACAACAGCACGATCAACGCCGACACGGCGGCGTGCGCGGTGCGAAAGGGGGACTGTCGCTTGGGGGTCAACCTGCAGGCGACGGCCGCGGAGGAAGGAAGCAGCGCTCGCCTGGAGGTCCTGTGCGGGGAGAGCGCCGAGGCCACCGTTTACGAGACGACCCTCCAGGCCGATGAGCTGGTCTTCGCCGATGTCGTCTTGGCGGATCAGAGCGAATGCCAGCTGACAGCCACCGTGACCGACCTCGCCGGGCAGACTTCCGACCCGTCCACCATCAAGGTCGACGTCGACCGGCAGCCGCCGCTTCTCGTGGAGCTGCGCGAACCGGCGAACTTCACGCTCATCTTCAGAGACGACAACGACTACAGCGAGCCGGGAATGCAGATCAGGCTGAGTGTCGAGGTGTCCGGCATAGAGGTCGGCCAGACGGTCGAGGTCCTGCTCAACGCAGAGGACGGATCGACGCAGACGCTCAATCTCGTGGTTGAGGAGGTTTCGCCGGGTGGAACGGCCCTGGTCCAATCCGAGCTCATCACCCTTCCCGACGGCACAGTCACCCTGCAGATCACGACCTCGGACGCTGCGGGCAACGTGGCAGAGCCCCTCACACGGGTTATCCGAGTGGTGACCGGTGAGCCCCGCGTGAACATCCTGGGGCCCGGGGTGGTGGTGCCAGCCCCCTGCAGCAAGGACGCCGACTGCCCGACACAAGGCACCTTGTGCGAGGAGGCTAGCTGCGTTCGCGCCTGGGGCCTGCTCAGTAGTCGCGCGCTGGTAGCCGAGGTCCAGGGCATTCCCATCGCCCCAAACAACCTCAGGATCTGCTCGAACCACCCGGGCGCGACCGGTGCCGCCTGCGAAACCCAGGGCTACCGGTTGGTTGCGGTCACCACCATCGCGGGCGGCAGCAAGCTCGTTGGGCTCAACGATGCCCCGGACGGCCTTCAGACATTCATCGCCGAGGTGCTCTCTGGCCAGTCGGGTCAGTGGGTCAGCAGCACGGACTCCACGGTGGAGGAGAACCGAAGCCGGAGGGTTGTTATCGACACCACCCGACCCAAGGTGACCCTCCTGTCCTCGCCGTCGGACCTGGACTCCGACGGTTGGCTCAACGCCGCCGAGCAGGTCGGGGAAGGCGGCCTCTTCGACATCCGGGTGGAGTCCAACGAGGTCGGTCCTTTCGCGTCGCTGTACCTGAACCGTGAAGAGGTCGCATCCGGTGATCTCACTGAGAAGGTCTTCGGAGAGTCCATCCCGATGCCGGAAGGGGCCAACTCGGTGCACGCGGTAGTAACGGACCGGGTCGGGAACAACTCTGTGCCGGTCGCGGACCCGGAAGCGGTGCTCTTCATGGCGAGGGTGGACACGGTGCCGCCGATGCTGGAGTTCAGAGCGCCGGCCAAGTCGCCCTTGTTGGCCACTGACAGCCTGGACGTGGTGTTGCGGGCTTCGGATGCCACTAGCGGCGTGATCGGCCGGTCCGTGGCGCTCAAGGCGGACGGCGCGCTTGTCTCCGAGCTGCCATTGACCGGGCTCGGCATGGTTACCTTCGAGCATGACTCCCTGCCGGTTCTCAAGGAAGGGGAGAACCGATTGAGCGCCGCTGTCAACGACCTGGCCGGGAACCTGACTGAGGTGACGACGCAGCCGGAGGTTGTCTTCGTGGACACGAGCCCACCGACCGTGAACGTCGTCGAGCCCGCCGAAGGCGCCGAGCTCGACGACGTGACGGCCGACCACGACGAGCAGGCAGCCGGTGTTCAGCTCCGGGTCCACGTCGAGACCACAGACGGCTCTACCTGGGAGATCGAGTTCGACGATGGCTGCGATGCCGCCTTCCAAGGGTGCTCTGCCGGTGGCGTCTCTGCCTTCGGAGCCGTCGTGCTGCCAGGCGAAGCTGGTGAGGGGATCGACGCGGTCGTCGCCTTGCCCTTTGCCGACTCGCCGTACCGAATCCTCCGAGTGCGTGTCTTCGACTCGAACGGGAACGTCACCGAGGTGGAGGTGCGCTTCTCCCTCGAGCTGACACGCTGCTCGGCCGGCATTCGGGGCATCCCGTCGGGTGGCGGCGTCGGGAACGCCTTGTGCGACCCGCCCGGAGAGGATTGTGACTCCGTCGTGCTCTCGCTCACCGCACGTATAGGCGGCCCGTGCGGCGACATCGACACCATGCAGCTCCTCCGCGGCGGCGAAGAGGTCGGTGCCCCGGAGCCCGTCGTGGAAGGCCAGGCCGAGATCGAGGTCACCCTCGACCACGGCCAGACCTACGACCTGGCGGTGTCGGCGCGCCTCGGCGCGGACGAGGTGGCAAGGTCCGAGTCCTCGAAGGTGACGGTGGACCTGCACTCGCCCATGGTCTCGTTGGTCGCACAGGACGTGCTGGGCTTCAACACTCCTGAGGCCGGGGTGATGCGCATCTTCGGCCTCCTGGAGGACCAGGATGAGGTGACTCCGGACCTGCAGATACCTCTCGCCGTTCAGATCGATGACGAGTCCGAGGCCGTGACCGTCGAGTCGATCACGGCTGGCGGCCTGGCGGTAGCCGTTCGCACCCCCGAGCTGCCGGCGGAGGTGGGAACGCTTCCGCAGACGGTCGTGCTCACCGACGCGACACTGGAGCACGGAGACGCTCAGGTCGTCGAGGTGTTGGTAAGGGACGCGGTCGGCAACACGGCAACGTCCTCGTTCACCGCCGACGTCGACATCATGGCCCCCGCGCCACCGACCGTCGATCCCCTCACCGCCGAGCTCGTCGATCGAAGACTCCCGTTGGCAATACTACGGTGGAGCGCCACTGCCGATGACGGCGACGAGGGCGATCTCCTGGCCGGCTACGACGTACGCTACGGCCGCGCACCGATCGAGGATGACGACGACTTCGAGGCGGCTTGCCTGGCCGCAGCGCTCCCGGCGGCGGACGAGGTGCCGGCACCTGCTGCCTCCGGTACCGACACGACCATGACCTTGTCCGGCCCGGACCAGCGTGGACCGGCGGAGGTTGGTGACTGCCACTTCATCACTGGTGCCGAGGGGACCACCTGGTACTTCGCCGTACGTGCCATCGACGACGCCGGCAACCTCTCGCCCATCGAGGCCGGATCGGTGTCGGTCGTCTCAACCGGCGACATAGCCTACAGATCGGTCCGCGTCACCGGTCCAGGCGGTGACGATCCCGCTATGTTCCACTCCTTCGCGTTCCCGCTCGGCGACCTCGACGGCGACGGCAAGGGCGACTTCGCCCTGGGCGGCCTGCAGACCAACCTGGTCTGCGTGGTCTACGGGCGCGGTCTGGCTCCGGATGCGGTGGAGGTCGCCATCCCGGCCGACGGGGACGAGCACAGCGTGTGCTTGCCCGGTGAGGTCGGTGGCAACTTCGGCACCAACACGGTCAACGTAGGAGACCTGAACGCGGACGGTCGAGATGACATAGCCTTTGGCTTGGGCCACGTGTCCTACGACACCGAGGGCACTCTTCCTGCCCGAGCGGTGAGAGTGCACTTCGGGCAGGAGGGAGGACGCTTCTCGGCGGAGCCCGACCTGGTGTTCCAGGGAATGAGGATACAAGGCTACGGAGTCAGCGCGATCTCCGGGGCGGACTTCGACGGCGACGGTATTACCGATCTCGTCGTCGGCGCGTCGCTCGATGACTCGGTCTACATCGTTCCCGGCCGCGTCGCCGCCGAATGGCCGGACCCGGCGGCGGATCCTGAGTCGGGCGCCAAGTCATACTACGACTTCGGCAACGAGGAGGATCGCAACAGTCTCGGTGTGGTCACAATCGCCATGTTGGAGCTCGTGAAAAACGCTGCCTTCGGTAGGACCGTGAAGGGCGTCGGCAACATCCTCCCCGATGAGGGCGACAAACAATACGACGAGATCGTGATTCAACAGAACAAGGGCCCCACGCAGCTCACCGTGGTGAAGGGGAGACCTCCAGGCACTGCCCGTATCGAGATCAGCGCCGAGGGCGGAGTGACGGCCGACGACGACTCGACCGTACGCTTGCGCCAGGAGGAGATCTGGGAGAGCAAGCTCCTGGGCTACGAGCTCGATGCCGGGGACTTGAGCGGGGACGGAATCCCCGACATCGTCGCTGGCAACTCCCGGGGTGCGCCGACCAATTCAATCTACATCTTCGACGGCGCCAGCATGGTGCTCAACCCAGTGGGGGAGGTAGTAGCGAGG
>CAZQPP010000020.1:0-32992 GCA_964594295.1 uncultured Myxococcales bacterium | reverse complement strand
CCGGCCACGGGCGAATGTCTCCACCCTCCGGTCGGCTGTGACGATGGAAACCCCTGCACCCTGGACCATTGCGACCCGCAGACAGGAGCCTGCGTGTTCACGCCCAAGACGGCACCGGAGTGCGACGCTTCGGGATGCTGTGACGACGGCGACCTCTGCACCATCGACAGGTGCGACCTCACCGACGGAAGCTGCTGGCATCAGCGGAAGCGGTGTGAGGATGGATACCTGGACACGATGGACCGGTGCGACGCCGCAACCGGTGACTGCGTCCACGAGCCCTTCGTCGACGTGAGCGTGCACAACTGCATAGAGGACGATCCAGCCTGCGACGACAACGACCCCTGCACGCTGGATTGGTGCGACGAGGATCTGTGGAGCCGGAGACAGCACAATCGCTGTGTGCACGAGCCGATGGCTTGCGTCGCCCCGGACCCCTGCTCCTTCAGCCAATGCCATCCGAGGATCGGCGAGTGCCAGGTCGTTCCGAAGATCTGCGACGACGGCGACCCGTGCACGCTGGACACTTGCGAACCGGCCACCGGCTTGTGTGGGTTCGAGCCGCACCCGGACCCATGCGATGACGCCGATCCCTGCACGCGCGAGATCTGCGTCCCCATGATCGGCTGCCGCAGCGCAGAGGACTACGACGCCCCCGCATGCTCTACGGGACCGGAATGCGTCGAGGACCAGGACTGCGACGACGGCGACGCCTGCACCTCCGACTTCTGCCGTCCGCACCTCGGGCGCTGCGGCCATCTCGATCGCTGTGACGACGGGGACGCGTGCACCGTGGACTCCTGCGAAGAGGGGGCGGCTCCCGGGACAGGAACCGCGGGGTGCTCGACTTCGCCGGTGGACTGTGCCTCGGAGGCGGCTGAATGCGAGCTGAGCTACTGCGACGCAGAGTTGGGCCGGTGCGTCAGGGTTCCGGTCGCACATTGCCCGCTAGCCTGCACCTCCGAGAGCGACTGCGCGATCATAGGATGGCACCATCCCTGTCTCGTGGACCTGGCCTGCGTCGACTCCGGCTCAGGCGGAGTGTGCACCTATGACACGCTCCAGTGCCCGATCTCCGACGACCCTTGTGCCGTCAACGCGTGCGTACCCGGGGTCGGCTGCATCGAGCGCCCGGTGGAGTGCCCTTCCGACGCCTGCAACCTCGGCGCGTGCGATCCCGAGACCGGCCTCTGCACGACCGTTGAGGTTGGTTGCTCAGATGGCATTCGGTGCACAGCTGACCTCTGCGACCCTCTGACCGGCTGCATCAACCGGTGGGCCTCGTGCCGCGACGATGAGTAGACGAGTGGAGCACCAGGGCCCCGTCGTCTAGGGCTCCGGCTCCGGCTCTGAATCGGGCTCTGGCTCTGATTCGCGCTCGGGCGGAGGCGGCGCGGGGCCGCTGACGCGATAAAGCCCCACGGTCAGGGTCGGGCTCGCCGGGTAGTAGGGGATCCACAGGTCCCCGTAGTTCGTCGCCTTCGTCTCGAACACCGGGTCCAGCTGGAATTCGTCGACCATGCGGGCACAGAGGGGGTGCTCGTCCCTGCCTCCGGGTGGAGGGTCGTGGGGGCCGCGGAGCACCGCGTAGCACCGCAAGCCGCGGTAGAAGAAGGTCGGCGGGTCGTAGGTCGGCTCGGCGAGGAAGTCGGTCATGGAGCGCGGGCTGCCGAGGCGGGCGGGCGGCAAGAAGAGGTAGTCCGGGAAGTGATAGTGGGTGATCCCGCCGAAGGAGTTGGGGCGCTCGCGGCGGTCGGCGTAGTGAGGGCGGACGATGATGAAGGGCGCCTCGGGCATGGCCTCGGCCGCGTCTCTGATCAGGGCGTCCTCGGTGGCCTCGTTCGTGGGCGCGAACAGGCGGTAGGCCGTCGGGAGCGCCGTCGCCCCTATGGCCGCGAAACCGATCGCGCCCCACAAGATGCCTCGCCGCAGCCTCGACACGGCTGCCAGGCCGCCCGCGGCCAGCACCGACACCAGGATGGCCGCCGGCACGTGGGCCCGCGCCATGTTGGCCTCGTCGAGGTCGATCATGTAGACCGCCGCGGTGAACAACGCGAGCAGCGCGAGCGCGAGCGCTCGCAAGCGCCCGCCTCGAGACGGGAGGACCAGGAGGCCGAGCGCGCAGACCAGGGCGGCGACCGGGAAGAGCTCAACACGCAGCAGCGTGTTCCGTTGAACCAGGTAGCCCGAGAGGTTCTTCAGCTCGACCAGATCGTAACCGGGCAGCCTCTTCTCCTGATCCAGGGCCGCCAACTCGCGCAAGACGTGAGAGACGTGGGGCACGCACAGGGCGGCGACGACGAGCAGCGCGAGCCACAGGCGCGGGTCCCGAAGGAGGCGCCGGGCCTCGGGCGCGATCGCCAGACAGAACGCGGCGAGGGGCAGCGCGTACAGCAGGACCTCCGGGCGCGCGGTGCAGGCCAGGGCAAAGAGGGGGACCGCGGCGAGGAGGTCTCGCCTGCGCCCGCTGTCGGCCCACGAAGCCAGCAGGACGAGGGCGCCGAAGAGCCACCACAGGGTGGGGACATTGTTCGCCTCCGAGCAGTCGTTGCGCACGAACAAGGGGATGATGGCCAACAGCCAGGCCGCGAAGACCCCCGCGCGTGGGTCCGAGCACCAGCGCGCCGCGAAGGCGGCCACGAATGGAATCGCCAGCGTCCCGACCACGGCGTTCACCGACATGATGACGGCGTGGTCGACCGGCGCGACCGCGAAGATCAGGTGGTAGAAGGCCGAGGCCGAGGCTCCGTAGTGCGCCAGCGGCAGCAGCGTCGCTGCCTGCTCGGTCATGCGGTAGCCGATGAAGACCATGGCCGGAGCCGCCGGCGTGAACACACGGCCGAGGGCGCCGGCCGCCCACGCGCCGCCGAAGGCCAGGCGCGAGGTCCCCGAGAGCTGCTCCCGCGCCCGCACGTACGCGAGAGGCAGGCAGAGCGCCGACGCGGCCAGCAGGACCGCGCTTATCAGGGCCTGGACCGCCTGCAGGCCGCTGCCTTCGAGGCTCACTTCTTGTTCTTGGAGCCCCGCAAGGCGCGGCGCATCGTGAAGAAAGCTCCACCGAGGAGGAGCAGCGCGAGCAGGACCAGCACCAGGCGAGCGAAAGCCTCGGGGCTCGTCACGGCATCGGCGATCCTCCCGCCGGCCGCACCCGCCGGCTCGTTGGCCTCTGTCAGGGCCGCCTTGGCCGAGGCGTCGTCGAGGGGATCGAAGACCTCGACGAGCTTCGCGTCCCCGCCGTCTACCTTCTGGAGGTAGCGCTTCATGGCCTTGACCCGCTCGAGCTTGCCGGTCGGGCTGCGACGGCGGACCGTGCTGCGAATGTTCGAGACCATCTCCAGGTAGCGGTCCAGGTCCTCGAGGGCTCGGTCGACGTCCTTCCGGTGATGGATCTCGGCACGGCAGTAGTAGGCGTCCGGGTCCTGCTCGTTGAGCTTGATGGCCTTCTCTATGAGCTCCTCCGCCTCCTTCTGGTGCCCGAGGCGGTAGTTGCTGACCGCCAGGTAGATGTAGATGCGCGGGGCGAAGTCGAAGGCCGGCCTCGACCGGGAGAGGTAGGTGATCGCCTGCGCGTAGAGCTCCTTCTTGCGCTTGGCGGTGGTGGCGACGCTGTGGGCGTTGTAGTGGGCGGCCACCCCGGCGACGAACTGGGCGAGCGGGTCGTCCTTGGCCTCGTCCGCGGCGGCGGCGTAGGCGGCGGTGGCCTCGTCGTCGGGCTCGGTGGGCGCGAGGTTGGCGACCACGTGCCCGAGGATGCCGGCGAAGCGCGGGTTCTCGCGGGCCACCGCCAGCGCCAGCTCGAGGGCCTCCGCGTGCTTCCCGAGGTGGAAGAGGTCCACCATCTTCTGGAATCGCTGGATCATCTCCCCGCTGACTCCGTCACCCTCCGGGGCGTCCGGGCTCGGCGGCGTCGGGCCGACCCCGCCCCCGTCCGGCTCACCGCCGAGCACCCGCATCCAGTGCCAGCGTGCCTCCCGCTCCTTGGCGCGCGCGGCGACCGCGGCAGCGAGGGCCTCGTGGGCCGGGTCTTCGGCCTTCACCTTGAACTTGGCGCTGACAGCGGACGTCTCCACCGGGCTGTCGGGGTGAACGAGCAGCAGGCCGACCTTCTCGGCCTTGCCCTCGCAGCGGTAGCTGGCCTCGATGCGCGCACGCATGATGCGCGCGCTCTCGAAGGCGCACCCCCCCGGCAGGTCCGAGGCACCCCGCCCCAGGATCTCAGCCATCAGCTTCTCCTGGCCCGGAGCCGCAGCGTAGTAGTCGATGGCCACCGCCTTGGAGGGCAGGAGGGCCGAGCAGAGCAGCAGGGTTGCGCACCCCGCCAGGAGAGACAGGCGCGTACTCATGACCGGGATTGTCGAGCCCCGCGCGAGAGAGTGTCAAGCCGGCCTCGCGGCCCGCGCCCGAGATCAGTCGGGGCAGGCCCCCCCTTCGGGCACGCACAGGCCCCCGGCCGGGGGGCCGAGCCTCCGGCAGCTCAACCCGTGGCCGCAGTTGTCGGCGTCGACCATGCAGGGCTCGAGGCAGCGCCGGCCGTCGCCGAGGCGAACGCACTTGAGGTTCAGGGCGCAGGGGGTCTCCGCGTCGCAGGGCTCGCAGAAGCGCGCCCCTGACGGAGCACACCGATCCTCGCCCGCGGGCTCGTACCCGGGCCGGCACTCGGCGAGCACACAGGCCGGTCCTCCCTCGCGCAGCCGGCACTCGGCGCGGCCGTTCCGGACGGCGTCGCGGCAGGTCAACCCGCAGGAGCCGCAGTGGTCGAGCTCGAGCAGGTAGCCGCCGGTGCGGAAGTCCTCGTCGGTCTCCCCGTCACAGTCGTCGTCTACGGCGTTGCAGACCTCCGGGGCCGGCGCCTGCACGTCGCAGGGGCTCAAACCCTCCTCCGTGCAGCGGCGCTCACCGTAGCAGTGCTCCTTGCGACACAGCGTCCAGGCCGCCTCGGCGATGGCGTGCCCGTTGCACTCGCACGTGCCGCTCTTGGGCAGACACTGGTGCAGGACCGCTCCAGTCGCCAGGTCCTTGTAGCGTTCGCAGGAGTACCCGGCCGGGCAGGCCGCCTCGGCCCCGCACGGGAGCCCACAGAATGCCCCCTCGCCGGCCGCCGCTTCGACGCACCACGCCCCCTGCTCACCGCCGAGCAGGCGGCACTCGGAGTGGCTCCGGCACGGGCGGCACAGGTGCACGGTGCGATGCACGCACACCGAGAGCTCTCCGCCGTGGCCGTCCCCGACCTTGCGGCACACCCAACCCGCCTCACAGCTCTGCTCGCACGGCGCAGAGCACACTCGGCCCGTTGGCGCCGGCACACAGATGCCTGCCCCGCAGTCCGCGTGACGCTCACACGCGAGGCCCGACGGCACGGGCGCCTCGACCGGCAGGTCGGCGACGCCCCCGGAGTCCTCTGGTCGAGGCCCCGGGTCGAGGCCACGCGCACCGCTCTCATCGGAGCCGGCTCCCACGTCGCGGTCTCCGGAGCCGCCGCCCACGTCGCGGGCAAGCTCTCGGGGGTCGACGGAAGAGGTGGCGTCCGACATGGTGCTCGCGAAGCGCATGGCGGCGTCCTGCCCCGCCCGTCTCTGCGCCCCTGACGCGGCCCCAGCGGCCACGTCCGGCGACGCGTCATCGGGAGCCGACGTGCCGAGCTCCTGCGACGCGCACCCGAGCAGGACGAGCACAGCTGCTCCGACGGTCGATACACGCATAAGGGGGCCCAAAAACAGGGACACATGGACCATCGGGCCTCACGGGGCGGACTTGAGCGTTGCGCCGGCCCCTCGCGAAACATAGGCTGCACCGCCATGGACGGCGGGACCCAATCGAATAGGGCGTTAGCGGGGGCGGGCGTTCTGAAGCAGAACGCCCCTACCGCGGGAGTTTCGTGCCGAAACTCGTTCTTGGCGGGGGTGGGCGTTTCGCCCCGAGACGCCTGCCCCGCTGTTCTCGTCATCGCAGTCGCGCTGCTCGCTCCTGCCTGCGTGTCAGGCTCCAGCCGTGGGCCCTCCGTGCACTACGCCGACAAGGTGCAAGCGCCCGCGGACAGCTCCCCCGGCCGCCCCTGGGACCCGGGCGACGGCGCCAGGCGCAGCGACGTCGGCCCTCCACCAGGCTTCGACGGCGGCCCGCGCTTCGGGGAGGCCTGCGAGGGCCACGACGACTGCCCGGAGGGCTTCTGCGTCCAGGTCGACGAGGGCCGCCTCTGCACCGCGCGCTGCGTGCAGACCTGCCCCGATGGCTGGACCTGCGCCGGCGTCGATCTCTTCGGGGGCTCGGACCTGACCTCCATCTGCATGCCGAAGCAGGCTCCGGCCTGTGACGGCTGCGACTCCCCCGACGCGGGCGGCGATCCCGGCGAGCCGGGAGATCCAGGGGCGACCTCTGATCCAGGGCCGGCACCGGACGGGGCGGGAGACCGCGGAGCGGATTCGCGAGAGCACCCCGCCTGCGGCAACGACGAGTGCGAGGCGAGGCTGGGAGAGGATCTCGAGTCCTGCCCTCTGGACTGCGCCGCCTGCGGCGACGGCACCTGCTCGCCAGCCGAGGGACCCATCGAGTGCCCCGTCGACTGCTGCGGTGGCGGCGAAGGCGGAGCCGGATGCGGCGACGGCCTGTGCGTCGGCTACGCCTGCGGCGAGGACCCCGCCACCTGCCCGGTGGACTGCGGCACGGCCTGCGGCGACGGCGTCTGCGAGCGCGGGGAGAGCCCCGAGGTGTGCGTGCCCGACTGCAAGCGCTTCGTCTGCGGCAACGGCGTGTGCGAGCCCACCGACGGGGGACCTGAGACCTGCCCCGAGGACTGCGGCGCCGCCTGCGGAGACTGCGCCTGCGAGCCCGGCGAGGACTTCGTGAGCTGCCCGATAGACTGCGGCTTCTGCGGCGACGGCGTCTGCACCATGTGCGCCCACGTCGCAGAGGACCCTGAGCGCTGCCCGGCGGACTGCGCCGGCGCGCCGGTCGGCGAGACCTGCAACGACCGCGACGACGACGGTGACGGACGCACGGATGAAGGCTTCCCGGGCCTCGGGCGAGCGTGCACGACCGAATTCGGCACCGGGGAGACGGTCTGCGACGAGGCAGGAGACGGCACCTACTGCAGGGCCTCGGCTCCACCACCCGAGGTCTGCGACGGCAAGGATGACGACGGCGACGGACAGACCGACGAGGGCACGTGCAACGACGGCGTGCGCTGCACCACGGACCGCTGCCTCGGGCAGGAGGGCTGCGCACACGACCTCGTGCCGGCCTGCGAGACCGGCCTCGGCTCCTCCGAGGTCGTCCTGCTCCCCGAGCGGATCGACTTCGGGCCCGTGCTGAGCGGCTGTGTCGGCTACGAGCAGAGCGTGCGGGTGTACAACTTGAGCGCCCACGCGATTCAGGTCGAGACCGTCGAGATCGACCCCGCCTGCGCCGAGCCCTTCGTCGTCGCGGCCTCGCCCTCGCTTCCGGCCACCGTGCTCTCAGGCACCAACGCCGAGATCCGAGTCGGCTTCCGGCCGGGGGACTCCGGCCCCCACTCCTGCGCCCTGCAGGTCACGACCAACGCCTTCTCCGCGCCCCTCTTTGCCCCGCTGTGGGGCACGACCTCCCCGAGCGCGCAGCAGATGCACACCTTCGTGAGGCCCGAGCGAGACCGGGCGGACGTGGTCCTCGTGGTCGACGACTCCGGCTCCATGGAGCAGCCCCAACAGCGCCTCGCCGCCGCGGTCTCGTCATTCATCGCGAAGGCCGCCCCCTCGATCGACTACCGCCTCGGCGTCGTCTCCACCGACGTCGTCACTCGCCCGGGCGAGCTCCGCGGCGAGCCTCGCTGGCTGAGCTCCTCCTCCGAGGGTGTGGAGCAGGCCGTGGCTGCGGCGGTCCAGCTCGGCACCGCAGGCTCTGCCGAGGCGGAGTCCGGTCTGCACGCTCTCTACCTCACCCTCACGCCGCCCAACAACGTGCTCGCGGTGACCGGCGGCGGAGATCCGGTCGCGTGCCAGGGCGAGGCCGACTGCCCGAGCCCCCACGGGTGCAACTCCTACCCGGACGCCTCAGATGGCGGCGCGTCGTACTGCGGCGGCCCGAACAGCGGCTTCCTCCGCGAAGACGCGCGCCTCGAGGCTGTCTTCATCTCCGACGAGGACGACCAGTCCCCCTTCGAGGTGGGCTTCTACCTCGACGCCATGCGCAGGTTGAAGGGCGGCCGCGCCGGCGCCTTCAGGGCACACGCGCTCATAGGCCCCCTGCCCGACGGATGCGACGCGGCCAACCTGTACGGCGCCCCCGGCTACCGATACGCGGAGATCGCCGACGCGACCTACGGCGCGGTGGGCTCCATTTGCTCGGCGAGCTACGACGGCGTCATGGAGATCATGGGCGCCACCGCCCTCGCGAGGACCCACGTCTTCGAGCTCTCGCGGCCCGGCGTCGTGAGCTCCGTTTCGGTCCAAGCGGACGGTACGCCCTGTGACGACGGCTGGACCTACGAGGAGGGAGACCACGCCGTCCACCTGGCGCCCGGCGGTCCCTGCGACCAGGCATTCGGCTCCACGCTGACGGTCCGCTATCGCGTGGCCTGTCCGTAGCGCAGAGGAGGGAGCGCTGTCCGACACCCGAACGTTCACCAAGGCGCTTCCGCCTCTTGCCGCGGCAGCTCTTGTGCTCGCCGCCTGCAGCGGAGGCTCCTCCGGGGGCCCGAGCCTCGTCTCGGCGGACCCGGGCGCCTACGCACCGGGCACGCCTGCCGACATCCGGGCCTCGCTCGACAAAGGCATCGCTACCGATCCCGGCGGCCCTACGCTCGACGAAGGGCCTCCCGACATCGAGACCCCCGAGGCCTTCGGCCGCCCCTGCGAGGATCACGCGGGCTGCGAGGGCGGCTGGTGCGTCGAGGGGCCCGACGGCACCGTCTGCACCATCGAGTGCATCGACCGCTGCCCTCCCGGCTGGGCATGCAAGGCGGTCTCCCTCGCGGGCGGCGGCGAGCTCACCTCGGTCTGCGTGCCCAAGCGCGCGAGAGTCTGCGCGTCCTGCTCGGCGGCTGGCGACTGCGGGGGCGCGCCTCTCTGCGTCCTCCCCGCCGACGCCGCGAGCCCCGACGTGCCCGGGACCTGCCTGCTGCCCTGCGAGGGCCCGGGTGCGCGCTGCCCGGCGGGCTTCACCTGCACGAGCCGTGGCCTGCTCCCGGGAGCCGAGCCGGGCTGGGTGTGCGCGCCGGACGAGGAAGGGGCCTGCTGCGCGGCGGCCACCGAGGGTGACGAGCGGAGCTGCACGCGCAGCAACGAGCACGGCACCTGCTCGGGCGTCCGGGTCTGCCTCGGGGCCGGCGGCTGGGGTGCCTGCCAGGCCCTCATCCCGGCGGCCGAGGTCTGCGACGGGCAGGACAACGACTGCGACACCGAAGCGGACGAGGGGCTCCCCGGCGGCTGCGGTTGCGGTGACGGGGTATGCGCCGGCGAGGATGCGGGCGAGGACGCGCAGAGCTGCCCACCCGACTGCGCGGCGAGAGGCGACGGCATCTGCTCGCCCGGAGAGAGCCCGCGCCTGGCCCCCGAGGACTGCTGCAGGGGGCCCGACGGCAGCCACGGGTGCGGCGACGGGCGCTGCCTCGGCTACGGCTGCGGCGAGAACCCGGAGTCCTGTCCGGCCGACTGCGGCACGAGCTGCGGCGACGGCGAGTGCGAGCGCGGCGAGAACCCCCACGCCTGCCCCGACGACTGCCGGCGCCACGTCTGCGGCAACCAGGTCTGCGAGCCCGGCGACGGCGGGCCCGAGCGCTGCCCCTCGGACTGCGGGCCGACGTGCGGCAACTGCATCTGCGAGGGCGGCGAGGGCTTCCAGCTCTGCCCCATCGACTGCGGCTCCTGCGGAGACGGGGTCTGCAGCCCCTGCCCGATGCTGGACGAGCTCGCGAAGTGCTTCAGCGACTGCGCGGGCGTGCTGCCCCCCACGAGCTGCGGGGAGGCTCCCGACGGCAGCCCCTGCGACGACCGCGATCCCTGCACGCACTCGGACACCTGCCGCCAGGGCACCTGCTCGGGCAGCGTCATAGACGGCTGCTGCCGGGACGACGCCGAGTGCGAGGACGACGGCGACCTCTGCAACGGCGTGCCCCGCTGCGACCAGAGCGAGCTGAACCCGGCAAACTGGCGCTGCCTGCACGACCCGGAGACGGTCGTGACCTGCGCCGAAGAGCACGACGGCGTGTGCGCGACTACCGTCTGCGAGGCGGCGACCGGAGACTGCGTGGAGAAGAAGCTCCTCGACTGCGACGACGGCGACCCCTGCACCCTCGACGGCTGCGAGCGCGGGGTGGGCTGCCGGAGCGCGCCGATGCGGTGCCCCGAAGGCCAGCACTGCGTGGGAGGAGAGTGCGCCGACGTGCCGGTGATCGAGGACGAGGGTTCGCCGTGGGGCCTCGAGTTCTGGTCGGCGGACCTCGACCACTACGACGACCCCATGGCGGACCCCAGCTCGGTCTCCATGCCTCACGGGGTGGTCATCTCCAACCCGGGTGCCGCGCCGGCGCGGGTGAGCGTCGAGCTCTTTCGAGACGACGCGACCGCGCCCGACGACGTCATCGTGCCGGCGGGGGAGAGCGTGCCCGTCGCGCTCCCGCGCCTCGACCTCGACGACTCGGGCATCTTCTACGGGTCGGTGCGCCTGCTGTCGGACCGACCGGTCTCGGTGGTGCAGCACAGCCCCCTCGACGAGGGCAGCGCTCACAGCGGCGACGCGAGCACGCTCCTGCCGGTCCACGCGCTCGGCAAGGACCACTACGTCGTGACGCGACCCAGCGGGGCGGAGATCGCGGAGATCCCGATGCCATACGAGCCCCAGCGCGGCTACCTGGCGGTAGTGGCGGTCTCGGAGGGGGCCACCGGTGTCGACATAGAGGCGAGCGCGCCCATCCTGGCCACCAAGGAGCCAAAGCCGACGTGGCTCAGGAGCGCCGTGGAGGCGACCACCGGGGCCACCTCGCTCCAGTACCAGCTGCAGCAGGGGGAGGTGTTGGTGCTGACGGCGGAGTCACCCTCCTTCGCGATCCTCGGCGACCTCACCGGCACCCGCGTGACGTCGGACAAAGCGATCGCCGTCTTCGCGGCACACGAGCAGGCCGTGCTGCCCTGCCCCAGCTCCCCCGACGGAGAACACAACTGTTGCGCAGACCACCTCCAGGAGCAGGTGCTGCCGGTGTCGGCCCTCGGCCAGGTCGTCGTCTGCGCACACAGCCCCTTCCGAGGCACCGAGCCCGACTTCTGGAGGGTCGTCGCCACCGAGGACCTCGTGCTCGACACCGACCCGGCCCAGAACACCTCGAACGGTCAGCGAGCGGTCGGCCTGGAGCTGGCTCGGGGAGAATGGGTCGAGATCGTGGCCGACCAGGACTTCGTGCTCTACGCGACGGGCCGCGTGGCGGCGAGCCAGATGCTCGTCGGCTACGAGTGCACGACGCGCGCGCTCGGCGACCCGGCCATGGTGCAGGGCGTGCCCGTGCGGCAGTGGCGCACGGACCACATCTTCGAGGCCCGATCCGGCGACACGGAGCGCGGCGTCGTGCTCATGCGCAGTACCGGAGAGCCTATCCTGCTGGACGGAGAAGCAGTCCGGGCGTCCAGCTTCGAGGCCGTTGGGAGCAGCGCCTACGAGGTCGCGCGCATCGGGGTCGACGCCGGTGTGCACCGCCTGACCGCGTCCACGCCCTTCGGCGCAGCGGTCTACGGCTACAGCTCGACGACCGCCCACTCTCACGTGCCCGGCATCGGGCTGCAGGTCTGCGGCGGAGACCCCGATCCCTGCCTCACGGGCGGCTGCGAGCCCGATGAAAGCTCCGACTGCGACGACGGCAACAAGTGCACGGCCGACTCCTGCGACGCGGGCCACAACTGCGTGCACGTGCGGCTGGCGAACGGGAGCTCCTGCACCCTCCCCGACGCGGCGGGCCGCTGCCGTGACGGTCGTTGCGTGGAGGCCTGCGCGTACGCCGAGGCCGCGGACGAGCCCCTCGGCTGCGCCTACTACGCGGCCGACCTCAACGCCGAGAACGCCGCCTGGACCCTCATCGTCGCCAATCCGGACCAGGAGCGGGCGGCCGGCATCACGATCAGAAACACCGCCGGCATCCAGACCCAGGCCGACGTGGCTGCCGGCGACCAGCAGATACTCGCCCTTCAGCAGGCCAACGTCGGCGGCACGGTCCTGGGCCCGCTCGCCGTGGAGCTCGAGAGCGACCTGCCCGTCTCGGTGCTCCAGGTGAACCCGATGACCACAACGGATCTGTTCAGCGCGGACGTCTCCCAGCTCCTGCCCCGGCAGCGGCTCGGCCTACGGCATCGAGTCCTCTCGGCCGCCCAGAGCGCAGCCGAGCTGAGGGGCTTCGTGACAGTCCTCGCGACCGCCGAGGGCGTCACCAGGGTCGAGGTCACGAGCACGGCCAAGACCCTCGCAGGAGAGAACCAGGGCACGGCTCAGCAGTCCGAGATCCCGGCCATGGAACGCGGCGAGAGGCGCGACTTCTCGTTGAGCCGCTTGGAGCTCCTGCACCTCGTGACGGCTGGGCTCGGCGAAGACCTGAGCGGCACCCTGGTCGTGGCGGACAAGCCGGTGGCGGTCTTCTCGGGCTCCGAGGCCGCGAACGTGCCGAGGACCGACGTCTGCGACGCCGAGCGCGGGGTATGCGCCTACGACGGAGCCACCGCGTGCTCGTCGAACGCCGGCTGCTTTCAGTTCCGAACCTGCTGCGCGGATCGCCTCGAGGAGCAGGTGCCCCACGTGACGCTCTGGGGGAACGACTTCCTCGCCACCGCCATCAGACCGGGCTCGGAGCTGAAGGACGTCTGGCGCTTCGTGGCTTCGGAGGACGGCACCACGGTGCGCACGTCCCCGCCCCAGGCCGCCGCGACGGTGCTGGACGCTGGCGATTGGCTCGAGCTGGAGTCCTCTGCCGACTTCCGGGTCCACACCGACGGCAAGCCGCTCCTCGTCGCCCGCTACCTCCCGGGCCCGCAAGTCCCGGGCAGCTCGACCCAGCAGGACCCGGAGCCGGGCGACCCCTCCATGACCTACCTGGCGCCCACCACCCGCTTCCGCGCAGAGCACGTCTTCGCTGTCCCGCCGCTTTTTGCCACGAACCGCCTCCACCTCATCGCGCCTGCCGGAGCGGCTGTGAGCCTCGACGGAGCGGTGGTGGCTCCCGAGCTCTTCGATCCGATCGCTTCGTCGGGCTTCGGGGTAGCGATCGTCGAGGTCGACCACGGCTACCACCAGGTCCGAGCGAGCCGCGCCGTGGGCGTCGAGGCCTACGGGCTCGACGCCTACGCATCCTACGCCTTCTCCACCGGTCCCTGAGGGATCAGCCCTACTCGGCCGGCTTCGCCTCCTCGGCGGGCTTCGTCTCCTCGGCCGGCGCCGCCCCCTCCGCGGGAGCCTCGGCCTCCGCCGCCTTCGCCGCGCAGGCCTCGCACTGGCCACCACCAGCCGCCATGGAGTCAAAGCAGGCCTTGCAGGCGATCTTGTTTTTGTCCACGTAGCCGACGGAGCAGTGGTCGCACCACACGGCCTGGCCGGTCTTGCCCTCGAAGCAGGCCTTGCACCCCACCTTCTCGCCGCCGGCGTAGCCCTTCTGGCACCTGTCGCACCAGACATCCTCGCCGGCCTTGCCCCGCCTGCAGGCGTCGCACTTGCCCGCGCAGTGTTGGTGAGCGGTCTCCTCCGCCTCCGCCTTCTTGCAGGTCTGCTTGGAGGCGCTGCCGCAGCCGAGCGGTGCCAGCACCAGGCATGCAAGGGCGAGCAGGAGTGCGAGTCGGTACATGGGATCCCTCCCGTTGTGTCGGGTGTCGCGTGTCGGTGCCAGGGGCATTACGCGGCCGGCAAGGGGGCGTCAAAAGAACGCCGGTCGAGCGGCTCAGCGCCTGCGGCGCCGCTTCTTCTTCGCCGGGCGGGCCGGCTCCACCGTGGCGAACGCGAAGAGGTGCGTCTGCGAAGGCACGAAGAGCACGCCGTCGTAGGCCACCGCCGAGCCGTAGATCGGCGACGGGAGCTGGGTCGTGTGCAGGAGCACCTTGCGCCTGCCCGTGAGCAGGACCGAGAGCACCCCCGCCTCGTTGCCGATGTAGACGCGCCGGCCGAGGACGACGGGCGAGCCCAGCACGCGCGCGCCGAGGTCGTGTTTCCAGAAGAGCTCCCCCGTCTCCTGATCGAGGGCGTGGAGCTTGCCGTCGAGGTCTGCCGCGTAGACCACCCCGTAGGCGACCGCCACCGTCGAGACCGAGCGGCCGATGCCCTCGTAGCTCCACACCCTGGCGGTCTCCGTCACGTCGCCGCGCCCGCCCGGGGCGAAGCACCCCAGGCTGCCCGCTCCGCCCCTCTGCTCGGGCTCCCTGCCGACAGCTACGTAGATCTTGCCGTCGGCCAGAACGGGCGACGCGATGACCTCGCTCGGCCCGGTCGGGCTGTCGTAGGCGACCGCCTTGTCGTCCTTGACCCGGTAGTGGGGCGGGTTTGCGTCGAAGCGCCAGAGCTCCTTGAGCGTGCGCGGGCCCTTGCGGCGCCTGCGGCGGGGGTTCTCGAAGCCGTAGACGAAGCCGTCGCCGCCTCCGAAGACCACCGCCTCCGAGCCCACGACGCGCCCGAAGGCCGGGGACGACCAGCTGGCGTGGAACATGCGCGCGCTGACGGCCGAGCCCTCCTCGGCGAGCAGGGTCCCGTTGCCCTTGTCGAGCACGATGAGGGCGGGGGCGTGCGGGGCCGGCACGTTCGCGTGGGACCAGTCCACCCCGTTGCCGGTCGTCACGTACAGGCGCCCGCCCACGACGAGCACCGAGCTCGGCTCCAGGCCCTGGGGAAAGACCCCGAGCTCGCGGCGCATGTCGAAGCGCCAGACGATGTCGCCGTGGTGTCCCCGGACCCGTACCTTCTCCTGGCCGGGGCCGGCCATGTACCGCCCCTCGTCCCGGAAGGGTCCGTCGTTGCCGTCGGCCTGGCCCGCGATGTCGAGGGCCAGCACCTCCGCGCGGTTGGTGATCACGAAGACGAGGTCGTCGTCCACCGTGGGAGAGGAGCTTATGCCTTGAAGCTCTCGATCGTTGACGTCGCCGGAGCCGATCTTCGGCACCGCGAGCTGCCACAAGAGCTCTCCCGTGGCTGCCTCGAGGCACATCAGGACGCCGCGGTCGTCGAGGATCGCCGGGGCGCGCGGGGCCTCGTTGTTCGTGCCGACGAAGACCCGCCCGCCGACGACGGTGGGGTTTCCGTAGGTCCGAGAGCCCAGCCTGGCCGCCCAGAGCAGGTTCTTGCTGGTGTCGTAGTCGAGCCGCCCCGTGCCCTCGGTGAGCCGGCCGGCCTCGAAGACCGGCGGGACGCCGCCGTCGTCCTCCAGGGCCATGTTGCGCGAGGCGCCGCGCCCCCAGGTGGGCCACTCGGCGGAGGCGCGGGGGACGGCGGCCTGGAGACTGGGGAAGAGCACCGAGCAGGCGGCGTGCATCGCTACCCGGGCTCGGCGCCGCGGCGCCTCTGTCATGGTCCTATTGTGAGAAGCCATGGGGGACCACCGAGATGTTGTCCAGGTAGACGGGGGCGCGGTTCTGAGGCGTGAACGCGAAGAGCCCAGGGGCGCCGCGCGGGTGGGGGTGCGCGTGGGGGACCTCGATGGTCCACGCCTCCGGCTCGAGCTCCGCGCGCGGCCAGACCTTGGCGTAGACCTTCGCCGTGCCGTCGGGCGCCAGCTTGACCGCGCTCTTGAGGCGGTACCAGGTGCCCGGCTTCCAGGAGAAGGGCACCGACGCCTTGAGGCGGGAGTGGTTCGAGCTGACCTCCAGCTTCTGCCAGCTCCCCTTGAGCGCGACCACGTAACGCTGGTGCACGACGCCGGCGTCCCCCATGGTCCGCTCGTCACCTTCGGACATGAGGTCGACCTGCATGTCGTACTCGCTCTGGGCCGGGTGACCGAAGAAGGTCACGGCGCGCTGGTGGAGGGGGTCGTGCGTGATCTTGGTCAGGACGTTGCCGTCCTTGTGCGCGCGCACCTCCCAGGCGGGCGCTCCGCCCATCCAGGACGCGGGGGCCTCGGTGAAGCGCACCTTGCGCTCGCTCGGGTGAGCCCTCAAGACGAAGCCGTCGAAGCTCTCCTTGTAGGGCACCCTTGCGACTATGCGCACCCGGACGATGCCCGCCAGGTCTCGCATCCTTATCCGGACGGTGCCCGCCCAGAAAGGCGCGTCGGCCCGGGCACCTATGCGGCCGTTGGCCATCCCCACCGGCGAGCCCGCCGCCACGATGGCCTCGAGGGCCTCGCCCGGGATGAGCGAGCCGAGAGGAGAGCCGTCGGGGCCGACGGGCTGCGCGGAGAGCACGACCCGCTGCCCCGGCTCGAGCACGACCTCGGCCGGCCGCACCTGGATGCCGACGGCGACCTGACGCGCCGGCGGGGCGGGCGGCCTGTCAAGGCCCGTCCCGGCCGCAGAGCCGCTCACCGCCCCCTCCTCCCAGACATCGAGGGCGTAGAGCTTCTCGGTCGTGTGCACGTAGAGCTTGCCGTCGGCGATGACCGGGGCTCCCATGCAGCTCCCGTCGAGCTTGAGGGTGGAGAGCAGCTCGGCGCCGGCCTCGTCGGGCTCGAGCACGTGCAAGGAGCCGTCTCGCATCGGGACGAAGAGCTTGTCCCCGGAGAGCAGCGGAGAGGCGTGGAGCTGCTCGTTCGCGAGCTTCTTGGTCCAGAGCACGGTGCCGGTGCCCGCGTCGGCGCAAGAGAGGCTGCCGGTGGGCGTCACCTGGTAGATGCGCCCGCCGGCGAGCACCGGCGAGCTCGTGGAGTGCCCCAGGTCGTTCCTCCAGAGCAGGCTCTCCCGGCCGAGGATCGCCGCCTCCTGCTGGCCCTTGCGAGGGAGCGCGCCCTTCGGATCGATCATAACCATGCCGCCCGCGCGCGGGCGATCGAGGCTCTCCTCTCCGTAGACGGCGAACACCCTCCCCTCGTGCACGAGGACCGACGCGCCGACCCCGCCCTTCGAGAGGCGGTATCGCCAGAGCGGTCGCCCGTCGCCGGCGGCGACGCAAACGACGTGGCCGCAGGCCGTCCCGGAGTAGAGCACCTGCCTGCCCTCGTACCAGCCGAGCACCGGCGTTGAGAAGGCGCTCTCGCCGGCGCGAAGGCCGGGGGTGGAGACCCAGGCCAGGGCTCCGGAGGTCTTGTCGAAGGCATAGAAGCGGTCACTCGGTCCGACGAGCTCCCCCCAACCGCTGGTGACCGCGTGGATGACGACGAGGTCGCCTGCCACCACGGGCGAGCCGGTCTTGCCGTCGGGGAAGCCCACCCGGCCGAGCTCCTCGGCCAGCGAGTGCTGCCACAGTATGGTCCCCTCGATGGAGAAGGCGCTCAGGAGCCCAGCCGAGGACATGGCGAAGACGTTGCCCGTCTCGGGATCGACGACCGGGCTCCCCACGCCGTAGCGAGCGTGCGCCGTGTCGCTCAGGAAGTCCGGGAAGAGCTGCTCCCAGCGCAGCAGCCCGGTCTCGGCGTCGAGGCAGGCGAGGACCTCCACGAGACCGGCGCCTTCGCCCCGGTAGCCCAGGACGTAGAGCTGTCCCTCCCACAACACGGGCGTGCCTCGCCCGCTGAGATCGTAGGCCCACAGGACCTTCTCATCGGAGAGATCGCCGCTGATTCCCCGCTCATCCGCGACGCCGGCCTGGTGGGGCCCTCTCCACCTCGACCATGACGGCCCGGCTGCCGGCTCTGCCGCCGCCTCGGCCGCGGCAAGCTCATCTGTGACCTTCGTCTTCGTCGCCGGCCCGCCGCATCCACAAGACCAGAGCAGGATCGCGGCGAGCAGCACCCTCGATGCAACACTCATGTCGCGAGAATAACGCATGTAGCGTCAGAGGAAAGGGCGATGCGCGGCGCCGCGATCAAACCAGGAACAACACCGCGATGCCCGCGACCGCGAGGCACGCTCCGAGGACCGCGCGGACGCTGATCCTCTCGTGCAGGAAGAGCGCGGCGAGCGGCAGGATGAAGATCGGGCTCGTCGAGTTCAGCGTAGCCGCCACGCCGACCAGGGCGTAGCGGACTCCCGCCATGGAGAGCCATATGCCGAGGTAAGTGCCGATGGTCGAGGCCAGCACGACGCCGCCCAGGACAGCCGGCTCCCGCAGGGGCCCGATCGCTCCCCGCAGGCGCCCCGTGAGGGTCACCACCGCGAGCAGGCCCAGGCTGCCGAAGAGCAGGCGCACCACCGTTATGTCGATGGCCTCGCTGCCGCCTCCGCCGAGCTTGGCGAGGACGAGTCCGGTGGCCTGGCATCCCGCCGCCGCTATGCCCACCGCCAGGCCGAGGCGCTCCTCGCCATGCCGGACCGCCCCGACGCTCCCCGCCGGTGAGCGCTCCCGGATGACCCAGGCCACACCGGCCGCGGTCAAGGCGATTCCCGCAGCCATCGTCGCGGTCAGGGGCTCCCCGAGCACGGGCACCGCGAGCACCGCCGTCACCGGGGGCGCCAGCGCCCAGAGCAGCAGGGTCCGCCGGGGCCCGAGCCTCACCAGCGCCGCGAAGTAGGCCGTGTCGCCGAGGGTGAGGCCGACGAGGCCGCTGAGGGCGAGCCAGCCAAGCTCCGCCGCTTCGATCTCGTCGGGCCAGATCCGCCCCTCGGTCAACGCCAGCGTGAGACCCACGAAGCACAAGGCGAGGCTGCACTTCAGGAGGTTCAGGGCCAGCGGCTCGAGCTTGCGGCCGAGGTGGGCGAAGAGCATCGCCGCCGCCGCCCAGAGGAAGGCCGAGGTCAGGGCGGAGATCTCGCCGAGGTAAGACTCGAGCAAGGCGACCTTCAGCGCGGCGCGCCGGCGCCGGCCGCGAGCACTCCGTCCGGGATCCTGCCCCTGGCGTGCCCCGGCGGCTCGATGCCGAGCAGGGCGCAAGCAAGCGGCACTACGTCGACGCTGCGCACGTCACCGAGCCGGGCCCCGACCGCGACGCCGTCTCCCCACACGTAGAAGATGCCGGGCATGTCCGGGTGAGAGGCGCGGTGCCCGTGGTGGCCGAGGATGCTCGGCGGCCCCGTCGGCCCCTCGATGGAGGTGTTGAAGCGGAAGCCCGGCTCGGCGATGAGCACGAGGTCGCCGGTGCGCGTGGGGTGGTCGTACTCGAGCTCCCGCGGCAGGTCCTCGCGCCGCCACGCCCGCGAGCTCGGAAGCCCCGCGAGCACCTCGCGCGCTTCCTCGAGGCGCGACGGGTCGCGCAAGAAGACGTGAGCCACGGGCCCAGTGGCGGCTATCTCGATCTCTATGCCGGCGGCCGCGAGCAGGGGCTTGGGGTTCAGCTCGCCCCTGGTCTCGGTCATGCCGTGGTCGGAGACGACGACGAGCGACACCCTCGCCCCGCCACCTTCGATGCCGGCGACCAGGGCGCTCAGCTCGCCGTCCATCGACTCGATGCAGGCGCGCACCTCTTTGGAGTCCGGCCCGTGGTGATGGCCCACGTGATCGCAGCCCCTCAGGTAGGTCATCACCAGGTGAGGGCGCTCTTCGGCGGGCAGCCCGATCCAGCGCACGACCTCTTTGAGCTTCACGCCGTCCGGCGTCAGCTTGTTGAAGGGGACCGCCCGCGTGGCCCTGGCGCCGCGCCACTCTCCGTAGCTCGCCACCCAGTGGTACACGAAGCTGCGCTTGCCCTTGTAGACAGCGTGGATCCAGAGCGGGGGCACGTCGTACCAGCTCGAGTCGTCGCTGTGCTTGTAGAGGCCCCTCTTCCGGTCGATGAAGACGTTGTTGACGATGCCGTGGACCTCCGACGGGGCGCCGGTGGCCAGCGCGGCGTGGGAGGCGAAGGTCTGGGTGGGGAAGGGAGGCAAGAGGCGCTCGGCCCTCACACCTTCGCGCTCCAGGCGGTCGAGGGTCGGCGTGTCGGCGCGCGCGGCGTAGTCGTGGCGGAAGCCGTCCATGGAGACGATGACGACGGTGCGCTGCTGCTCGCCAACGCCGAGGTCCTCCGGCGCGCTCTGGGGCGCGCCGCAACCGAGGAGGAGCAACGTGATGAGGAGGAGGACGAGGTTGCGTGAGGTCTTTGCCATGGGGAGGCGGACTATAGCAGCGTCTACGGAACGCGCCGCCCCCCGGCCACTCCTGCCCGGGAGCTCGATGCTGTTGCGCCGAGTGTCAATCGAAGCCGATAATGCGCCGTGATGCGCGACTCAGCGTCACATCCTTCGCGTCGCCTTGCCTCTCCTGTCACCAGCTTCAGCCGCAGCCTGGTCACCTCGGCGCTGCTCGCGGTTGCTCTGGGAGCTTGTGGCGGCGGCGGAGACGACCTGTTCACACCGAAAGACGTGCCCGCATCGGAGGAGCTCGAAGACTCCCGGCTCGAGCCGCCCTCCACTCCATCAGGCTCGCTCACCACCGTTGACGCGAATGCGCCTCCACCTCGCGACGGGGCGGAAGACACGGAACGCAGCTGTGGCGACAGCTTCTGTGTCGATCCGGTGCCGCCGGAGCTTCGCTGTGACGATGGCGACCCTTGCACGGTGGGCGAGAGCCTGCTCGGTGGTTACTGCCGCGGCGGGCAGCTGGTGGACTGCAGAGACGGGGACCCCTGCACCCTCGATCTCGGTTGCGGGGAGAACGGTCAGTGTGTGCGCTATCCGCTACTGAGCGAGGAATGCCAGGGCACCTGCAGGCCGGAGCTGGAAGTGACGGCGGTGCTTGCGCCGGACAAGCCCTTCCGAGGAAGGGTCTCGGACGTGGCCGTTCAGGAGAACCTCGTCTACGCGGTGTCGCCTGCGGGGCTGGGCATCTACGAGCTTGGTCCCAGTGGGAGTATCGAGGGGGTCGGTGGGGTGGTCTTCTACGCCTCCCACGGGAGGGTCGCAGTCGACGGGGACACCCTCATCGTCGGCTCCCCGTTCGGATGGGCCGTTTTGGTTGACGTGTCCGTTCCCAGAACACCCGCCATCATCAGAAAGGTAGAAGCCTTCCCGGGGGGCTGCTCGATGAAGGCCTTCGACTTGCACGATGGTCGGGTATTCGCGGGCGCCATGCTCGGCATCTGGGTGGCGCCCGCCGACGAGTTGGACCGCCTCCAGGGGCCCCCGTCGCTGTCCCTTGTAGGCGACAAGACCGCGCTGCATGCCGACGGAGACTTCCTGTACGTCGCTACCCGAGAGGGCCTTCAAGTGCTGTCCATCGAGCAGCGCGAGGCACCTGCGCTCGCTGGTCTTGCCAACTCGAGCTCGAAGCTCGTGCAGGTGTTCGCGAACGATGGAGTCGTTGTTGCCGCAGATGACGCCGGCGGAGTGCAGCTCTTCGACGTGGGCGACCCCTTCGCCCCGAAGGCGGCGGGGAGTCTTTCAATGGACAGAGCCGTTCGGGGAATAGGGGTGGACGGTGGCGTCGCCTGGCTGGCCATGCACAGGTCCGGTCTTGTCGGGATCGACATCTCCGACCCCAACGCTCCCGTGCAGTCGACCACGACGCATCTCTTCTTCCAGCCGGAGACCGGTAGGGAAGAGCTGGAGTGGGCACTGGCAATCGCTCTGGAGGAAGCTCACGCGGTCATCGGCACGCAGCACGGGCTCTGGGTCGCCGATCTGTCACCGCCCGATGGACCCCGGCGCTCCGGCTCTTCGCTTGACTTCGCCATGGCACGGGAGCTGGCGGTATCGGGCCCAAGGGCCTTGCTTGCTGACGAGCGCGGGGGGATTCGACTTTTCGACGTGAAGGCATCCGGCTCTCCAAAGCAGACCGGCGAGGTGCATCCGCGGAGATGGACCGGATCAGTGATAGTCGACGGCCATCTGGCGTACGCGACGGGCTTGGGGCCCGCCCTGAGAGTCCTCGACATCCGACAGGCGGACTCCCCTGTCCAGGTCTCCGAGCTCCGCTTGCGAGCCTCGTGCGCGCAGCTGGCGGTGACGGGTCCACTGATCGTTTGCGGTGTTGGAGAGAGAGGAAGCTATCCCGCGCATGGCGCAGTTGCCATTGTGGACGTATCCGAACCGACGGCGCCGGCCGAAGTGGGTCGCGTCGAGTTCCCTGAAGAATACCTCACCAGGCTCGTGGTGAGGCGCCACCACGTCTTCGCCGGTGTCGGCCTTCCCAGGGAATCCCCCTTGCGCGTGATCGACATCTCGGAGCCCTCCGATCCCCCGGTGATGCGAGTCGAGGGCAGCCCAAACGTGAGTGATCTGGCGCTCGAAGGCTCGACGCTCTACGCGCTGAACTCCAGGTCCGACTCCACCGTGATCGCCTACGACGTATCCGATGCCGAGAGCCCGGTCGAGCTATGGCGGGCTACCGTCGCCGGGGCTCCCCAGAACATCGCCGCCCAGGGAGACGTGGTGTACCTTGGGACCTTGTGGAGCCGGCTCCTGGCATTCCAGGTCACGGGCACCGCACAGCTTCGCCAGCTGGGCGACGTGCAGGCGTTGGGCTTCTTGGGAGAAATCCAAGCACGCAACGCGCGGGTCTTCGTGGCCTCCGGGCCGGTCCCCTTCAACATTGGCGACATCGGCTGCGCGGAGTAACTCCGGCCTCCTTTGACACCCCGCCGCGCGGTGCCTAAGGGTTGAAGCTCAGCCGCAACTGGAGGGCATGATCTGAGGGAGCCGGCAGCCAAGTTGCAGTGGGGGATCTTGGGACCTTCGCTTCCAGGGTCCGTGCCCTCCAGTTGTCGGCTGCAGCGCCTTGCTGGGCCGCCAGGAAGTGTCGGTGTTTACAGGACTTTATCTTCGTTCGCTGCAAAGGTCAACGTGGACCGATTGAGCACTGCCTGCCCTGGGTTGAGTCTTTCCTTGTTGATTTTGTCAACTCGGTGGGTAGGATCGAAAGGCATGCTCTTCGTCGTTGGAAATCTTGAACTGGCTGAGCCAACTCCAGACCCTCCCGCCGGACAGGTTGTTCGTTGAACATCATCCTCTCAATCCGCGGTACGGACGTGCCCAGAGCAAGCTTCGGTGGCTTGTGCGGGAGTCGGTCTTTCTGGGGGAGCGTCCAGCCTCACCCGAGAGCGACAACAGCGTCGAGATCGCAGTTTGGGCTCCGCCTGCGACAGGAAGGCACGGGTGCTACTGCTGCTTCCGGCTGTTCTTGGAATGCGAGGAGGTCTTGGCCGCGCTGTTTTTCTGCTTCTATGACGGTACGGAGGAGTCTCCGGGCTTCCGCTTCGTTGATGGAGCCCAGGCCTATGCTTCGTCCCAAGGGTTCGAGGTGAAAGGAACATGAAGACGTTGGTGAGACAGGACTACGAGATCCATGCAGCCGGGCGGACCTGGGTGCTACCAAAGGTGACGCTGACCCAGCTTCCGGACGGGAGCGTTGGTATCTCCACACAGGAGCTTGAGCGGGCGCATAAAGCGATCGCGAACGCGATCTGCGGGAGTCCGGAGCGGCTCTCTGTGGAGGAGCTCGAGTTTCTCTGCGATGTCGCCGATGTGACCTTCACTGAGTTGGCCAACTACTTGGACGTCGACAAGAGCACGGTGACGCAGTGGCGGAGAAGGGGAGTCATCCCGCGCCGGCCAACGGGACTCCTGGCGAAGAAGTGGTTCTGGATCAAGCTCTTCGGAGACGACGCCCGGGCTTGGCGTCTGGCGCTGTCGGTGGTCAGCAACGAGGAGCGATTCCTGGATCACGCGTCGAAGAGAGCCATCGACAGGCAGTTCACCGTTCCAGTGGAGGAAGTGAGGCCGGCGAGCTGAGGTCGATGGTGCCGGCGGAGCACGTCCGTCGGCAGCGCGAGCTCAAGACCGTGGAAGCGGTGCAAGCGAGACGAGCGACGTGACCGGCTGACCAACGCGCATCAGAAGGGGTGCGCCCGAGGATGGGAGCATCGATGGTGCAGTCGGCCCAACAGCTGCTTGTGCGGCCCGACGGCCGCACAAGAGGGCCTCGCTGATGCCGACCGAGCGCAGAACGGCAAGACGAGGGCGGATTCAAGCAGCGCTCGGCGGCATAGCTCGGCACGTGCGTGTCGTGTTCGAAACCCCTTTGACACCCCGCCCCACGGTGCCTAGGTTGCCGTTCGGCCCCAACTGCGCCAGGAGATCTCCGTGCGCTTCGCCAGCCCAATCGACCGCCCCCGCACGCGGGCTGCCTACGAAGAGGTCCTGGCCTTCAAGGAGAAGCTCGGCGACAGCCTCGTCATCCTGACGCACCACTACCAGCGCCCCGAGATCGTGGGGATCGGCGACTTCCGGGGAGACTCCTTCGAGCTCAGCGCCCGCGCCGCCGACCAGGCGAACGCGCGGCACATCGTCTTCTGCGGCGTGCACTTCATGGCCGAGAGCGCGCGGGTCGTGGCGCGGGAGGACCAGCGCGTCTTCCACCCCAACCTGAGCTCGGGCTGCCCCATGGCGGACATGGCCTCGGCGCCGGACGTGCAGCGGGCCCTCGACGAGCTCAAAGAGACGATCCCCGCCGGCGAGGAGGTGGTGCCGGTGGCCTACATGAACACCGACGCCGAGGTGAAGGCGCTTTGCGGGCGCAACGGAGGCCTCGTCTGCACGAGCAGCAACTCGGACCGGGCCTTCCGCTGGGCCTTCGAGCAAGGCGAGCGCATCCTCTTCGTCCCCGACGAGCACCTCGGGCGCAACACCGCGAACAAGCTCGGCATCCCCGCGGAGCAGACCATCCTCTGGGATCCCGCGCTGCCCCTCGGAGGTCACGACGAGGCGACCATCCGCGGCGCGCGGGTCATCGTTTGGAAGGGCTACTGCCACGTTCACACCTGGTACAAGACCGAGCACATCGAGCGCGCCAGGGGCGCCTACCCCGGGTGCAAGGTCGTCGTGCACCCCGAGTGCACCGAGGAGGTCGTCGCCCTCGCCGACGCCGTCGGCAGCACCGCCCTCATCGTGCGCTACGTGGCCGAAGCCGATCCCGGAGACACCGTGGTCATCGGCACCGAGCTCAACCTGACCGCGCGCCTCGCCAGGGAGCACAGCGACTGCACCATCGTCCCCCTCAGCCGCTCACTCTGCCCCAACATGTTCCGCATCTCCATGGAGAAGCTCCGCGACACCATCGCGGCGCTGCCCGATCTCAACGAGATCGTGCTGCCCTTGGAGGTCGTGGCCGACGCCAGGCTCTCCATGGAGCGCATGCTCGCCCTGCCGGCGGCCTGAGCGCCACCGTGAGGCACGCCGGTCGCGTCTCGGCCCTGTCGCTCGCCCTCGTAGCGGGCCTGCTGTGCTCGCCGGCTCGAGACGCGGCGCGCGCCGCGCCCCCCGAGGCGACAGACGAGACCAGGGGCTCCGCCGAGGACACCAAGAAGCCGACGATCACGCACAGGCCGTCCTCCGCCCTGCCCCACCCGGTCCCCTTCGGAGGCAACGAGGACGACCGCCGCCACTCCGCCCTAGTCGTCGACTTCGCCGCCTTCGAGCGCTTCCGCACCAGCGTCGCGAAGAGCATCCGTCCCGTGCGGGTGCGCAAGCGCGTGGCCGAGCCCTTCGACCCACGCTTCGCCCAGATCCACAGGGGCGTGACCTTCCGCGCGAAGGTCCACGGGGAGGAGCGCTGGCTGACCTCCGGCCCGCTCGCCACCGAGGTGCAGGACCTCGAGATCCGCGCGCCGGACGGTACCTGGCACAGGGCCGAGCCCGCGTCGGCCTGCGAGGAGGCCAACGTCTACGTGCTCGAGCCCCTCGTGCCGGAGCGCCGCCTGGGCGAGGCGCCGCCGCTCCCCATCCGCTCGGCTGACGAGCTGCGCGAGCTGATGCCCGTGCTCGCGCTCAGCAACCTCGAGGGCCCCGCCCCGGTCCTGGACCAGGGTCGCCTGATCCGGCGCGCCGCGCCTTCGATCAAGCGCGCCTGGCTCAGCAACCTGAAGCTCGCCCCCGGCACCCCCCTCCTCGACGCCTCGGGCCGCGTCCTCCTGATGCGGGTGCGCCGCGGCGCGGCGGCCTACGACGTGCCGATCCGGCTGGACCTCGGCTGCGAGAAGGAGCCGGAGGAGGGGAGGCCGGTCGGAGGAGAGGGAGAGGCAGGCGGCACAAAGCCGGAGGGCCCCGGCGGTGGCCGCTGAGCCGGAGCTGGCGGTGCTCGCGGCGGTCGAGGCCTCCCTCGACGGCATGCTCAGCCTCCCGGTGGGGGCTCGCGTCCTGGTCGCCTGGTCCGGTGGACCCGACTCCACCGCGCTGGCCTGGGCGTGCACGGTGCTGGCTCGGAGCGGTCGCCTGAGCAGCCGCGCCGCCCACGTAGACCACGGGCTCCGCAAGGAGAGCGCCCGCGAGGCCGAGATCGTGCTGCGACGCGCCGAGGAGCTCCACCTGCCCTGCGCCCTGCTGCGCCCACCCGTCGCGCCGGGTCCCGGGGCCCAGGCCCGGGCGCGAAGGGCTCGCTACGCCTCGCTCCACGCCGAGGCTCGGCGCACGGGCAGCGCCCTGGTGCTGACGGCCCACACGCGAGACGACCAGGAGGAGACGGTGCTCATGCGCCTGCTCAGGGGCGCCGGCGTCCGCGGCCTGCGCGGCATCCTCCCGCGCACTCGCGAGGGCCTCGGGCGTCCCCTCCTCGAGGTGAGGCACGCGACCCTGGAGGCCGCCCTCAGGAACACCGGCCTGGCGAGCCTCGAGGACCCCTCCAACGCGGACCGGCGCTTCCTGCGCGTCCGGGTGCGCCGTGAGCTCCTGCCGCACCTCGAGCGCCGAGCGCCAGGAGTGCGAGACCGACTGTTCGCGCTGGGCGAGGCGGCCCGAGATCTCTGGCAGGAGGCCGAGCCCCTCCTCGAGGGCATCCACCGCGGGCGGGCCCTCCCCTGCGCCCGGCTCCTGGCGCTGCCGGCCTTCTGCCGGGGGCCGGCCCTGGAGTGTTGGCTCGGGACCGGCCTGTCGACCCCCCACGTAGACGGCCTCGTCGCCCTGGCCCGCGCCACGCCAGGGACGCCGGCGAGGCGAAGCGCCCCGGGCGCCCACACCGTGCACCGGATCGGCGGCTACCTCGTCGCGGGGCCTCGCAGTGGGCCGCCGGACCTCGACAGCGCCTTTGCCGGGGTGGCGCCCCCCTGAGGGGAACGATCGTCCCTTCATTGCCTCTGCGCCAACCCATGACTATCATGGACTTCGGCGGGGCAGAGCGCGGTTAGCAGTGCAAGCCCCCATCCAAGGAGCCCCTTGAAGCAATCCACCAAGACTCTCCTCGTCTGGGTGATCCTCATCGCCTTCTTTGTGGCCTTCTACCAGACGATGCGGAGCGGGGACCGGGACGTCCGGCAGATAGACTTCAGCGACTTCATCGTGCGCGCCCTGCCGGAGCTGAACGACGCCAAGACCGACGGCGAAGGAGAAGGCGTGGTCATCACCGGCGGCGACGACGCAGAGCTCCCCGCCGTGCCTCTCAAGACCGACGTCGTGCGCATCGAGGTGCGCGGCACCGAGATACGCGGGCAGTTCACCGACCAGACCCTCTTCAAGACGGTCGGAGACATCGAGCCCTACCAGAAGGACCTCATCGCGAGGGGCGTGAAGGTGCGCTTCGAGAAGGAGGACGAGGACGCCTTCTGGCTCAGCATTTTGGGCACGTGGCTGCCCATGCTCCTGCTCATCTTCCTGGTCATCTTCTTCTTCAGGCAGGTGCAGTCCGGCTCCGGGAAGGCCATGTCCTTCGGAAAGAGCCGGCACCGCATGCTCACCGAGAGCCAGAACAAGGTGACCTTCGACGACGTCGCCGGCATCGACGAGGCAAGGGAGGAGCTCGGCGAGATCATCGAGTTCTTGAAGGACCCGAAGAAGTTCACCCGCCTCGGCGGCCGAATCCCCAAGGGCGTCCTCCTGATGGGACCACCCGGCACCGGCAAGACCCTGCTCGCGCGCGCGGTCGCGGGAGAGGCGGGGGTGCCCTTCTTCTCCATCAGCGGCTCCGAGTTCGTCGAGATGTTCGTCGGCGTCGGCGCCTCCCGGGTGCGCGACCTCTTCGAGCAGGCGAAGAAGCACGCCCCCTGCATCATCTTCGTCGACGAGATCGACGCGGTGGGCCGCCACCGCGGGGCCGGCGTGGGCGGAGGCCACGACGAGCGCGAGCAGACCCTCAACCAGCTCCTCGTGGAGATGGACGGCTTCGAGTCCCAGGGTGGGGTCATCATCATGGCCGCCACGAACCGCCCCGACGTGCTCGACCCGGCCCTGCTGCGCCCCGGCCGCTTCGACCGGCGCGTCGTCGTGCCGAGGCCCGACGTCAAGGGTCGCGAGGAGATCCTGCACGTGCACACGCGCAAGACTCCTCTCGGGGATCTCGTGGACCTCGAGCTCATCGCTCGCTCCACCCCGGGCTTCTCGGGCGCCGATCTCGAGAACCTCGTCAACGAAGGGGCGCTCATCGCCGCCCGCAAGGACAAGGAGGTCGTGGAGACGGACGACCTCGAGGAGGCCAAGGACAAGGTGCTCATGGGCGCCGAGCGCCGCAGCATCGTGCTCTCGGACAAGGAGAAGCGCACGACGGCCTGGCACGAGTCCGGCCACGCCCTCGTCGCCCGCCTCGTCGACGGCCCCTCGGACCCCGTGCACAAGGTGACCATCATCCCGCGCGGCGCCGCCCTCGGCCTCACGCAGCAGGTCCCCGAGGAGGACCGCCACTCCTACTCGGCCGACTACGTGCTCAACAAGATCTGCATGTCCCTCGGCGGCCGCATCGCCGAGGAGCTGGCCTTCGGAGAGCAGACCACCGGCGCCGGCCAGGACATCGAGCAGGCCACCCAGCTCGCCCACAAGATGGTCTGCGAGTGGGGCATGAGCAACCTCGGCCCGGTCGCCCTCGGCCGCAAAGACGAGCCCGTCTTCTTGGGCATGGAGATGGCCCAGCACCAGGCCAACTACTCCGAGCAGACCGCCATCCGCATCGACGCCGAGATCAAGCGCATCGTGCAGGAGCAGTACGACCGCGCCTACGAGATCCTGACGACCAACCGCGAGCTCCTCGACCGCATGGCCGAGGCGCTGCTCGTCTACGAGTCCCTCGGCGGCGAGGAGCTCGACTGGCTCATCGCCGGCAAGGACCTCGACGTGCTGCGCGAGCAGCAGCGCATCGCCGCCGCCGAGAGGGAGCGGGAGCAGGCGCGAGCCAAGGCCGAGGCAGAAGCCGACGAGGACGCCCCCGAGGAGGAAGAGGCCGGCGACCCGGGCCTCCCGGATCCAGAGCCGCGGCCGGCTTAGAGACCGGCTCGTCCTAGAAACCGGCTCGGCCCGCGACGTGCCACCCCTCGACAATATGCTAGCTTCCCGCTCCCATGCGCCCCGCAGCCGCCATCGTCGTCGTGGTCTGTGTCGCCCTCTCCTGCGTCGCCGCTCCCGCGTGGGCGCAGGAGCCGACGGTGCGCCTCCCCCTGCGCGGCAGCCTCTCCGTTCCGGAGGCGGAGGCCTTGCGACGCGTGGGGGCGCGCCCGGTCGACCGCGGCACCTCCCCGGCCCTTGCCGCGACGTGGCCTGACTACGCGCAAGTGCTCGAAGTCCTCGGCAGGAGGAAGAAGAAGGCGGCCGAGCAGCTCGCTGCGCGCATCGAGGGGGCCGCGCCTAGTGAGGAGGCGCGGTGGGCCGTGCTCGCGCTGCGTGCCGAGCTGCTGGCGGCGCGCTCTCCAGGGCGCGCCAGACAGATGTTCGACGCCCTGCCCGCGGAGCACCCCGCGAGGGCGCACATCGCTCTCCTGCTCGGCTCACGAGGCGGAAGCGAAGGCCGCTCGCTCCTCGAGACCATCCCGGAGACGGCCGGTGACCGGGCGGCCGCCGACCTCCGGCTCGCCGAGCTCGAACTCGCGCGGGCGCCCGCCCAGACCAGGGACCGCCTCCTCGGTCTCCCGCCGGGCTGGCTCGACGCGAAGGGGCGCGCGCGCCGGCTCGACCTGCTCGGGCGCGCCCTCCACGCCCTGAAGGACCGGCCCGGGGCGCGCGCGATCCTCGGGCGGCTGCTCGTGCGCTACCCGCGCCACAAAGGGCTCCGGGCGCTGCGCCCGCTCCTGAAGAAGCTGCGCCTGCCGGGACCGGGGGAGCGGGTCGCGGAGATGGTCGAGGGGGCCAGCGCCCGCGTGCGCAGGCGCCGCCTCGAGCGCAAGGCCCGCGACTGGAAGGGAAAGGCCGAGAAGATGGCCGCCGTCGCTTACGGCTACGGGCGGGTGTACTCGTCGGAGCGCGACAGGGAGCGCGCCCTCGGGCGCTACGAGCGCGCCATAGATCTCAGCCGCGACCCCAATCTCCTGCTGCACGCCGCCGCGGGGGCGGTGCAGGCCGCGCGCAACCTCGATCGCCCGGGGCAGGTGCTGTCGTGGATAGGACGTGCCCTGCGCGCACTCGAGCGCAAGCGGCCGAAGGACGCGGTGCCGGCTCTCGCCCTGCTCGACGAGGCGCTGTGGGTAGGCCGGATCGTCGCCCTGCTCGAGCAGGGGCGGCGCGAGGAGGCCGAGACAGCCTTCACGACCATGTCTCCGTGGTTGCGGGGACGGCGCAGGGAAGCGGAGCTCCTGCTCCGCCTCGGCGTTGCCGCCTACTCGACGGGGGACAACGAGGCTGCCCTGCGGCACTTCTCCGCGCTGCGGGAGCACCACAACGACACGGCCGGCCCCGACCGCCGGCCCTACGGCCTGCGCGCCCACGTCTGGCTGGCGCACCTCGCCGAGGAGCGGGGAGACGCAGCGGCCGCGCGCCGCCTGCGCTCGGTGCTGCGCCAGCGCTGGCCCCTGTGCGACGAGGCGGGACCGGTCGACGCCCTCCCGGACGGCTACTCGGATTGGCGCCGCCAGCCGGCCCCCGGGCTCGGAGGAGGGCCCTGGCAGCGCGAGGCCCGCTTCTACGCCTGGGCCGGACGCAACGCCCGTCTGCGCTCCGTGCTGCGCTCCCTGCTGAGGCGCGGGCGGGCCGGGCCCGAGGCGGTCGCGGCCCTGATCTACGCGGAGCTGGCCCGCGGGCGCTCCCAGGCTGCCCGCCACCTCGTCCGCATGCACGGAGCCTCCCTCGGCAGAGAGGGAACACGGGCCGGCGCCCTGTTGCCCTTGAGTTACCCGGTCCGCTTCGTCGACGAGGTCCGGGAGGCCGCCCACGCCGCCGGCGTGCCCGCCGAGCTCCTCGCCGCGGTCGTGCGCCACGAGAGCGGCTTCGACCCGCAGGCTCGCTCCAGCGTCGGCGCGCGGGGTCTTACGCAGCTCATGCCCCGGACCGCGCGCGCGATGGCCAAGCGCTACATGCCCGACATGCCCGACGCGAAGAAGCGCTGGCGGGAGCCGGCGATCAACCTCCAGCTCGGAGCCCACGTGCTCGCTCGGCTGCTCGAGCGATACAAGGGCGACGCCGGCCTGGCGCTCATCGCCTACGCTTCGGGCCCCGGCCGCCTTGCGGGGGCTCTCAAGGGCACCGAGGAGCTACCCCGGCCCCTCCGCCTGGACGCCGTCCCGCTGGGTCAGACCGTGGGCTATGCGCGCCGCGTCCTGACCGCCCGCAACATCTACCGCGCCTTGCTGGGGAACGACCTGGCAGCCGCAGCTTCACCCATCGAAGGACCCTGAGGTCGCAATTGTCACGTGAGCTCACAGCCTCGCTGCTGGCCCTCCTTCCCGCCGCCCTGATCGCGGTCGCCACAGATCTCCTCTTCGACCCGACCGTGCTGAGCGGCAGCGGCGGCTTGGCGACCGCTGCGCTGGCCTTCGGCGTCGAGGTCGCGCTCCTCTCGCCGGCGGCGCTGGCCCTCGCCTTCGCCGCTTTCGGAGCGCTCGCCCTGGCCCCTCTTCTGGGTCTGGACGAGCCCGGCCCCAAGCGGGCAGCCGCGTTGTGCGCCGGCCTCCTGCTCGCCGGCGTGGCCTTCGTCGTGCACCTGGGCCTCTTTCGCGCATACTTCGCCGGGCTGTCGGCGTCCTTCCTCGAGAAGCGAGGTCTCGCCGCCCTGGTCGTGGGCATCACCGTGTGGGTGTTGGCAGTGCCCGCGGCGGCGCTCGGCCTGGCGGCCGCCGGTGTCGCCGGGCGCCGGCTGGCAGCTCTCTCGGCGCCGGCCGCTCGCCGCATCGAGAGCGCCGTGCTCTGGCTGATCGCGGCCGGGGCGGTCGGCGTGCTCGGGGTGGCCCTCCTGCTCTGGTACCGGCTCGACAACCTCCGGTTGGCGGCCCAGGCGCCCATCGTCACCTACGTATGGGGGCTCGTGCTCGTGGGCTCCTTCCTGTTGCTGAGGCGGCGAGCGTGGGGCCTGCGCGCCGCCGGCGCCGCCTGCCTGGCGGTGATCGTGCTCCTCGGCGGCGTGCTCTCGGGGGGCCTGGTCTCCGACGAGCGCCGCTCGGACCTGGAGTCGCAGATGATCCTGCCGCGGGCCCTGCTCGCCTCGGCGCGCTCGGTCCTCGACCGTGACGGGGACGGCTTCGCCCCGGTCCTCGGCGGCGGCGACTGCGACGACACGAACCCCGAGGTCAGCCCCGCGGCCGACGAGATCCCCGGAAACGGCGTCGACGACGACTGCGAAGACGGTGACGCCCCGGCCGAGGAGCAGGAGCAGGCCCCGGCGGCCGCCGAGGAGACGGCGCCGCCGCCCGCGGAGCCGCCCGACGCAAGCTCTACGCCGGCCGCAGACGTTGGAGCTGCGCCTCCCGCAGGCGCCGACACCGGCGAGGCCGGAGAGGCGCCGGACGAAGGAGTCGCTCCCAAGAAGGACAAGGAGCAGCCTCGGCTCGCCGGGAACACCATCCTGATCCTGGTCGACACCCTGCGCAGCGACCACGTGTCGGCCTTCGGCTACGAGCGCCCGACGACTCCCCAGCTCGACCGCCTCATCGCACGAGCCGCCGCCTTCCCCAACGCCTACGCCGCCGCCAACAACACGCCGCGCTCGATCCCCTCGATCTTCAGCGGGCTCTACCCTTCAGACATCCCCTGGGCCCGGCGCAAGAGGAACTTCCCGCCGCTGAAAAAGGAGGCCGACCTGCTCGGAGAGGTCGTGTCGAGGGCCGGCGTCAAGGCCGTCGCGGTGACCGACCACTTCTACTTCCGCCCGAAGCGGAGGCTCTCACAGGGCTTCTCGGAGTGGGACAACGGCAGGAGCAACTCCCAGACCATCAAGGCCTCCAACACCCACATCT
>CAZQPP010000019.1:0-33035 GCA_964594295.1 uncultured Myxococcales bacterium | reverse complement strand
ACGAACAGATCGACCAGCTCAGGACCCACCTCCTCCCCGAGCGCGGCTTCCTCTATGCCGTCCTGGACGCAGCCCGCGACGGGCGTGTGTACCCCTACGTCATGCGCCAGGAGAAGGACCGCGAGAGCCTGTGGGCCGACGACGGCGAAGGCGACGAGATCGCTCCGTGGCTGGCCGAGCTCGCGCCGCGCTCCTGGCTGCTCGACGCCTTCTTCCGCCACGGCTGGGGCGAGAGCTGGGGCATCCTCGTCAACTCCCGGCGCAGCTTCAAGGAGCTCCGCCGCCACCTGCGCCGCTTCCTCTACGTGCGCACGGAGCTCGGCGAGAAGCTCTACTTCCGCTTCTACGACCCCCGCGTGCTGCGCGTCTTCCTGCCGACCTGCGGCAAGGACCAGCTAGACGAGATCTTCGGGGCGACCCACGGGGAGATCGACTCCTTCTTCGTGGAGGACGAGGACCCGCGCTTCGTCCTGCGCTACGGGCGGAACGAAGGAGGAGCGCTCACGGTGGACCGCCTGGCCGTCGACTAGTACCCCGGCTTGTAGCTCCCGCTGGAGAACATCGCCCCTTCGGCGGCTCTGCGCTTCACGAGCCCTCCCATCACCCTGCCGCCTCCGCGCACCCACCTGTTCATCTGGCCGGGGACGCTCGAGTAGTCGCCCTGGTTGAGCAGGCGCCTCAACGTCGAGTCCCGCAACGCACCGCTTCCGGTGTTGAAGGTGAAGCTCGTCAGCGAGTCGAACTGGTGCTGGTTCAAGGGAACGCTGATGTACCTGTTCACGGCCCCCGCCGCCTTCGCGACGTCCGCCTTGAGGAGCTCCATGCCCTTCGCGTGGGAGATTCCCTTCAGGAAGCCCACCTCCGAGCCGTTGCAGGGCCCATGGTGAACCAGGTGCCCGTAGCCGATGGTGCAGTGGCCGGCGCCGTCGTTGTAGAGATTCGGCATGAACTTCTCGTGGTCGGCGATGAACTTCACGCCTTCGTCGCTCATTGTCGTGGGCTGGCAATTCTTGGTGCCGCTCGCAGCATCCTTCGAGAAGCAGTCACCGGCCTTCGACGCCGCCTTGGCTCCACCGCCCATCAGTCACTCTCCTCTCGCCAGATCTCCTGCCGCCAGGTGCCCTCGTCCCAGGTCTCCACGACCCTGGCGAGCTGCTCCTCCGGGTAGGTCCTGTACAGGTTCATGAAGTCCACGAAGTCCTGGTCCTCATCGAAGCGCGGATCCTCGTAGGTCAGGCACGCAAACTGCGCGATGCCGGCCTCGCCGAGCAGCCCGAGTCGCTCGGCCCGCCTCTCGCAGTCGAGCACGTGCTCGTGCAGCTCCTCGTCGCTCTGGTGCCGCGTCTCGAAGGGCAGCTCCTCACGCAGGTAGACCATCAGCCTCTTGCGAAAACGCTCGCGTGCGTCCTCGTCGAGGGCTTCCATCTGGTCCTGCCGGATCGTGAGCAATCGGCTCTCCCTTGGGTAGGGCACCGGGGCCGCACAAGAGCAGAGGTAGCGCCCGGCTCCGCCAAGGTCGATGTTGCCAATTCCGTGCCAGCCTCAACGCGGGGCTTCGAGTCCCCAGTCGGGGGAATGGTGCGCCGCTAGAGCTTCCCGAGCCCCTTGAGCACCTTCTCGGGCGAGATCGGCAAGCTCACGCACCGCACACCGACCGCGTGATGCACGGCGTCGGCGATGGCCGGGGCCGTCGGGCTGACGAGGCCCTCGCCGGCCTCCTTCGCGCCGTAGGGGCCGGCCGGCTCGTGGGTGATGACCTCGCAGCACTCGCTGGCAGGCATGTCCTCGGCTGCCGGGATCTTGTAGTCGAGGAAGGTCGTGTTGAGGGTGCGGCCGCCGCCGTCGTCTTTGAGCTCCTCGCAGAGCGCGTAGCCGAGGCCCATGTGGATCGAGCCGTCGAGCTGGCCCTCTACGCCGAGCTTGTTGATAGGCACGCCGCAGTCGTGGGCGGTCCAGACCTTCAGGGGACGGACCAGGCCCGTCTCCTCGTCCACCTCGACCTCGGCCACCTGGGCGCCGAAGGAGAAGGCGGGGGTGACCAGGCCCTTGTTGCGTGGGGTGTAGTAGCCGAAGGCGGTCAGGGGCTCTCCACGCCGGCCGCGCAGCGCCTTGTAGGCACACTCGGCGAGCGACATGCCCTTCTTCGGGCGCGCCTTCACGAAGACCCGGTCGTCTGCGAAGCCGATGTCGTGGATCTGGTTGAGGTCCAGCTCCGAGAAGATGACCGGGATGAGCATCTCCTTGATCTTCTTCGCCGCGTCGATGACGGCGTTGCCGACCATCAACGTGACCCGGCTTCCCCAGGTGCCGAGGTCGGCCTTGGGGGTCACCGCCGTGTCCGCGGCCGTGAGGCGGATCTTCTTGATGTTGATGCCGAGCTCGGCGGCGAGGATCTGGCGGATGACCGTGTCGGCGCCCTGGCCGATGTCGGTGGCCATGGTGAGCAGGTGGGCCGTGCCGTCCTCGAAGAGGCGCACCTCGCAGGAGGTGAAGTTGTACTTGGTGTTGAACCAGTTGAAGACGCCGCCCGAGATGAAGCTGTAGCCCGCGACGCCGACGCCGCGGCCGGGCTCTTTTCGGCTCCTCTTCTCGTCCCAGCCGCTCATCTTGCGCACGGCCTCGAGGCTCTCCTTGAAGCCGCACGAGCCGATCTTCGCCACGTCGGGGAGCACGTCCCCCGGCTCCATGGCGTTCTTGAGGCGCATGTCGATGGGGTCGATGCCCAGGGCCTCGGCGGCCAGGTTCATCTGGCTCTCGCAGGCGAACAGGGCCTGTGGCGCACCGAAGCCCCGCATGGCCGAGGCCGGGGGCTTGTTCGTGTAGACGTGCTTGCCGCGGTAGCGGTAGGCGGGGATGCGGTAGAGCATGGCCCCGAAGTTGCCGCACAGGAAGGTGGCCGTCGGGCCCATGGCGTTGTACGCGCCGCCGTCGAGGAGGACCTCGAATTCACGGGCGGTTATCAGCCCGTCATTGGTGAGGCCCAGGCGGGAGCGGACGGTCATCGGGTGGCGCCGCCGCCCGAAGGCGAGCTCATCGCTGCGTGAGAGGGTGAATTTCACCGGGCGCCCCGTGCGCAGCGCCATGAAGGCCGCGCAGAACTCCCAGGGGCGCAGCTCCATCTTGCCGCCGAAGGCGCCGCCGACGTTGAGCTTGATGACGCGAACGTCGTTCTCGTTGAGCCCGAGCGTGCTCGCGAGCAGGCACTGCACGATGTAGGGGACCTGGGTGCTGGTCCAGAGGGTCACGCGCCCGCCCTCGTCCGGCGCGGCCACCGAGGAGCAGGGCTCGAGGTAGGCGTGCTGCACGGCCTGGAGGTGAAAGACGTCGTCCCGGACGTGGTCGGCCCGAGCGAAGCCTCCTTCGACGTCCCCGTAGTCGATCTCGCGCGTGAGGCTGACGTTGCCGGGGCTGGGCTCGTGGATGACCGGTGCACCGCCGGCGGTCGACGTCTCCACGTCGAAGACCCCGGGGAGCTCCTCGTACTCGACCTCTATCAGCTCGCAGGCGCGCACCGCCGCGTCGCGGTCGATGGCGCAGACGGCGGCCACCTCGTCTCCGAGGAAGCGCACCTTGTCTACGGCCAGGACCAGCTCGTCCTGGCTTGTGGGTACGAGGCGCCAGTTTCCGTAACGCACCTGCAGGGTGTCGGCGCCGGTGACGACGTCCTTGACGCCCGGGAGGCGGCGCGCCTTCTCGGTGTCTATGCGGGCGATGCGCGCATGCGCGTGCGGGCTCCGCAGGATGGCGCCGTGGAGCATGCCCGGGAGGTGCAGGTCGTCGGTGTAGGTCGCGCGGCCGGTCACCTTCTCGTGGGCGTCGAGGCGGGGCACGGCGGCGCCGATGATCTCGGGCTTGCTCATGACGCCCCCCCGTCGCTTGCGAGGGAGACGCAGCGCTCGAGCACCCTCTGCGAGAGCACCCGGATGATGTGGCGCCTGTAGGCGGCGCTGGCACGCACGTCGTCGATGGGCTTGCATGCCCGAGCGCAGGCCTCGGCGGCCTCGGCGAGCAGATCGGGCTCCGGCTCCTGCCCTGCGAGCAGGGCCTCGGCGTCGGGGCAGCGCATCGGCGTCGGGGCTACGGCCGTCAGGGCCAGGCGAGCGAGGCTGACGCGGCCCTCGCCGTCCAGGGCCAACAGGCCCGCTACTCCAGCCGCGGCCATGTCGACCCGGCTCCGGGCGGAGATCCGCAGGTATTCCGAGCCCGAACGCTTGGGCGGCACCGGCACACGGATTGCCGCCACGAGCTCACCCTCCCCGACGTCGACCCACCTCGGTCCCTTGTGGAAGTCCTCGAGGGCCACCTCCCGCCGGCCGTCGCGGCCGTGCAGCAGCACGAGCGCGTCGTAGACCAGCAGCGGCGAGGCCGTGTCGGCGCAGGGGGAGCCGTTGGCGAGGTTCCCGGCCACGGTCCCCATGTTGCGGACCTGCGGCGTAGCCATGACCGAGCAGGCCCGGGCCAGGGCCGGATAACGCTCGCGCACCGCCGGGTGGCCGCCGACGGCCGCTATCCTGGCCGCGGAGCCGAGCTCCAGCCCCTCTCCCTCGTGGAAGCGGACAGCTTGGAGCCCGTCGATGCCGTTGACGCTGACGAGGTGCTCCGGGCTCGCCTGCCCGCCCCTCATTCGTGGGATCAGATCGGTGCCGCCGGCGATCAGGCGTGCCCCCTCGCCAAGACGTCTCAGCAGCGCGACGGCGTCGGCGAGGCTCTCCGGCCGGTGGTGGGAGAAGCGCGGCATGACCTCGTTCATGAGCCCCTCCCCTCGCCCGGCCCCGCTCCACCGGCGGCAGCCACGACCGCGTCCACGACCTTGGCGTAGCCGGTGCAGCGGCAGAGGTTGCCGGCAAGCCCCCGCCGGATGCGTGCTTCGTCCGCCTCGGGCTCGCCCTCTAGCAGGCTCACCGCCGAGAGCACCATGCCGGGCGTGCAGAAGCCGCACTGGATCGCGCCGTGCTCGACGAAGGCCTTCTGGACCGGGTGGAGCTCCGCTCCGGACTCCGCGAGCCCTTCAACGGTGGTGATCGGCCGCCCGTCGGCCTCGACGGCGAGGAAGAGGCAGGAGCAGACGGGCCTGCCGTCGAGCAGCACGGTGCAGGCGCCGCAGTCGCCGTGGTTGCAGCCGATCTTGGTTCCCGTCAGCCGCAGGTCCTCGCGCAGCGCCTCGGCCAGGGAACGCCACGGGTCGACGGCCACCTCGTAGCGGTCACCGTTGACGATGAGCTCCACGCTTTGCTTCGCCACATTCCCTCCCGTTTTCGGCGGGGATCAAGGCGAAGGCACTATCGGTTCGGTGCCCTTCGGGCAAGCCCTCTCTGCGCCTCTGCGCCTCTGCGCGAGGCCTTGCCCGAATCTCGTCGGGAGACAGCGGAGGGGCTTGGGCCTCAGCTCTCCTCGCGCCTCCGGGCCCACCAGAGCCCGAGGGACGATCCCAGGAGCACGAGCCAGGGGAGAGCCGGGCCGACGGGGCCGGCGCTGCAGCCGACGCCGCCCGAGCCCGCGGACCTCGCGGCTCCCGTCGCCGGGGCCTTCGGATCGGCCTCCGAGCCGCCCGTCGCGAGGTTCTCGTCACCAGCGGCGGCGCCCTTCTCGCCGGAGCCTTCGGCCGGCGCTCCGTTGCCGCCGTCCGGATCGGCGCCCGGCTCGCTGGGGTCGGGTGAGGGGCCGCCTTCGGGGATGCCGGTCGCCTGGCTGCCGCCGCCGGCCTCACCGCGACCGATGCCGGGGTGGCCGACCTCCTCGAAGGCGCCGTCGAAGGCCTCCTCGGCCTCGTCCCAGCCGGCGGGCAGGCAGTAGCCCTCACCCGACTCCTCGTCGTCGCACTCACAGGGCGGGCACTCACAGGGCTCGGGCTCGGGGCACTCTTCCTCGCCGGGCGGGCAGGCGGGCTGAGCGCACTCGCACATGGCGCAGCCGCACGCGACGGGGATGGCGACGCACTGCCACTCGGCGGGGCAGTCCGAGTCCTCCTTGCACTCCACCTGCTTGGGCGCGCAGAAGGCGCCCTCGACGGTGCACTCGGGCTCGACCGGCTCAGGCTCCTCGTCGCACTCGCAGGGCTCGGGGTCCTCCGGGCAATCGCAGGGCGGGCACTCCTCGCCTTCCGGGCAGTCGGGGCAGGTGCACGCGGCGCACGCGCACCCGGTCGAGCCGCCGCCGGAGCAGATCTTCTGCTCGATGCACTCGAAGTCATCCTCGCAGTCGTTGTCGCTCTCGCAATCTTTCGGCTCGTAGACGCAGTGATGCTCGACCTCCTCCTCACAGGGCTCCGGCTCGCAGGGCTCGGGGGTGCACTCGGGCACCTCACAGCCCTCGTCATCCGGGTCGCACTCGGGGATGGGGCAGGCGTCGACACAGGGGACGCTCATGCACGGGATGGTGATCTCCTTGCAGATGAGGCCGACGGGACAGCCGGCATCTGCGCTGCAGGTGTCCTCCGCCATGGCGGCGGCGGCGGGCAGCATGAGCAGGAGAGCCAGGAAGATTGTGGTCGTGCGCGCGATCATTGGAGTCCCTCTTTTGGGAAGGCCTCTTGAGCGTAGGAAAACAGCCCTCGGGCGCAAAAAAACAAACCGGGCGTACGGCCCGGAGGCCGCACGCCCGGAAACCCTCGGGGGGAGGCGCGGAGTTTCGGAGGAGATTCGGGCTACCAGCCCATGGCCAGGCGCCCCTCGGGGACGCCGCACTGGCCGCCGGTGCGCTTACGCAAGGTCCTGCGGTTGCTCCGGAAGTCCATCTCCGAGGCCAGCACGTGCAGGGCGGGCTCGTTCACGGCCCGGCAGAGCATCTCGGCCGCCTTGACCCGGTTGTTGTCGAAGTCGAAGGCCTTGAGGACCGCGGCGGCCTGCCTGGCGCTCAGGCGGTGGCCGGAGGTGACGATGTCCTTGACGAGCTCGAGGCGCTCGTTGTCGAAGAAGGAGGTGCGCAGCATGTGCAGCAGGCCGGCCATCTCCTTCGGCGAGACGCTGTCGTAGCCTTGGCGGGAGCGAGCGGGGGGAGCGTTCCTGCGGGCCTTGAGCAGCGCGCGCCTCTCGGCGCGGCGGACGGCGACCACGAGGTCCTGCTCGAGGGAGGCGATGGCGCGCGTGTGCTCGGTGATCTTCCGGCTCAGGCGCTTCACGACACCGCGGCGGTGGCGGAAGTGCCTTCGTGACGCCACCTCGGTCATCCTCTCGACCAGGGCGTCGATCCGGTCGAAGTGCTCCTGGATCTCGGCGCGGATGGCGCGGACCTTCTTCGTCTGCTTGTGGCTGTGGACGGATGCCTTCTTGGGGCCGTGCGCAGATGCGGACGCCATCGGGATGGCAGCGGCGACGGTGGCAACGGTGAGGAGGACAATCAGGCGTTTCATGGTGGGCTCCTTTGAATCGTGAGCTGCCCAAACGACGCACCAGGCTCGGACTTATTCGGGTGCTTTTCGTGACGCTCTCTGGTAGGGAGCCCAGCCCGCCAAGCGAGGCGTTTCGCCCCGAAACGCCTGCCCCGCCAAACGAGGAGCTGTCATAGACACGCGCGTCGAACGTGACTCGCTCGGGGAGATGTTGGTCCCCGAGGACGCCTACTACGGGGCGCAGACCGCGAGAGCGGTGGAGAACTTCCCCATCTCCGGCGTGCGCTTCTCCAGGGCCTTCATCCGCGGGCTCGCCGCCATCAAGGCCGCGGCGGCCGAGGTGAACCTCGAGCTCGGCAGCATCGACGAGCGCCGCGCCAAGGCCATCTTGCAGGCGGCCGACGAGGTCATGGAAGGCAAGCTCGACGAGCAGCTCGTGGTCGACGTCTTCCAGACCGGCTCGGGCACGTCCACCAACATGAACGCCAACGAGGTCATCGCCTCGCGCGCCAACGAGCTCCTCACGCAGAAGCGCGGCGGCAAGGAGCCCGTGCACCCAAACGACCACGTCAACCTCGGCCAGTCCTCGAACGACGTCATCCCGACCGCGATCCACGTCGCGGCGGCCGCCGGCCTCAGCCACGAGCTCCTGCCCGCTTTGCGTGAGCTCCAAGAGGCGCTCGCGGAGAAGGCAGAGGCCTGGGACGACGTGGTCAAGATCGGCCGCACCCACCTGATGGACGCTACGCCCATCCGCCTCGGCCAGGAGTGCTCGGCCTGGGCGCGCCAGGTCGAGCTCGGGGCCGATCGCCTCGAGGGTGTCCTCCCGCGCCTCTGCGAGCTCGCCGTGGGCGGCACCGCCGTCGGCACCGGCCTCAACACCCACCGCGACTTCGGCTCCAGGGTAGCCGCCCGCCTCGCCGCGCGCTTCAACCTGCCCTTCGCGCGCGCCACCAACGCCTTCGAGGCCCAGCACGCCAGGGACGCCTGCGCCGAGCTGGCCGGTCAGCTCTCCACCGTGGCCACCTCGCTGCTCAAGGTCACCAACGACATCCGCTGGCTCGCGAGCGGGCCCCGCTGCGGCCTGGGAGAGGTCCTGCTCCCGGCGCTCCAGCCCGGCAGCTCCATCATGCCCGGCAAGGTCAACCCGGTGATGTGCGAGGCCGTGATGATGGTCTGCGCACAGGTCATGGGGAACTCGCTGACGACCCAGGTCGCCAACACCCACGGCAACCTCGACCTCAACGTCATGATGCCCGTGATGGCCCGCAACCTGCTCGAGTCCATCACCTTCCTCGCCAACGCCGCGCGAGCCTTCACCGACAAGGCGGTCAAGGGCATGCAGGCGAACCGCGAGCGCGCCGCCGCCTTCATCGAGCGGTCCCTGTCCATGGTGACCTCGCTCGCCCCGGCCATCGGCTACGACCGCGCCTCGGAGATCGCCAAGCGCTCCGTCGAGGAGCTGCGCACGGTCCGCGAGATCTGCGAGGAGATGCAGGTCCTGCCGAGAGACGAGCTCGACGCGCTCCTCGACCCCATGACCATGACCGAGCCAGAATAGATGGACCCGAACGCGACAGCAGCTCTCGACGGCGCCGCGCTCAGCGCGCTGAGCGGCTCATGGCGCATCTGGCAGACAGAAGGCGGCCACCGCTGGTCCACCGACGACGTAGTGGTCGCCGACTGGGCCCTGCGCCACGTCGCCGCTCCCCCTCGCCGGGTGCTCGACCTGGGCACGGGCACGGGCTCGGTCGGCCTCATGCTGGCCTGGTACTACCGCGAGGCCGAGGTCGTCGGCATCGAGGCCCAGGCACGCAGCGTGGCGCTGGCGGCGGCCTCGGTCGAGCACAACGGCCTCTCCGGGCGCGTGAGGATCCACCGCGGGGACATCCGCGACGAGCTCCTCGTGCCTCCGGGGCAGTTCGACCTGGTCACCGGCACCCCACCCTACATCCCGCTCGGCGCCGGCACGGTCAGCGGACACCTCCAGCGCGCCTACTGCCGCTTCGAGATCCGCGGCGGCGTGGAGACCTACTGCTCAGCCGCCGCCCGGGCCATGTCCCTGCGCGGGGGCTTCGCCCTGGTGCACGGGGCCCGCGCCACGGGCCGGATCGAAGCCGCCGCCCACGCCGCAGGGCTGCAGATCCACGCGTGGCGCCTCGTCGAGCCCCGCACCGGCAGGGAGCCCCTGCTCTCGGTCTACTGGATGACCCGTGCCGCGCGGCCCTGGGTGATGCCCGAGCCGGAGACAGCGCTCGTCGTGCGTGACGGGCTCGGCAGGCGAACCCCTGAGATGCAGCGGATCAGAGGGCGCCTCGGCATGCCCGAGAACCCTCCCGCCCCGGCCTGAGCGCCGGTCTCAGCCTAGCCTCTCCGCGATCCTGTCCGCCGCCCGCGCCGCGAGGGCCATGATGGTGACCTGCGGGTTGACCGTCGGGCTCCCCGGCAGGTTGCCCCCGTCGACGATGTAGAGCCCCGGCAGGCCGTGGGCCTGGTGGTCTTCGCCGACGAGGCCGCGTCGCGCGTCCGCGCCGAGCCGGGAGGTGCCGAGGGGGTGGTAGGCGGACATCTCGAGCTGGCCGGCGCGGATCTTCGACCGGCGGAAGCGCTCGAGATCACTCCGCTCGGAGAGCTCCGCGTGACCACGCACCCCCGTGATGACGCGGGATGCGCCGGCCTCCTTGTAGACACGCCACAAGAAGGTGATGCCGGCCTTGATGCGCTCGATGTCCCGCCGGTGGAGGTTGTAGAAGATCAAGGGGATGCCCGCGGGCCCAGGCAGCACCCGCCCGCGGCCCGTGTCGGTGACGAGGAAGCCGAAGACGGCGAGGCGGTTGAAGGCCTCCATGACCTCCATGAACTCGCGGCCGTCGAAGGGGATCGTGAGGGTCGCCACGTCGAGCGGTGTGAAGCCGCCCTCGTAGAGCAGGCCTTCGCGGTGAAGCTCCTCGATGGAGTAACCCTGGGGGATGCCGTCCCAGCCGCGGATCTCCTCGTCGAAGATGGCGAACATCGCCGTGGCGGGGTGGATGGTCAGGTTGCGGCCCAGGTTCCGGTTGCGCAGGAGCAGACCGTTCTTGATGAGCAGCGGCGGCGTCATGATCGTGCCGCAGGAGAGCACGACCGCGCGGGCGCGGACGGTGTAGCGGGCCTTGCGGCCGTCTGCGCGCCTCGTCTCGGCGACGACGCCGACCGCCCTGCCCCCCTCGACGAGGACCTTCTTCACGCGCGCACGGGTGAAAAGGTAGGCACCCTGCTCCAGCGCCATCGGCACATACGAGACGTTGGTGCTGCGCTTGGCGTCGGTCGGGCAGCCGAAGGCGCAGAAGCCCTTGCCGTCGCAGTCGGGGGCGTTCCGCTTCAAGGGCCGGTGTGTGTATCCGAGCCTGTCGCAGCCGCGGGCGATGGCCCTCGCGACACCCGACAGATACCGCGGGCTCGCCTCCTCGACCCGCAAGACCTCCTCCACGCGCTCGAAGTAGGGGGCCATGGCGTCGGGCTCGAAGAGCGACAAGCCGGTCTCGGCGACCCACCTCTTGAGCACCGTGTCCGGCGTCCTGAAGCACGTGCCGCTGTTGATCGTGGTCGTCCCGCCGACCCCGCGCCCGAGGGGCACCGGTATGAAGGCGTTGCCGATGGTCGCGGTGGTCCCCATGCGCCGGTAGGAGCGTCTGGCGCCCTCCACCCGTGTGCCGGCGAAGTCGGCCCTCGTGTGGTAGCGCCCCTCCTCCAGCATCAGCACAGCGTAACCCGCGGCCGCCAGCCCGTGGGCCACGGGCGCGCCGCCGGCGCCCGTGCCGACGACCACCGCGTCAACCTCGATCTCCTCGCCCTCCTCGGCCTCGCCGAGCTCCATCACCTTGCCCATGTAGCGCGGCGCGCTCTCCTTGCCCTCCTCCGCCTTGTAGACGCAGCCGAGGCGACCGAAGATCTCCTCGTCCTCGAAGTGCATCACCTTGAGCGGGATCAGCACCCCGCGCACCAACAGCTCGTTCGCCAGCAGCTTCTTGCGCCAGCGGCTCAAGAAGTGGTCGCGGCGCGCGGCCGGCAGCTTCGAGAGCCTGCGGCCGTACCTGGCCAGCGGAGCGAGCTCGACCCGCAGCAGCAGGACCTCGAGCCCCTTGAGCATGTTCGGGTCGAGGGTCGCGAGCAGCTCCTCGGTCTTCCGCACGCAGCGCTCGTCCGCCCCCGGCAGGATCTTGCCCGGCGGCATGGCGTAGCGGGCCAGGGAGAGCAGCGTCTGTCGCCCGCGATCGCTGAGACGGTGGGACCGGGGCACGGCCTCGCCGGGGACGTCGAAGGCTGAGGCGGCGGCGGTGGCGGGGGGCATGGCGGGGGATTCTAGCACCGGGTTGCCCGGGCGATCACTGGAATCCTCTACCGCGCCAGCACCTCCGGGTGCTCGTCCCACCACTTCAACCACATTCTCTCAGCCCCCTCGCGGTCAACGCGAGCCATCTCCTTCGTCGCGACGGGGTAGTCGAGGCCCGAGAGGCCGACTAAGGCTGAGTTGGCCGCGACTCGAACGCTCGCCTCGGGGTCGGAGAGGAGCTTGAGAGCCACCTCGGCGCTGCGCCGGGAGCGAAAGCACACCGTCTGCCTGGCCACGGCGCCCCTCAGGCGCGGTATCTTGGACCCTGCCCTGGACTCCAACAGCTCGACAGCGCCCGGATGGCCGAGCTGGCAGGCGGAGCTCACAAGTGCCAGCTCGAGCTCGCTCGGCGTGTCGGGGACCCGGGCGGCGTCCGCGATCCTCAAGAGCCGGGGGAAGAGCTCGGCCCTCCCGTAACCCGCGATCACGCGGACGATGGGAGCCCGGCCGACACCCACCTCGGGCGCCCCCTCGAGCAAAGAGAAGAGCACGTCTACGGCCGCCGGGTGCTGCTTTGCGCCGAGCAGGACCGCCGCCTGGAAACGCACCTTCGGGCGCTCGTTGCCCAGCAGCGCGACGAGCGCCGCCGTCGCCTCCTCTCCCCCGATGCGCGCCACGATTCCCGGGATCGGACCCGGGTCCGGGGTCGACGGATCGCATGCCGCCTCGAGGAGGGCGGGAACAACCGAGGCGCCGCGTCGCCCGAGCTCGGAGATTGCGGCGCCGCACCGGGGGTGGCTCGGATCGGTGGCCTTCCGGATCAAGCTTGCGTCGCTGTGAAGGCCGGGGCTCACCTGGTAGGCCCTCCCGAGGTAGGCCAGGCCCGCGAGCCCCCCCACCGCGAGGATCACGATGATCGTGCCGTTGGAGCTCAAGCTCCTGCGGCTGCTCGGCGCTATGTCTATCGGGGGCCGCTCCCCAGCCGCAGCGCTCGCCACGGGCTCACCGGCAGGCCCAGACCGCTCCAACCTCCCCGGAAGGAGCGCGAGGAAGACCAGAACGCCGACGAAGAGCCCCACGACGGCGCACCCGAGGAGCACCAGCGCCACGAACAAGCCCCCGTGCCCGTGCAGCCCCGGCCTGATGCCGGACTCCTTGGTGATCCAGGCGCAAAGGGCCACCGCGACGAGGGCGCCCACCGCCGCGGCGATGCCCACGGCACCAAGCACCGCGCGCGCCCGGGGACGATCGCGAGCCCTTCTCGCCCACCACCACACGCCTCCGGCGATGAGAAGGATCCATACGATGACGCTGAAGTCGATGCCCATGCGCCGGCTCCCCGGGCGGCCCTCGGCCGCTCACAGCCACACCCGGCGTTAGCATCTCCGCGGACAGCCGGCCATAATCCGCTCATGCGCCACCTCTTCGAACAGGGCCCGATCCGGCCGCCCTCCGAGGCCCACAGCCTCCTCGTCCGCGTCTCGCGCAACTGCCCCTGGAACCGCTGCGCCTTCTGCTCGGTCTACAAGGGCGAGCGTTTCTCCCTTCGCAAGACAGACGAGATCGTCGCCGACCTCGACGCGATGCTCGACACCTTCGGCGACGGCGTCCGCTCGGTCTTCCTCCAGGACGCCAACGCCATGATCGCGCGCCCCAAAGACCTCATCGAGGTCCTCGAGGCCGTCCGCGCGCGTTTCCCCCACGCCGAGCGCGTCACGACCTACGCCCGCTCCCACACCCTCGCCCGCCGGAGCGTAGAAGACCTGCGCCGCCTCCGCGACGCCGGCCTCACCCGCGTCCACGTCGGCTTCGAGTCGGGCTGCGACGCCGTCCTCGACATGATCCGCAAAGGCACGACCCGCGCCGAGCAGGTAGAAGGCGGCAGGCGCGTCGTGGAGGCCGGCCTCGAGCTGAGCGAGTACTGGATGCCCGGCCTCGGCGGCGCAGAGCACACCGCCTCCCACGCCACCGAGAGCGCCTCCGCCCTCCGCGAGATAGGCCCCCACTTCATCCGCCTCCGAACCACCGCCGTCGTCCCCGGCACCCCCCTCGCCGACCTGCGCGACAGCGGCGCCTTCGTCCCCATCGGCGAGGTCGCTCTCATCACCGAGATCCGCGGCTTCCTCGACGCCCTCGGCGACCTCGAGACCCGCCTCGAGAGCGACCACGTCCTGAACCTCATGATGGAGCTCCGAGGCGACCTCCCCTGCCACCGCGACCGCCTCCTCTCCCTCTGCGACGCCTTCCTCGAAGCCGACGACGAGACCCAGCGCCTCTTCATCCTCGCACGCCGCAGCGGATACGGCATCACCCTCGCGCACCTCGAGGACGAGACCCTGCGTGCCCGCATCGTCGACTCCTTCGGCGAGCTCCTCGATCCGGAGGTGGACCTCGACGCGGTGTTGAACAAGGCGCGCAGCGCGATGCTCTGAGCTGGGGCGGTGCCGCGGCCGGGTTCAAGCTTTTGCGCCCCCGGCCGAAGTAGCATGTCAGCGGGTGCGTGACGCCGCGTCCGCGCGCCTTGAGACCCACCCGACGGAGACGATGCAGCTCACGTGTCCAGAATGCGGCTTGGAGCAGGCTGTCTGGCTGCCCGACTGCCCGCGCTGCGGAGCGAGCGGCATCACGTGGGGCGCTCCCGAAGGCGCTGCCGGCGAGGCCGCGGCCGAGACGTTGATTGAAGCTACGGTGGAGCTCCCGGCCGAGCCAGAGCCCGGCGTGGCGAACGAGCAAGTGCCCGAGCGCAAGCCGCGGCGCACGATCCCGCTCTACTCTCCGACCTTCCACGTGTCTGAGCGTGGGACGCTGTCCCGGCCGAGCTGGGTGGTCGCTACGCTGGTGTTGATTACGACCGCAGCCCTGGCCGTGGCCATGGGAGGTGGGCAGAGGGACGAGGCGCGGGCCGCGGCGCCGGCGCAGCCGCCCTCGGACGCCGTGGTCGTGACCTTCCGGGCGGGAGACAAGTGCGTGGTGAGCAACTGGGCGTTCCGGTACCTGCGCACGTATCGCCGTCACGGGAGGAAGAACGGGGCGGTGGTCGCGGACCGGGTGGACCGTCACGAGAGCGTCGAGGACGAGCTGCTCCGGTATTACGGCGGCCTTGGCGAGCACCGGGCCCTGAGGCCCTCCGAGCTTCGGTCGATCCAGCTCCTGGTGGGGCCGCGGCACGACGGCATCGACGGCTTCGCGGTGTCGGAGACGCGGGTGCTGACCGAGCGTTTCACAGACGAGCTGCGGCCCTTCGCGGTGGCGGGATCTTCGCATCCCTTGATGCTTGTCCCCGACGCCCGCCACTACTGGCCGAATGACTACGAGGACGACCCGGCCCGGGTGAGAGGCGTGTCCGTGCACCTGGTGGGCGACTTCTCAGAGGGCTGCCCGAGCCAGGGCTACATCGACCTTACGAGCGACCGACATGCGCTTGCCCGCACGCCGATCCGTATTGAGTTCCCCTCACAGTAGGCTGGCGCTGCCGGCCCTGCTCGCGCTGCTGGGCGCGTGCGCGGCCAGCGGGGACACCGGCCTGCGCGGAGCGGTCGAGCACCGCCTCAGGTTCTACGAGAGGAGCCCAGACAGCTACGAGATCATGTCGTGCAGCGCCTCCTTCACCAGGGATCCGACCATCCTGGAGAGCGCCGGGCCCGAGACGCGGACACAAGAGGGCGTGAAGCTCGGCCGCTGCGTGGTGCGCTTCGAGATCCCCGACTACCCCGAGGCCGGCGCGACGCTGCGCTTCGAGCGCGAGCTGAGCTACGTCTTCAACCTGCAGCGCGCCCGCTGGACCGAGCTCAAGAGCCGGTGGGTGGCGGACAAGCTCCGCGAGGTGAGCGGCGACTGAGGTGAGGCTGGCCTTGGGTCAGTCCCTGCAGCAGAGCACGCCGCCCTTGTCCCAGTTGCGGATCGGCTTGCCGTCGTACTCGCAGGGGTTGCTCGCGGGGCAGCCCTTCTTGGTGACGGTCTCGCCTTCCTTGAGGTCGCTGCCGGCGCCGCCGATGCACTCCCAGGGGCCGTGGTGGGGCTCGGCCTCGTTGAAGCCGCAGCTGTCCTCCTGCGTGCTCGCGAGGGCGCGGTCGAGGGGGCCGCAGCCCTTGTCGGGGGCGATGCCGTGGCCGAGGTTGCCGCAGCCGAAGACGTCGTTGAAGCCGTCCCCGGGCTGACCGCAGACGGTGTTGTTCTCGCTGGGCTGGCGGACGGCGAAGAGCAGGGACTTCGGGGCGGCGTCGGGGGGCGTGGAGCCGGCGCACCCGGTGGGCGACTTGGCGGCCACCTCCTGCCAGCCGTCACAGATGTGCCAGCCGGTGGCGCAGAGGTCAGCGGACGAGCAGCCGGTGCCTTCCTTGTTCGTGCCGTCGTCGCCGGCGGCGCGGCCGCAGGTCGGGACGATGGTAGTGGGGCTGACGCCGGGCTGGTCCCACGCACCCGAGCAGCCGGCGATGTGGCGGTACTTGTCGAGGTCTACGAAGCCCTCGCGCTCCTCGTCGGCACATCCGACCGCAGGATCCACGGGCGGGTAGGGGTCGACGAGCACGGCGAGCTGACCGTCCTGGCAGCTCTCGTTGTCCTTCTCGTCCCAGACCTTGAGGGAGAAGAGGTACTGGCCGGCGACGTCGACGGTGAAGGTCGGCTTCTCGATGGCGTCGCTCGCCGCGAAGGTCGCGGTGGAGGCCACGGGGGCCTGGACCGACCACTTCCACTTCACAATGGCGCCGTCCGGTGAGCTCGAGTGCTCCGCCGTGAGGTGGAGCGTCGTCCCGGTCATGTAGGGCGGCTCCTCGGCCAGCTCGATGACCGCTACCGGGCAGGTGGGCTCGACGGGCTCCTGGCACTCCGGGTTGGGGAGGCACTTCTCGTTGACGAGGCCGTCGCAGTCGTCGTCGACGCAGTTCTCGCAGTCCTCGGTGGGGGGCACGCAGGGGCCCCACTCCTTGAGGCAGAGCATCGAGCCCTTGGAGCCGCAGACCGTGGTGCAGCTCTTGCGCGTGCCCGGCACGCACTCGTAGGGGGACTCGAAGGTGTCGGCCCCGGCTCCGCCGTCGCTCGCGGTGCCGTCGCCGGCGTCGGCGGCGCCTTCGCCGGGATCGCTCGTGCTGCCGTCGCCACCCTGGAACTTGGGCTCGGAGTCCGAGATCGCGGGCCCCTGATCGCCGTCCTCGCCGGGACCGTTGCCGCCGCTCTGGTCGTCGGAGCCCGAGCAGGCGAGGAGGAGAGCGAAGGTCAGGGCGAGGCCGGGCAAACGCAGGTTCAGCATCGCGGTGGGGCTCCCTTTGTTCGACGCGGGGGGTTTGGCGGATCCGAGGGCGGGATGCAAATAGGGCGTTTCGGGTACGAAACACCCCGCGTAGAGGCGTTTCGTTTTCGAAACGCCTGCCCCGCAATTCAGGCTAGGAGCGGTCCCGGATGCGCATCGCCTCCGCGTAGAGAGCGAGGTAACGCTCGGCCGGCCCCTCCCAGCCGAAGTCCTGCGCCCTGGCGAGGCGACGGGCCGCTGCCTGCGCGCGGGGGTGGTCGAAGAGGTCGCAGGCACGGCCGAGGGCCTCCTCGAGGGCGCCGACAGTGGCCTCGTCGAAGAGGATGCCGAAGCCCCCGTCGTCGATGTCGACGATGGTGTCCGCGAGGCCCCCGGTGCGGCGGGCCAGGGGAACCGCCCCCTTGCGCATGGCGTGCATCTGGACGAGGCCGCAGGGCTCGTAGCGGCTCGGGATGCACACGAAGTCGCAGGCCCCGAAGAGGCGGGTGGCCAGCGCCGGCTCGAACCCCTCGACGAAGACCACCTGCTTGCGGTGTCGCTGCTTCAGGGCGCGCAGCTCCCGGGCCAGGTCGGGATCGCCCGTGCCGAGGACGAAGGCGGCGGCACCACGCTCGAGGGCGGAGGGGAGCGCGGCGATGAGGAGATCGATGCCCTTTTGCCAGGTCAGGCGGCCGACGACGCCGAAGAGCGGGCCCGCGGGGAGGGCGAGACCGTGCGCGCGGCAGAGGGTGCGGCGCCTCGCCCGCCGGCCGGTGGACGAGAAGGAGAGGCCGTTGGGAGGGATGCCGTTGAGCACGCCGTGGAGCGATCCCGCACGCCACCGGTAGGTGCCCTCGAGCCCGAAGGCGTAACGGGGGTCGAGGAGCTCGCTGGCGTGGGTCGGGCTGACGGTCGCCACGATGTCGGCGAGCTGCACCCCCGCCTTGAGCGGGGAGATGCGGCCGTCGTGCACGACGCCGTCGATGCCCAGGTGATGTGCGCCGAGGTCGGTGAGGACGGCGGCGTCCATCGAGAAGTCGCCCTGGTAGGCCGGGTTGTGGACCGTGAAGACGGTCGCCGGCCGGCTCGGACGACCCTTGAGCATCGCGGGCACCAGCCCCGCGTGCCAGTCGTGGAGGTGGACGATGTCGGGGGCGTCGGGGCCGGCCACGATCTCCGCTACCGCCCGGCAGAAGGCCGTGAATCGGACGGGGTTGTCCGAGTACTCCTCGCCGGGCGGGCCGTAGAGGTGATCGCGCTCGAAGAGGGCAGGCTCGAAGAGCAGGTCGACCGCTGTGCCCTCGATCTCGACCCTGCGCATGCGGAAGCGGGCCGTCGACCAGGGCAGCCAGATCTCCGGCCCCGGGCGGAGCTCACCGTCCAGCCGAGCGAGGATCGGCCGCGTAGCCGGCACGATGACCCGGACTTTCGCGCCCATGCCGGCCTGGGTCGCCGCCAGCGAGGCGACAACCTCTCCGAGGCCGCCGGACCATGCGAAGGCCGCGTGCTCGGCTGCTACGTGGACTACCCTCATCACCCCGGCTCAGAAGCAGTAGCCGTCGGGGATGACCGTCCAGCGCGGCACGACGATGATGCCGTCTCGCACGTAGATGCGCTGGTCCTGGTAGTCCCGCACCCCCTTCTCGTTGACCAGCTTCACTCCGCTGCCGACACGGGCGTCGCGATCCAGGATGACCCGGTGCAGCACGCTCCCGGGGCCGATGCCGCGTCTCGGGAAACCGTCTACCGGGGCGTCGAAGTCGTAGCCGCCCGCGCCGTTGCAGACGACGTCCTCGAGGGAGCAGCCGGTGCCGATGTTGGCGCGGATGCCGAGGACGGAGTTTCGCACGCTCGACCCGTCACCGATGATGCAGCCGCCGCTCAAGATGGCCCGCTCGATGTGGGCCTGGCCCACCTTGGAGGGCGGAAGGAAGCGCGGCCTCGTGAAGATCGGGCTCTCCTCGACGAAGAGGTTGAAGGGGGGCACCGGGTCGGTGAGGCGCATGTGCACCTCGTGGTAGCTCTGGATGGTCCCGACGTCCTCCCAGAAGCCCTCGAAGGGGAAGGCGAGGACCTTCCGCCTGTCGATGGCCGTCGGGATGATGTGCTTGCCGAAGTCCTCGCGGCTGTCCCTGCCGAGCAGCCCCTGGAGCACCTCCGCCTTGAAGACGTAGATGCCCATCGAGGCCAGGTGGGTGTTGTCTCCCTCCGAGTGCGGGAGCCGGAAAGCGTCGAGGGTCTCGTCGTCTTTCGGCTTCTCGGCGAAGGCCTTGATCCAGCCATCCTCGTCGACGCGCATCAGGCCGAAGCGGTGACACTCCGACCGGGGGACCGGCAGGGTCGCCACCGTCACGTCGGCGTCCATGTCGCGGTGGCGCAGGACGAGGTCGTCGAGGCGCATGCCGTAGACCTGGTCTCCCGACAGGATGATCACGTCCTCGTCGAGATCGCTGGCGTAGCGGCCCATGTGCTTGCGGACGGCGTCGGCCGTGCCGCGGTACCAGCCGTTGGCGCCTTCGTCCTCGGAGAGCTCGGCGGCGAGCACGGTGACCGAGCCGCTCGAGAAGGCGTCGAAGCGGTAGGTGTTCGCCACGTGCCGGTTCAGGGAGACCGAGCGGTACTGCGTGAGCACGAAGATCCGGTCGATGCCCGCGTGCAGGCAGTTCGAGATGGGGATGTCGACCAGGCGGTAGGTGCCGGCGAAAGGAACGGCCGGCTTGGCGCGCCCGCGGGTCAGGGGCATCAGCCGCTCGCCCTTGCCACCACCGAGGACCACTGCGACGACGTTGCGCAACGAGAAACTCCGCTTCTTGGGGAGGGGAGGCTTATTGAATCGTGACCACGGGCGCAATTGGCGCCTCGCGGCCTATGGCAACTCCCTCGAACGCTGCTAGGCTCCCACTTATGCCAAGCTCGAACTTCCTCACCGAGATCATCAAGGCCGACCTCGAGGCAGACCGGCACGGCGGCAAGGTGGTGACCCGCTTCCCGCCCGAGCCCAACGGCTACCTCCACATCGGTCACGCCAAGTCCATCTGCCTGAACTTCGGGCTCGCGGAGCGCTACGGCGGCGTCTGTCACCTGCGCTACGACGACACCAACCCGAGCACCGAGGAGCAGGAGTACGTCGACTCCATCGCCCGCGACATCCGCTGGCTCGGCTTCGACTGGGGCGAGAAGCGCTTCTTCGCGTCGGACTACTTCTTACAGATGTACGACTACGCGGTCTCGCTCATCGAGAAGGGCAAGGCCTACGTCTGCAGCCTGAGCGAGGAGGAGGCGCGGGCCGGGCGCGGGACCATCTACGAGCCGGGGCGGCTGAGCCCCTACGCGGCGCGCTCGGTGGAGGAGAGCCGGGATCTCTTCGCGCGCATGCGCGCGGGAGACTTCGAAGAGGGCACGCACGTGCTCCGGGCACGCATCGACATGGCCTCGCCCAACATGCTCATGCGGGACCCGGTGCTCTACCGAATCCGCCACCGCAGCCACCACAGGACCGGCGACGACTGGTGCATCTACCCGATGTACGACTACGCCCACTGCCTGGAGGATGCATTCGAGGGGGTGACCCACTCCATCTGCACCCTGGAGTTCGAGAACAACCGGGAGCTCTACGACTGGGTCCTCGACCAGGCCGAGTGGGACCCGCGACCGCGCCAGTACGAGTTCGCGCGCCTCAACCTCGACTACACCGTCGTGAGCAAGCGCAAGCTCCTGCAGCTCGTCGACCTGGGCATCGTCAGCGGCTGGGACGACCCGCGCATGCCGACGCTGGCGGGCCTGCGCCGGCGCGGTGTGACCCCGGAGTCCATCCGCGCGCTCGCCGAGATGGTCGGGGTGGCCAAGGCCAACAGCGTGGTCGACATCGGCAAGCTCGAGTACTGCATCCGTGACGACCTCAACCGGCGCGCGCCCCGGGTCATGTGCGTGTCCCGCCCGCTCAAGGTCGTGCTGACCAACTACCCGGAGGAGCAGCGCGAGGAGATCGAGGCCCCGAGCTTCCCGGACGACGTGGGCCGCGAGGGCTCGCGCAAGGTGCCCTTCTCGAAGCACCTCTACATCGAGCGCACGGACTTCGCCTCGGAGCCGCCGCCGCGCTGGCACCGCCTGGCCCCCGGCCGAGAGGTGCGCCTCCGCTACGGCTACTTCATCCGCTGCGAGGAGGTGGTGCACGATCCCGACACCGGCGAGGTCACCGAGCTTCGCTGCACCTACGACCCGGCCACGCGCGGCGGCTCGGCCCCGGACGGGCGCAAGGTCAAGGGCACCCTCCACTGGGTCTCCGCAGAGCACGCCCTGCCCTGCGAGGTCAGGCTCTACGACCGCCTGTTCGCGGTCCCGCGCCCCGACGGCGACCCCGAGGTGGACTTCAAGACCCACGTGAACCCCAAGTCCCTCGTCGTGGAGCAAGGAGCCCTCATCGAGCCTTCGGTCGGAGAGGACTCGCCCGGTACGCGGTACCAGTTCGAGCGCCTCGGCTACTTCGCCAGGGACGAGGACGGAGCGGGGGATGGGCGTCTCGTCTACAACCGCGTGATCACGCTCCGCGACTCGTGGGCGAAGATCGCCGCGCCAGCCAAGACCGCCGCCGCTCCACCGGCCGCCCCCAAGGAGAAGAAGCCTGCCCGCCCCTCCGAGCGCGACCTCGGCCGAGAGGCCGACCCGGAGCTCGCGCGGCGGCACCGACGCTACGAGGACGAGCTCGGCATCGGCGCCCACGAGGCCGACGTGCTCTCGGGCGATCGCGCCGTCTCCGACCTCTTCGAGGCCGTGCTCGCGGCCGGCGCGGCGCCGGCGGAGGCGGCCCGCTGGACGGTCCACGAGATCCTGCGCCTGCTCAAGGACAGCGAGCCCAAAGAGCTGCCCTTCGGCGCCCCGGAGATCGCGGAGCTGGTCGGGCTGGTGTCGGACGGCAGGATCACCGCCGCGGCCGCAAAGGAGGTCGTCGACGAGATGGCCCGCGCGGGCGAAAGCCCCGCCGCCATAGTGAGCGCGCGGGGCCTCGAGGCCCACGGCGACGACGAGGCGACCGCGCGCGTGGTGGCCGAGGTGCTCGCGACGAACCCGGACGAGGTCGCCCGTTACCGCGCCGGCGAGGCCAAGCTGCTCGGCTTCTTCATGGGCCAGGTCATGCGCGCCGCCGCCGGCAAGGCCGACCCCGCCGACGTGCGGCGCCTCCTCCAGGAGCAGCTCTGAGATGCAACCGCCCCGCGGCCCGCACGTCACAGTCGACGCCATCATCGAGCTCCCCGGCGACCGCGTCGTGCTCATCGAGCGCGGCTATCCGCCCCTCGGCTGGGCCTTCCCCGGCGGCTTCGTCGACTACGGCGAGCCGGCCGAGGCCGCCTGCGTTCGCGAGGCGAAGGAGGAGACCGGGCTCGACGTCGAGCTGCTCACCCTCCTCGGCGTGTACAGCGACCCCGCCCGCGACCCGCGCCTGCACACCCTCTCGGTGGTCTACGTCGCCCGCGCGGAGGGCGAGCCCGAGGGCGGAGACGACGCAAGAGCCGCTCACGCCGTGCCGGTGGGAGAGCTCCTCGATCGCCCGCTCGTCTTCGACCACGAGAGAATCGCGCGGGACTTCCTCAGGTACCGGGATCATGGCGAAAGACCGGCCCCCGGGCGCTAGTCTTTGATCTAGCTGTTAGCTGTTAGCTGTTAGCGGTTAGCCAGAAACCCTGCGCACTTGCGGCTGCGTCTCCGCTCACGCCTTCGCGTTTCAGGCGAAGTGCCCACTTCGCCGAAGCAACGGGAATGCCTGAGCTAATGGCTAACGGCTAATGGCTAATCGCTTGTTTTGGGGCTAGTCCGGCGGGAACACGGCCGCCGATCCCCGCGTTGCTCCACGCACACCCGGATTTAGCCTGGGCGTGGGACCGCTGCTATAACCCAAGCTATCCGAGCTCTTGCAGGCTGCCGCCGGTGCGCCTGCAGAATGCTCGCCCCGACCTCTCCATGGAGCCCTTGATGCGCTCTGTCGCCGCCGCCCTGATCGTGCTCTGCGCCACCCTGGCGCCGGGCTTGGCCGCCGCCGATATCGACGGCTTCACCGTCAACAAGATCGAGGGCCTCGACGGGCTGTCGTTGAACGACCGCTTCGGCACGCGCCCCAGCGACGACGAGCACCAGATCAACTTCGACGACTGCGTCGAGTACAACGGCGAGACCGGCCATACGTCGAGCACCGACACCGGCGACGGCGACGCGACGGGCGACACCACGGCCGACGCGGTCAGCGCCGACAGCGCGGCGAGCTCCACCGGCACGACCGGCTCCGGCACGGACCTCCCGACCCCGCGCTACGTGCACTTCGAGGTCTCGATGGTTCAGCCCCTCCTGTCGGACAACTGGTACTACGCGATCAAGATCGGGGCCTGCGACACGGGCGGCGGGCTCTCCGACACCGAGACCGACACCTGCCGCTACGTCAAGCAGCGCAAGAAGCTGGAGTCCTTCTTGTCGATAGAGTTCGACGTGAACGTGCGCTACCTGCTCAGCACCCTCGAGATCAACGACTCCCGGCAGACGCTGTGCCAGGACAGGCTCAACACCACCGGCGAGGTGCGCATCGTCTTCCTCATCGAGCGCGAAGGCGACATCAACTCCAAGGCCGGCCACGAGATCGCCATCCAGTACGACTACAAGGCCCCGTCGCCGCCGACCGGCGTGGTCGCCGACCCCGGCGAGGGCAACGCACACGTGAGCTGGTCGGACAACGACAACTCCGCCGAGGCCGAGGTCCGCTACCAGGTCTACTGGGCGAAGGAGCCCTTCAACGACGAGACGAAGTCGATCGCCAAGAAGGAGGAGACGGTCAAGACGACCTCGGACCAGGTCACGGGCCTCGAGCAGGACACGACCTACTACTTCCGAGTGGCCGCCATCGACGACTTCGACAACGTGTCGACTCTCTCCGACCAGGCGGTGGCTACTCCGGTCGCCGTCAACGACTTCTTCGAGGAGTACCTCGCCCAGGGGGGCCGCGAGCGCGGAGGCTTCTGCTCTGCCTCCTCGCGCGGCGACCTCGCCGGGGCGGCCGCGGCGGGCCTCCTCCTCCTGCTCCTGATCAGCGTGCGCCGCCTGCGCACCGTCGGCCTGACCCTGCTGCTGCTGACCATGCTCGTCCCGGTCGCGCGGGCGGAAGAGGGCGACAGCCCCCGAAACTGGACGGTGAACTTCCGCTTCGGGACCTACAAGCCCGAGATAGACTCCGAGTTCGCCGCCGGCGTGGTCACTCCCTACAAGAACCTCTTCGACAACGAGGGGCTCTGGGTCTGGCGATCCGAGATAGGCTTCCTCATCACCGACGCTCCCGGATCGGTCTTCGTCACCCTCGAGGGGGGCTTCGGTCGCATCAGCGGCAAGGGCATCGAGGTGGACACGGGGGAGTCCAGCGGCGACGCGACGCGCATGCATTTCGTGCCCCTGAGCGTGGGGCTCATGTACCAGATGGACCTGCTCGCGCGGGCCTACGGCGTGCCGCTGGTGCCCTACGGGAGGGGCGGCTTCGACTACACGATCTGGTGGATCACCGACGGCCTCGGCGACGTGCCGAGCCCGAGGACCCACGCCGGCGAGGAGAGCGACGGCTCGGGCGGCACGATGGGCTTCTACTACGGCGGCGGCCTCCGCTTGCTGCTCGACTTCATGGCCCCGAACATGGCCCGAACCTTCGACCGGGAGATGGGCTTCAACGACAGCTACCTCTTCTGCGAGCTGACCCGCCACCGCATCGACGACTTCGGCTCCGGAGACTCCTTCATCCTCTCCGACACCCAGCTCTCCTTCGGATTGGGGTTCGACTTCTGAGCGGCGCCGGCCCCGGCGACCGACACCTCCTCCTCCGCGTCGCCTACCGCGGCACCGGCCTCCACGGCTACCAGGTCCAGGGTGACGAGCCGACCGTCGAGCGCCTGCTCCAAGAGGCGCTCGGCTCCGTGCTCGACCACCCGGTCAGCCTGCGATCGAGCAGCCGCACCGACGCCGGCGTGCACGCCGCCGACCTGCCGGTCGCCCTCTCGACCCACCGGGCAATCCCCCTGCGAGGCCTCGTGCTCGGCGCCAACGCCAGGCTGCCTTCGAACGTGCGCGTGGTGCGCGCCGATGAGCACCCGAGCCCCGTCGACCCGCGCGCGTGCTCCAAGGAGAAGACCTACCGCTACCTCGTCTGGAACCACCCCGCCTCCAACCCTTTCCTCTCGGAGCTCTCCTGGCACGTGCACGCGCGCCTCGACCTCGAGCGCCTCCGCCCGGCCCTCGCCGACCTCCTCGGCGAGCACGACTTCTCCGCCTTCCGCGCCCGCGGCTGCCAGGCCGCCCACCCGCGCCGCTCCATCTCGCAGGCCACCTTCGAGCGTCACCCGCGGCGCCAGGCGCTGCTCAGGTTCGAGGTCCGGGGCAACGCCTTCCTGCGCCACCAGGTGCGGATCATCGCCGGGACCCTCGTGGAGATCGCGCGCGGCCTGCTCCCGCCCGAGCGCGTCGCGGAGATCCTCGAGAGCGGCGAGCGCGCCCGCGCCGGGCAGACGGCCCCCGCGCAGGGCCTCTTCCTCGTGCGGGTCGCCCTCGACCTGCCCGAGCCCCTTGAGGCGTGGCCCGCAGAGCACCCGAACCCCAGCGCGTGGCTCGGAGAGCTGGGATGAGCCTCCTCGGCCGATTCCGCGAGCTCGAGCGCTACGAACCTGCCCTGCTCGGCCTCTCCGAGCCCCTTGAGAGGGCGGATGGGGCGCCAACACCGTGCACGCTGGTCCTGGCCGAGGCCCTCTCCTGCGCCCGCGCCCTCGGAGAAGACCCGGAGGCCCGCGTCCACCTCGTCTACATGGACCCGCCCTTCGCCACCGGCAGCGCGCGCGACCTGACCCTGACCGTGGGAGGAGGCGACGGCGAGAGCCTGCGCGTCACCGCCTACGAGGACCCGGGCGACGTGGGCGCGTACCTCGAGCGCATGGGCGCCGTTCTCGCCAGGCTTCGCGATCTCTTGGACGACGAAGGCAGCCTCCTGCTCCACTGCGACCACCGGGTCAGCCCCTCCCTCGCCCTCCTGCTCGACGAGATCTTCGGCCCCGGCGACCGGCGCGCCGGCCCGACCCGCCCGGGCTTCAGAAACGAGATCGTCTGGAGCTACGGTCTCGGCGGCTCGAGCCCCCGCTGCTACCCGAAGAAGCACGACACCATCCTCTGGTACACGAAGGGCAGGCGCTGGCGCTTCGCCCCACCGATGACGCCGGCCACGTCCGCGCGCATGAGGGGCCTGGAGAAGAAGCTCCCCGACGTCTGGACCGACGTCCCGACGCTCAACAACATGGCGATCGAGCGCACCGGCTACCCCACCCAGAAGCCCCTCGCCCTGCTCGAGCGCCTCATCTCGGCCCACAGCCGGCCGGGCGATCTCGTCTACGACCCTTACTGCGGCTCGGGCACCACGGTGGTCGCGGCCGAGCGCCTCGGGCGCGCGTGGATCGGCTCGGACACCTCCGGCCTGGCCGTGCACACCACGAAGAGACGCCTGCTGGCCGTGCCCTCCGCGTCCCCCTTCTCGGTCCTCGCGGAGGAAGCCCTCCCGGAGGCCGCGCAGAGAGGCCCGGAGCTGACCGCGTATCTCGAGCGCGCCGCGGGAGAGCGCCTCCTCGTGGTGCTGGAGGGCCTGACCCTGCCTGCCGGCGACCCCCTCGTGCCGCTCTCCACCGGCGACCCGGCCACGGATCTGCGCCTGCTCGACTCCTGGGCGGTAGACCCGCGCTACGACGGCCGCGTCCTTCGCCCCCTTTGGACGGCCGGCCGGGGCAGCGACGGCGCCATGCCGCTCCGCTCCCCTGAGCTGCCGGATGCCTGCCGACCGGCGGTGCTGGGCCACGACCGGCTCGGGCGCCGCTTGGAGGTCAAGATCTGAGGGCGTGACGCTCGAGGAGCTCGAGCAAGAGCCTCGCGAAGGTAGTGTCCACCGGGTCTGTGGGCGGCGTCTCGGACTCGTAGGAGAGCTTGAGGTGCTCCGACTCCACCCAGGCGCGGTCCCGGCCGCGGCGCCACTCCACCCTGAGCTTCAGCTCACGGCCCGCAACGGCGAACCCGAGGTGGACCCTCCAGGCAGCCACGCGCCAGTGCAGCCGCCCCTCTGTGAGGCGGTGGCCGCCTGCTCGATCGACGAAGCGCTTCGGCAACGCCGAGGCGACCCTGAGCACCCGCCGGGCCTCGGTGTAGCTCATCCCCGTCCGCGCTGCGGGGGCCTGCCGGGGCGCGCTCGACGCTACGTCTGAGAGGAGCTGTCGTGGGGAAGCGCCCGGGCCCACACGATCGAGGGCCTCGACGAGGGCTTCGACGAGGGCGACGTGGTCCGCGTCCAGCCAGGCAGGCAGACAGCCTCGGGCGCCGTTGAGCTCCCGGTAGAGCTCGTCCCCGCGGGGCAGCTCGACGGAGCTGGGCACGGGCTCGAGGCGGATCAGCAGGGCGTGCGCCCGCGCCGCCTTCTCGTCTGCGAAACGCCACGGGCGCTCGACCTCCCCCGGCTCGGTGAGGCAGACGGGCTCGATGTATGCGGGCTCGCTGAAGCGCTCGGCGAGGAGCCCGTCCGCGCGGGCGAGCTCCGCGATGGCGCGGCCGCCGACGAGCTGGAGCCTGGTCCCGAGGAAGTAGCGCAGCCACTCGGGCCCCAGGCGACGCGCGCCTGCCGCGTTTGCACGCAGGTCCTCCAAGGTGGTCCTGGGTGTAAAGCCGATGGCGGAGAACCAGCCCTCCGAGCGGCACTCGAAGACCTCGCTGAAGCGCTCCTCGAGGGACTCGAGCAGCTCGACCGCCTGCTCTATCTGCTCGGGCTCGAGGCCCTTGGCGAAGCGCTCGTTCTCGGCCCGCGAGAAGCTCTCCAGGCCGATCGAGGGCAGCCGCACCTTGTGACCGGCTGCGGCCAGGTCGGGCAGGACCTGCTCCAGCTCCGGGGCCGCCCGCAGCAGCTCATCGGCGCGAGGGCTCAGGTGAAAGGTCGAAGGCCTGAAGCCCTCGTCCAGGACCGCGCGGAAAAAGGCACCCGGGGCCGTCACGATGCGCGCGTCCTCGATCATGTACTTGTGGCCGGCGGGCCGGCCGCGCGCCGCCTGGTGCCCGCGGAGCTGGCGCAGCGCAAGCTCGAGGGGGGTGACCTGGAGCGGCAGGCCCGTCGTGTGCCTGAGCTGGGCGCCACAGAAGGCGCAGCCGCGGTGCTTCAGCTCCCGCAGCTCCTCTCGGTCGCGGTAGGCCGGACTCGAACGCACCGACCTCCGGTAGAGGCAGTGAATGGTGCCGAGGAGGAAGACCAGGACGTCCTCGGCCGCGGCCTCGTCACCCACCACCTCGTAGCCGTAGTCCGGCTCGACGACGTCGGCGATCACGGCGCTCGGGTCCAGCGCGGAGTCGGCCGGGAGCTCCTCGGCGAGGGCCTCGAGCAGGGGCCCGAGCGCGATGGAGCGCGGGTCTCCGCCGAGCAGGGAGTGCTGGCTCAGCAGCCAGGCCCCGGGCGGCAGCTCCGGCAGGCGAGCTTCGAGGGCCGGCGCGACCGCGTCGCTGGTGATGACGATCCCCGGAGAGCGCTGGTCCAGCACCGCAGCGAGCCGGGCGGCCTCCTCGTCCGAGAGGTCGACCACGAAGCGCCCGCCGGCGTGGAGCGCCCCCGCCTCGATGGGGAGCACCACCCACTCCGCAGCCGCCCCGGCGTATCGAAGCGCTCCGAGCACGAAGGGGAAGGCGGAGGCCCTCGGCTCCTCGCGGAGGCCCACGGGGCGAAACTCGACAAGGAGGATTCTGGTGTCCGACATCTCTCGCCGCGCCTTGGCGGGCACGCTCCCATCCACCCCGAAGAGCGTCAAGCGAGCCTCGGCCGGCGGGTGCGAGACCACGGCCTCGGTCCGGTGCGGTGACAGCAGGTGCACCGCCGGGGAGACCTGTGCGACCTGCATGGGCGACTGCGGTCAGTGCAACGAGGCGATGTGCGGAGACGGGGCCTGCAACGCGGAGGAGTTCTGCGGCACGTGCCCGAGAGACTGCGGCTCCTGCCTCGGCACCGGCGGGCAAGACGCCGGGAGCAACCCGGGCCGGGAAGACGCGGGGAGCGCATCGGCCGGCCACGATGTCGGGAGCGACTCCGGCCGCGAAGATGCTGGGAGCGACGCCGGGGCCAAGGACGAGGGGAGCGGCTCAGGCAACGAGGACAGCGGGAGCCGAGATGTCCCCTGCGTGCCCGAGTGTGGCACGAGGCAGTGCGGAGACAACGGCTGCGGCGGGAGCTGCGGTGACTGCGAGCCGGGGCAGAGCTGCAAGGAGGGGCCCTGCGAGGACGGCCCCTGCGTACCCGACTGCAGCAACAAGGAATGCGGCGACGACGGATGCGGCACCGAGTGCGGCCCCTGCCCGACCGACACCGTCTGCATGGGCTTCTCCTGCGTCTGCGAGCCCGACTGCGGGGAGAGGCGCTGCGGGGACAACGGCTGCAGCGGGTACTGGGACGAGTGCAAGTAGGTGTCTGCGCCTACTTGGCTTCTCGGCTCATCTCCTCGATGGCCAGTAAGGCCTCGATGGTCGACTCGGCGCCCGAGTTCCGGTTGACCGTCTTGGCATCGACAATGCCGTCGAAGCAGCGACCGGTCTTGGGGTCGTACATGCGCACCTGGGCGGGGTTGGCACCCTCGTACCAGGCGAAGGCCCGGCGGGCGAGGTCGAGGTAGCGGGGCTCGCCCGTGGCCCTGTGCACCTCGAGGAAGCCGAGGACCAGGCTGTTGATGCCGTAGGCGATCTGGGGGTAGGGCTTGACCTTGGCTCCCTCGATGGCCTCGGGCACGTGCGTGGCGAGGAGGCGCGCGAAGAAGTGGTCGGCCTCGGCGCGGGCCGACTCCAGCCAGCGCGTACGGCGCGGGTGCTTCTTCAAGGTCCGGTAGGCCCGGGCCAGGGCCATCGTCTGCCTGCTCCCCCAGTGGTGCCACGCACGCGGCTTCTTCGTCGTGCTCGCGTGAGCTCCGAACAGAGGCGTGCCCTTCTCCCGGACGCGGAGCTCGACCATGCCGTCGCAGAGCTTGGCGATCATCTCGGCGAGCTCGGGCCCGGGCCTGGCCGCGTGAAGCTCGAGCAGCCCAAGCACCACCTCGGAGCTCGTGTCGGACGCGCCGGCGACCAGCCAGTCCGGCACCTCGACGCCCTCGACCTTGCGGCGCTTGCCGTAGCGCTTCAGGACCTTTCGGTACCAAGGCAGGAGCCGCTCCGCAGCGGCGAGCAGCTTCGCCGCCAGCGCCGGATCGCGCTTCTCGAAGTAGCGCACCCCGCTGCCGAGGGCCCAGATGGCTCGCGCCGCCCACCAGCCGTGGCCCTTGCGGCTCGTCGGCCCGGTGCGGTTGATGCCTCCCCCCGGCAGGACGAAGTTGTAGAACTGGCCGTCCTCGGCCTGCATGGCCAGGACGAAGCCGAGGGCGCCCCTGGCCAGCTCCTCCGCGCGCTTCGACCCGGTCCGCTCCGCGTGCATCAGCGCCGCGACCACCGCCCGTGCCGTGTCGTCCACACAGGCGAAGCCCTCGTCGTCGTCGTCGACGGGCCGGTAGTCGGGCGCCTCGGCGTAGATCCAGACCGCGAGCACCTGCTTGCCCTCGACCCTGGCGGGGCGCGTCAGGTGCTCGAGGTGCTTCAGGCTCACCTCGGGCAGAGCGGGGCGAGCCGGCGCGCTCTGCCACGCGCCGGCGAGAGTCAGCACGAGGCCGAGCTGGAGAGCCCGCAACCCCGGGAGCGAAGAGGTGAACCATGCCATGGCCCCTCGTCTATCACAGCTCGGAGACTGTGCCGGTCACCTCAGGCCCAAGCCTGAGACCAGTACCCGGGGAGAGCCTCTGAGGAATCCAGGAAGCAGGGAATGCAGGAAGAGGAGGCGGTGCCCTACCAGACACAGCCTTCCGGGATTCCTTCCTTCCTGCCTTCCTGAGAGGGAACTGCGCCGAGAAGACCGAGTGTGGCCGCGAACGCGGCCCAGGTGACCAGCACCGAGCTTTGAGGCTTCGCGGCGCACCTCGGCCGCAGCGACGTGCTAGTGGGCTGATAGATGGGCTCCCGGACACCCGACCCGCCCCTGCTGATCCGCGAGGACGCGGCCTTCCACTGCGTGGGCTGCGGCTCCTGCTGCGAGTGGCAGTACATCGGGCCCGTCAGCGACGAGGACCTCCGGCGCCTGCACGAAGGATGGGACCTGCTCTCCGGCAGGATCGACAGCTCCCGGCCGATCTTCTTCACCAGCGTGGTCGCCGGTCTGGCTCGCTTCGTCTTCGGGTGGCTGGCCGCGCGCGCGCTGGCGATCGTCCGCGCACAGCAGATGAAGAGGGGCCACGTGCTGACACCAGGCCTCACCGACGCCATGGGCGTGCTGGCCTTCCTCTTTCGTTGCGATGACTTCGTGGGCGTGCTCACACAGCGCGACGAGCCCTTGCGAAGCCTCTTCTTCGAGCTGCTGCCGGCGCTGGTGGAACGCCGCGAGGAGCGCGTCTCGCCGGAAACGAGGCTCGAGCGCTTCTACTTCTGAGTCCCGGCGGGACACGTGTAGACGCTCGAGCCAGGCCTCCGGGCGTCAAGCCCTGCCGCGAAAACCAGAAACTCCAGGTAGAAGATCCGGATTGATCTCATTCCACGGGCGTGGAACCATCCCGCCGCGATGAGATACCGACTGCTCCTCACCCTCGCCTTCACCCTCACCCTGGGAGCGGTCGCTGCCGCCCCCGCCCGCGCAGCGGAGACGAACCGGCTGCACCCGACGCCGGACAGAGGCTCCGGCTTCGTGGCGATACACTCGGCCACGCCGGTCGGGGAGCTCGCCCTGAGCGCCGCGCTGTTCGGAGGGCAGACCTGCTGCCCGCTGAGGCTCGACGCCGCGGACCTCGAGGGCGCGACATACGAGGCCAACGGACGGGTCATCACCGACCAGACCATGTTGCACCTCCTCGTCGCCTTCGGCCTGCACCGGGACGTGGACATCGGGCTCGATCTTCCGCTCATGGTCTTCCAGCAAGGGGAGAACCTCGCTGGGCTCGACGATCCCCTCGGGCTGTCGGTCGGGCCGGGGCTGGACGACCTCCGGCTCGTTCCCCGCTGGCGTGCCTTCGCCGTTCGCGTGTCGGAGGGCCTCGGGCTGGCCGCCGCGGCCCTCGTGGACGTGGGCTTCGCGACGGGCGACGCCGCCGAGCTGCGCGGAGGCACGTGGCGGGCGACGCCGACAATAGCGGTCGAGGCCTTCATGCCCGCCGGCTTCCGCGCGGCGATCAACGCCGGCTTCGCCTTCCAGGAGGAGGAGCGCGTGGTGAGCCACGTGATCGAGCATCACCCGAGCGTCGGCTTCGGCGTCGACGCGCCCGTGTACGGGCCGCTGCGCCTGCTCGTCGAGGGACAGCACGACGTCACCTCCGAGGCGCGCGCCGCGCTCCGCGCGGGCTGGGGGCGCTGGCGCGTCGAGGTGGGCGCCGGCGCCGGGCTCCCCGACGACACGGACTCGCCGAGGTGGAGGGTCTTCGGCGGCTTCGCCTGCGACATCCTGCTGCCCGACGAGGAGCGCGTCCGTGCCGTAAGAGCCGGAGGCCCCCCGCGCATGCGCGGAGTGCCCGCGTGGAGGCGGGGCTGGTCCCGCGTCGGGGCGCGCCAGCACGCCGTCGACGTCATAGTGCACTTCGAGACCGGGAGCACGGACATCTCACGCCACGAGCGGCCGGAGCTCGACCGCGTCGCAGGCACGCTGATCGCGACGCCGGCCACTGGTCACGTCTGGGTGGAGGGGCACGCCGACACCGAAGGAGACCCGCGCTTCAACCTCGATCTCTCCAAGCGGCGCGCCGAGGCCGTGCGATACTACCTCGTCGCCCGAGGCGTCGCCGGCTCCCGCCTGACGGCGGTTGGCCTCGGCCAGTCGCAGCCCCTCGACCACAACGACAACCCGGAGGGGCGGCGTGCCAACCGCCGCGTGGAGTTCAGGATAGCGCCGCGGAGCGAGGCGGCGGCCGAGCCGGTGATCGAGGAGGTGGCGGCGCCACCTCCCGGTGTGGCCGCCGAAGGTACCGCCAGGCCGGAGCCAGAGCGCGAGGTGAAGAAGAAGACCAGGACCAAGTCGAAAGCCAAGTCGAAGGCCAAGTCGAAAGCCAAGTCGAAGGCCAAGTCGAAGGCCAAGTCGAAGGCCAAGTCGAAGGCCAAGT
>CAZQPP010000018.1:0-33336 GCA_964594295.1 uncultured Myxococcales bacterium | reverse complement strand
CGGGCAGATAAGCATCGTGTTCATCCTCGACATGGCTGGAGACGGCAGCGGCGGCGAGGTCTTCACCCGCTTCACAGGCGCCGAGGGCCTCGAGATCCTGGTCTACGACGACCTGCTCGGCCGCGGAAACGACAACTGGGCCTTCGACCCGACGACCGGGGAGGGGAGCGTGGAGTTCTACTGGGGAGGGTGCTGCACCGACGGCCTCGCCCTCGGCTACGTGGAGGGCGACTTCTGCGTGGACTTCGAGTTCGAGCGCTTCTTGGGCCTCGCGGGCATTACGCTGCGCCCGGATCGCGACGCCGCCCCCATCCAGCTCCCCGGCGGAGCGCAGGCGGGCTTCCGGGTCTGCGGCGGGCCGTGAGCCGCCGCCGCATTCGGGCGGCTGCGTGTTTCTGGTGGAGGGATGGCGTGCGGAGGAACGTGGTGAGACTTGGGATCACTTGCCTGTTCTCTTTGTCGCTGCTGCTCACAGGCTGCGGGCCGGGGGACGGTGACGGGGAGCCGGAGGACGCCTCCCCTGATGCCGCAGACACGGGCGTCGCCGACCTGCCGGCGTTGAAGGACGTCGCCGAGCCTGACGGGGACGAGGGGATCGATCCCGGCGTGGTCGACGTCGGCGTGGATTCGGAGGAGGTCGAGGAGGACACCTACGCGGTGGGTCCACCGTGCACGGAGGCGGACGAGGAGCCCTGCTCCATCACCAACGAGCACGGCTCCTGCGCCGGGGAGATCTTGTGCCTTGGGGACAAGGGGCTCGCGCCGTGCAGCGCGCGCACGCCGTCTGTGGAGCTGTGCAACGCCATCGACGACGACTGCGACGGGGAGACCGACGAGGACATGCCGCTCTGCGATTGTGGGGACGGCACCTGCGCGGCGGATGGCGGAGAGACCGTGGAGATCTGTCCCTGCGATTGCAGCACCTGCGGGGACGGCCTCTGCTCTCCGTGTGGCGAGAGCCCGACGACCTGCCGGGAGGACTGCTGCCTGACCCCTGAGGGGCCGAGCGTGTGCGGAGACGGGTACTGCCTCGGCTACGGCTGCGGGGAGAACCCGAAAGGCTGCCCCGAGGACTGCGGCACCAGCTGCGGCGACGGCGAGTGCGAGGGCGGTGAGAACCCCTTCGGCTGCCCCGAGGACTGCAAGCGCGGGGAGTGCGGCAACGACATCTGCGAGCCGACCGACGGCGGCCCCTTCGCCTGCCCGGAGGACTGCGCCGCGACCTGCGGGGACTGCGTGTGCGAGAAGGACGAGGGTTGGATGACGTGCCCCCTCGACTGCGGCTACTGCGGGGACGGCATCTGCGCGGAGTGCCCGAACCTGGACGCCGTCGGCTGGTATGGCGGCAACAGCACGGCGACCTACGAGGGGGCCCAGGACTGCTCCGAGCACTTCGAGGGGGCGAGCACCTGCGGTCCTCAGCCGGTCGCCCGCAAGATGGCCAACGAGTGGGGGCTCTACGACACCGCCGGCAACCTCTGGGAGTGGGTGTGGGACAGCTACACCGCAGGGGCCTACTCCGGCGATCCCGTTGCCGACCCCATCGCGTCGGGCGACGGCCCGGACCGGGTCGCCCGGGGCGGAAACTGGAACGCCGGCGCCTACCTCTGTCGGGTTGGGGGCAGCTCCTTCGCAGACCAGAACCATCGCACCCGCTACCTCGGCTTCCGCCCGGCGAGGACGGTCCCGGCCCAGTGACAGAGAGGCGCGAGCCGGCCTACGACTCCGCCTGGAGCAGGTAGGCCTTGATCAGCTCCTCGATGGCCCCGTCGAGGATGGCGTCGGTGTTGCCGCTCTCCATCCCGGTCCGGTGGTCTTTCACCTTGCGGTAGGGGTGCAGCACGTAGCTCCTGATCTGGCTGCCGAAGTCGATGGCCTTCTTCTGCGCCTCGATCTCGGCCTGGGCGTCCTTGCGCTTTTGCAGCTCGAACTCATAGAGGCGCGCGCGCAGGACCTTCATTGCCGTGGCGCGATTTTTGTGCTGGCTGCGCTCGTTCTGGCACGACACCACGATGCCGGTCGGCAGGTGCGTGATGCGCACTGCGCTGTCGGTGCGGTTGACGTGCTGGCCGCCGGCGCCGCTGGAGCGGTAGGTGTCGACGCGCAGCTCGCCCTCGTCGATCTCGACGTCGATGTCGTCGTCGATCTGGGCGCAGACGTAGACGCTCGCGAAGGAGGTGTGCCGGCGGTTGCTCGCGTCGAAGGGGCTCAAGCGCACGAGGCGGTGCACGCCGGCCTCGGCGCGCAGGTAGCCGTAGGCGTAGTCGCCGTCCACGCCGATGGTGGCGCTCTTGATGCCAGCCTCTTCCCCGGGCTGCACGTCGATGACGTCGGTCTTGAAGCCCAAGCGCTCGGCGTAACGCAGGTACATGCGCAGGAGCATCTCGGCCCAGTCCTGCGACTCCGTGCCGCCGGCGCCGGCGTTGATGGTCACGATGGCCGCGTCGGCGTCCTGGTCTCCGCTCATCATGCGGCGGAACTCCAGGTCCTCCACCTCGCGCTCGAGCTTCTTCAAGCCGTCGGCGAGCTCCGGCTCGAGCTCGACCGCCTCACCGGCCTCGGCTTCGTTGACGAGCTCGACGAGGACCTCCAGGTCTTCGACACGGGTCCAGGGCCGCTCCACGGCCTCGATGGCGTTGGCCGCCCGGGCTCTCTCCTTCAACCTCCCCCGCGCCTTCTCGGCGTCGTCCCAGAACCCGTCCTGCTGGCTCTCCTCGTCGAGGGCAGCGACGGTCGCGCTCAGGGCTTCGACGTCAAAGATACCTCCGGAGCACCACCAGGCGCTCGCGCAGGTCCTCGAGCTGGCTCTGGCTCTCGGCGGAGACGGGCATGGGAGACCTCGGGGTTTGGACGACGGCTACGTAGCCCGAGGCCGATTCTGAGTCAACGCCGACTACGAATACGAGGTCTCCTCGCCCCGGAACTGCACGTACAGCGCCGGCAGCACAATCAGCGTGGCCAGCATCGAGGTCACGACCCCTCCGATGACCACGGTAGCCAGCGGTCGCTGCACCTCCGCGCCTACGCCGGTGTTGAGGGCCATGGGGACGAAGCCGAGCGCGGCGACGAGGCCCGTCATCAGCACCGGGCGCAGGCGGGTCACTGCTGCCTCGCGCGTGGCGTCGGCGAGGCTCCGCCCGGCGTCCATGAGCTGCCGCGCCCGCGACACCAGCACGAGCTGCCCGAGCACCGACACCCCGCTGACCGCGATGAAGCCGACCCCGGCGGAGATCGAGAAGGGCATCTGGCCCAGCCAGAGGGCCGCGACGCCGCCGACCGCGGCGAAGGGCACGCCGGTGAAGACCAGGAGCGCGTCTCGGGCGTACCCGAAGGTGATGTACAGCAGGGAGAAGATGAGCAGGAGGGCGATGGGGACCACCACCGCGAGCCGCTCGCGCGCGCGCTCGAGGTGCTCGAACTGGCCGCCGTAGCGGACGAAGTAGCCGGTGGGCAGGTCGACGCCGGCGACGGCGGCGCGCACGTCGGAGAGGAAGGAGCCCACGTCGCGATCCCGCACGTTCGCCTGAACCGTGATCCGGCGCCGGGCCCACTCGCGGGTGATAGTCGACGGGCCCTGCTCGACGGTGATCCGGCTCAGGCGGCCGAGCGGGACGCGCTGCCCGTCGGGCGCGCTGACGAGGAGCTGCTCGATGCGTCGCCTGTCCTCCCGGAAGCGCTCGTCGAGCCTCAAGACGAGGTCGAAGCGCATCTGGCCCTCGACTACCTCGCCCACGCGCCGGGTGCCGACGGTTTCAACCAGCTCCAGCACCTCCTCGACGGCGATGCCGAAGCGGGCGACCGCCTCGCGGTCGACCTCCACTCGAAGGATCGGCTGGCCGGTGATCTGCTCCACCGCCACGTCCGCCGCCCCTGGAATGCGCGCGATCGCGGCGCGGATCTCCTGTGCCTTCGCGCGCAAGATCTCGAAGTCGTCTCCGAAGAGCTTGATGCCGACGTCGGCGCGGATTCCGGCGACCATCTCGTTCATGCGCATCTCGATGGGCTGCGTGATGGAGGAGCGCATGCCCGGCATGCCCTCGAGCACCTCGTCGATCTCCGCCATGAGCTCGTCCTGGGTACGACCCCGCCGCCATTCCTCCCGTGGCGTCAGGGTCAGGAATACGTCTGACAGCTCGAGCCCCATCGGGTCTGTGGCCACCTCCGCGGTGCCGGTCCGGGTCCAGATGTGCTCGATCTCGTCGGGGAACTCCTTCAAGAGCAGCTTCTCGACCTGCGTGCCGTGGCGCGTCGACTCCTCGAGAGACACGCCCGTGAGTCGGACGAGGTTGATGGCCATGGCCTGCTCGAGCAGGCGCGGTACGAACACCGAGCCAAGGTTGCTCCCTACGTAGATCGCTCCACCGAGCACCACGACGGCGAGCACCAGGACCAGCTTGCGCCACGACAACGCGAAGGCGAGCACCGGCCGGTAGGCGCCCTTCAGAACCCGCATGAGCAAGCCGTCACCGTGGCCCCCGCCTCGCTTGAGCACGAGGCTGGCGAGCGCCGGCATCAGGGTCAGCGACAGGATCATCGAGCCGGCGAGCGCGAAGATCACGGTCAGCGCCATGGGCCGGAAGAGCTTCCCCTCCACGCCCTCGAGGGCCAGGATCGGGAGGTAGACGATGGCGATGATGAGCTCGCCGAAGAGAGTCGGCCTGCGCACCTCGACCGCGGCGTCCCGGACCACCTCGAGCACGCTCCGGCCGGTCTTGTCCGTGGCTACCCGGCGGGCGGCGTTCTCGACCATGATCACGGAGCTGTCCACGACCAGCCCGAAGTCGATGGCGCCCAGGCTCATCAAGCTGCCGGCGATGCCGAAGCGGAGCATGGCGTTGAAAGCGAAGAGCATCGACAACGGGATGGCGAGGGCCACGATCAGGCCAGCCCGGAAGCTGCCGAGGAAGACGAAGAGGATGGCGATGACGAGGAGCGCTCCCTCGAGCAGGTTGTTGCGGACGGTCAGCAGCACCTGGTCGACGAGCTTGGTGCGGCTGTACACGGGGGTCAGGCTGACCTCCTTCGGGAGGCTCGCCTTCACCTCTGCGAGGCGTGCCTCGAGGCGCCTGGTGATCTCGCGGCTGTTCTCCCCCATGAGCATGAAGCCGAGGCCCAGCACGGCCTCGCCCTTTCCCTCGGCCGTGGCGGCGCCCAGGCGGATCTCGTGGCCGAGCTCGACGCGGGCCACGTCCGAGATATGAATGGGCACGCCATGGTGTGCGGCCACGACGATGCGCTCGAGGTCACGGACGCCCTCGGCGAGGCCGACCCCCTGGACTATCTGGGCCGAGCCGCCGCGCTCCAGCATGCCGCCGCCGACGTTGGCGTTGTTGCGCCGCAGCGCCGTCGCGACGTCGTCGAGGGTGAGGCCGTGCTTGATGAGCAGGTCGGGGTCGAAGATCACGTGGAGCTGCTTCTCGAAGCCTCCCCAGGTGTTGATCTCGGCGACGCCGGGCACCTGCAGCATCTGGGGCCGCACAACCCAGTGGTGCAGCGTGCGCAGCTCCCGGGGAGACAGGGTGTCGCTCTCCACGATGTACTGGAACACCTCGCCGAGCCCGGTGGACACGGGCCCGAGGGAAGGTCGGCCGACGCCTTCGGGGAGCTCGACGGCCCCGAGCCGCTCTCCGACCACCTGGCGGGCGAGGTAGACGTCGGTGCCGTCCTCGAAGAGCGCCGTGATCTGCGAGAAGCCGAACTTCGAGATGGAGCGCACCTCGGTGAGCCCGGGCATGCCGCTGACGGCCTGCTCGATGGGGAAGGTGATCTGCCGCTCTACCTCCAGGGGAGACAGGGCCGGGGCCACCGTGTTCACGGCGACCTGCACCGGCGTCGTGTCCGGGTAGGCGTCGAAGGGCAGGTGCTTGAAGGAGACGAGCCCGGCGGCCACCAGGATAGCCGCGGCGAGGAGGACCACGCCGCGGTAACGCAGCGAGATCTCGATGAGGGCGTTGAGCATGCGTATTCCTCTCTCGCCTAGTGGTGCTCGCCGCAGCCCTTGCCGAGACTGTCGAGAGAGAGCTCCGTGCGCAGCAGGAACGCGCCGGTGGTGACGACGAGGTCACCCTCGTGCACGTCGCCTGCGACCTGCACGAGGCGGCCGTTCGAGCGGCCGGGGCGCACCACTCGAGGCTCGTAGACGCCAGGGGCGGTGTGCACGAAGACCACCGACTCGTCGTCCACCTGCTGAACGGCCACGACGGGCACGGTGGCCGCGCTCTTCGGGGCGGCTACGCGAATCGACGCGCGCGCGAACTGCCCGGCGCGCAGCGCTCCGTCGGGGTTGGGAACCTCGGCGCGGGCCTCGACGGTGCGGGTGCGCGGATCGACCTCCGACGCGATCCAGGTCACCGTCGCGGTGAAGATCCTGCCGGCCACGCCGTCTACGCGCACCTCGGCCTTCTGCCCGACGCCGACGTTGACCGCGTCCCACTCCGGCACGTCGAGCAACGCCCACATGGTCGACGTGTCGGCGACGGTCGCGAGGGAGTCGGGCTCGCCGGCGTAGCTGCCGACCACCGCCGGGCGCCTCACGACCACGCCGGACATGGGTGAGCGCAGGGCGAAACGCCCCGTGGCGCCCTTGCGGGAGGCGCCGCTCAGCTTCAGCGATTGGTCGATGGCCCGCAGCTCCGCCTGCGCGACCTCGAGCTCCTGCCGGGCGAGCTCGACCTCGCGCTGGGAGGCGATGTTGCCTTTGCGCAGCTTCTGCTGCCGTCTCAGGTTGGCGCGCGCCGCCCCGACCCTCTCGCGGGAGGCGCCGCGCCGCGCCTGCAGGTCGCCCACGCGTACGCTCTCGAGCACGAAGAGGGCATCGTCTTTGGAGACCTCCTCGCCGAGGTCGACCGAGACCTCTCGGACGATGCCCGGCACCGCTGAGCGGATGTCGGCCATGGCGTTCCGGTTGAACTCGATGTGCGCCATGGCCTCCACGCCGATGCCCATGGTCGCCGCGGTGGCTGCCACGGTCTCTATGCCGGCGGCCTTGGAGAGGTCGGGAGAGCGCAGGCGCACCCTCGTGCCCGGCCTGATTCCGCCGGGGGAAGCTGCGCCCGGGGGTGGCTGCACGGGGTTGCACGAAGGGCACGCGGACTCCGGCAGGGCGTGCTCGACACACCAGTCGCCGGTCTCCTTGAAGCGCTCCACGAGGGCCGGGGTGCTGTCGGGGCACTTTGACTCGGGCCGGCCGTGCTCGGCGCACCAGTCGGGGTGCTCCGCGGCCCCGGGGGGCTGCATGGGGTTGCACGAAGGACACGCGGACTCGGGGAAGCCGTGCCCGGCGCACCAGTCGCCTGCTTCCTTGAAGCGCTCCACGAGGGAGGGGTTGCACTTGGTGCACATGGACTCGGGCAGGCCGTGCCCGGCGCACCAGTGGGACTCGTCGGCGGCCGCGGGCGCGGCGGGCGCACGCTCTTCCTTTGGCTCGGAGCCAGAGATCTCGAGACCCTTGCAGCCAACCGCGAGGACGGCGACCCCGAGGGCGACGGCGGTGGTGGCGTGAAGCACTCGTTGGCGGGGGCGGGCGTTCTGAAGCAGAACGCCCCTACCGCGAGAGTTTCCTCCCGAAACTCCTTGACTCAGACAGACCATCAGACACTCCTCCTTCTTCGGCGAGCAGCTCATCGGAACACCCCCGCCTCGGCCTCGAGCTCGATGCCGGCGAGGGCGGCGCTCAGCAGGAGATCCGCGTGGCTGACGCGTGCCAGGGTGAGCTCCCGCCGCACCGCGAGGAGCTCTCCGAGCCGCATGGCGCCGGCCGCGTAGGCGCGGCGGGCGAGGTCTTCGCTCTCCTCGATGCGGGTGACGCCCATCTTCTCGAAGTGCTCCACCGCCTCGAGCAGGCGCTGGTAGGCGGCGTAGGCCGTTCGAATGCCGGTGCGGGCTGCGCTCTCCACAGACCTGCGTTCGATCTCCGAGGTCCTTTTCCGTGCGCGCGCCTGCTCCGCGAGCCCAGCGCCGCGCCCGAATACCGGCAGGGACACGCTGACGCTGGCGAGGAGAAGGTCCGCTTCTTCCTCGCGGGCGTATCCGAGGCGGAGCCCGAGGTCGGGCCAGTCCTTGGCCGCGGCGACGCGCTCGACGGCGTCGGCCTGCCGAGCCTCGGCGTCGAGCGCGCGCAGATCGGCGCGATCCGGAGCCCGCGCGAGCAGCTCGTCGAGGGAGTGCCGGCGCCTGTCGAGGAGATCGCCTTTGAGGCTCATGTCGCTCTCGGGCTCGACGCCGAGCAGCACCCGCAGCTCGCCGAAGACCCGCGCGCGGGCGGCCTCGATGGTGTGCCGCTCCGCCTCTACGCGCTCGAGGGTGAGGGCCGCGAGGTTGACATCGAGCAGGCCGACATCGCCGGCCTCGTGCCTGCGCTTCGCCACGTCGTGGATCTCGCGCGCGAGGCGCTCCGTGTCCGTGGCGATCCGGAGCCTCTCCTCGGCGTGCCTCGCCCGCAGGAAGGTCGCGGCCACGTCGCGCAGCGCGCGCCGCTCGGTCTCGTCGGCCGCAGCGTCGGCGCGCTCCACCTCGGCCTTCGCGGCGTCCATGCGGGCGTCGCGCCCGCGGCCGAGCTCGATGACCTGCCCGACCCCGATGTCCACGTCGGCGCTCGCGCCTCCGGGGCCGAACCTGGGGCCGCCCCCGACGTCGAAGGTGGGGTCGTCCCGCAGCAGCACCGAGGCTGCGGTCAGGCGTCCGCGAGCCTCGCCCACGCGCGCCCGCGCGGCGAGCACGTCAGGCGCGCGTTTTCGCGCGAGGTCGAGCGCGCCGTTGAGCGTCAGCTCATACCTCTGCCCTGGTTTCTCGGTTGCTTGTGCTGCCGGAGCCTGAGCCGCCGCGGCGACGCAGGCCATGAGGAGAGCACTGGCCTTCGGTCGAGCCATTCTCGTCTCCCTGGTCTCAGGACGCACACGCGATGCGAGCCGCTCTGGCCCGCGGCGGCGGTGGTCCCTGTCCTAGCCTTGGGGCCAAGATCAGATCAGGGAGCCTCTGGGGGGCTTGAAGATCCGCCGGAGCACGAGACTCCCGGGATCAGCATGTGGAGCAGCGCGCATGGTGCTGCCGGCGGCGGTGTGAAGGCTCCGAGCCTGGCTCGGCGCGACCGCCATCATTGCGCCCGGGCAGCAGGTGCAGTCGTCGCAGCCCGGCGGGCACTGCTCGCCGGGGTCTCCGCCAGGGCACCGGGTGTCGCCGTGCTCGGCGTGCTCCTCACCTTCGCACTCGGCACCGGGCACCTCGCAGGGACATCCCCGGTCAGCGCAGGAGTCTGCACAGCCGGCCCATGCGACGAGCAAGGCGGGTGCGAGGCTCATCTGCGTACAGACGAGGAGAGTGAGGAGGAGCTTGGCCAAGAGAGGAAACCGGTGCGGCTCAGGAGGCAGATCGCACAAACGAGCGTCCGACACAATTGCTTCCCCAAAGACCTCTGGCAGCTCGCGTTGGCGGGGGCGGGCGTTCTGAAGCAGGACGCCCCTACCGCGGGCGTTTCGCAAGCGAAACACCTCCTTTTCCTTGCTCCGGCGGCAAGGTCTCTGGTATCCGCACACGACTGCTCGAAGGGGAGAAAGAGCATGAAGCTTCTGCGCGCCATCCTGGTCGTCCTGGGATCCGTCTTCATCATCGCCGGCTGCGGGTCGGAAGGTGGCACCGAGCCCGAGTCGGAGACCCCGGCCCTCGAGCCGGTGGGCAGCCTCGCCGGCGACACCGGCAAGGCCGACGGCATCACCTTCCGCATCAAGGACTTCTTCAGGCACACGCGCGAGCTGGTCCTGAGCGACCTGACCGACCGGGTCGCCGAGCTGGCCACCGACAAGGTGAACGACCTGCTCTCGGAGCTCCCCTTCGCCGACATACGGATCTCCGAGACCGAGCTCTTCGGCCTCGAGGCAGGATCGTCGGGAGGCTCGACCATCCACAGCCTGCCGTCTTTGCAGGCGAGCCTGTCTCAACGCTTCGGCGCGAAGGACTTCGTGGCCGGCATCAACGAGCTGCGGGTGAAGCACCTCGAGCAGTCGGGCGACGAGGTGTTCGGCGAGAACACCTTCCGGGTGGACCTCTCGGTCGACCCCTCCTTCTCCACCGATCTCGCGGGCTTCGCGGCGAGCCTCGGCTTTGGGGTGCGGGACAGGATCTCGGCCCGCGTGGTCCAGGCCTACCCGAACAACTTCAAGGCCCTGCTCAGGGAGCCTCTGAAGTCGGCCAAGGAGATGCGCCACTTCGTGCTGCCGCGCGACGCCCGAGACGTGGTCTCGATGAACCCGGGCGAGAGCGTCACCCTGTCCGGTGAGGGAACCCTCGGCCTGAACGTGGCCGCGAACCTCCCCATCCTGGCCTTCGACCCGATCGAGTACCTGGTCATCACGACGCGCTTCTCCCTCGGGGCCAGGGCCATGCTCCAAGGCGTGCTCGACGTCCAGCTCATCCGCGGCGAGGGCAACACCGCCTACGTCGAGATCGGCATGACCAACACCAAGGTGCGCTCGATCCGCGCCGGGGTGAGCACGGGCTTCGGCCTGGTCGAGATCCCCTCCCTGCTCGAGGTGAGCGTGCTCGGCAAGGAGTACACCCTGGGTGAGATCGCCGAGAAGGTGATCTCCAACTACCTGACCAAGTCCAAGCTCCTGAGCTACGGCGTCGAGGGCATCGCGTCGGGCAGCAACAGCCGCATGACGCTGAGCCGCTTCTCCTTCGACCTGAGCGACACCGACGGCGACGCCGCCAAGGCCCTGACCCAGGCCGTGGCCGGTGACGTCCGCCTCGCCCAGGCCCTCGCCGACCGACAGGGTTCCGGCGTCGTCGAGATGGTGAGCTTCGAGCGCACGAAGAACACGAGCCGGCGCTACCTCGGCGCCCACGTCGCCTCCATGGCCTTCTTCCGCGAGCTGCGTACCAACGAAGGGCGCATCTACATCCAAGACGGCGACTACGCCGAGGAGATCCTCTTCGAGGAGCTGCGCAAGGCCTCGGGAGCCTTCTTCGCCAAGTGGGGCTACACGCGCCTCCTGCTTTTCGCCCAGCACTGGCTGCAGGGAGTCTTCGTCGACGCCACCAGCAACCTCCGCCTCGCCGTCACCGAAGCGGACAAGCTCACCTCGCGCGACCAGGTCTTGGACCACGTGGACGCGCTCCTCCTCACCGCGATGCCCTTCAACGACCTCTACCACATCCTCACGGGGAGCTTCGAAGAGCTCAGCGACCGCGTCGACGAGAGCTGCAAGGAGTGCCAGAACGATGACGACTGGCACTGCGAGCAGGAGTACGAGAAGTGCGTCGACAAGCTGATCAAGCCCGATGAGGTCGAGGCCTGGAGGAAGCGCCTCGAGGCCATGATCACCGACAGCCTCGAGGCCATTCGCAGCTCAGGCGACGACGCGAGCACGGCCGAGCGCATCGAGATCGCCGACAAGCTCCTGCACCTCAAGCTCCTCCTCTCCTCCATCCGGGAGACCAACGCGGCGATCAAGGACACGGCCGGGCGCACGGCTATCCTGCTCGACGTGAGGATCACCCAGGGGGGCCTGAACCAGCTCTTCACGGAGGTCGGCCCGGAGCAGTTCACCGAGCGCCTCGTCGAGATGTTCGTGCTCCTCGTCTCCCGACGCAAGGCGGGCGAGGACAAGTACGAGGACGCTGTCGAGGAGGTCGACGACGAGCGCAAGAAGATCCGCGCCCTGACCGAGATCTACAGCGAGATTCGCGACTCCTACCTGCGCCTCGACTCCGTCAGCAGCGTCCGCGTGGGCGGCGAGGCGATCGGCGACCGGGCCTACGTAATCGTGCCGGCTTCGCAGGAGGAGGGCGATCTCACGCTCCGCAGCCTCGCCGAGCAGAAGGGCGCCCTCTCCGCCGAGCTCTTCGACAGGCTCGTCGAGCGCGCCAACGACCTGAGCTTCGGCCAGGTCCTCGCCGAGATCTTCACCTTCGGCCTCGCCGACCCGAGGGGCTTCGACGGCCACCACCTCGTCGCCTACACCATCGCCTCCCTCGTCGAGCGCCCCCACCGCGAGCTCCTGGTCAACCTCGACTTCGAGAAGGACGTCTTCGAGGACAACGGCATCTTCCAGGGCGCCACCGACGGCGGCCTCATCGACGCCGGCGAGTTCGACCTCGACCTGCTGCTCGGGAACTGAGCCCGGATAGGGTCTCGGCATTGGCGGGCCGCGCTCCGCGGGGTTAAGGTCCGCCCATGTTCACCCTCCAAGACGTCGACAAGCGCTTCGGCGAAGGCGAGCGGGCTGTCTGGGCCCTTCGGGGGGTCTCCCTGGAGATCCCGGCCGGGCAATACGTTTCGGTGATGGGCCCGTCCGGCTCCGGCAAGAGCACCCTGCTGAACCTGATGGCCGCTCTCGACGCGCCGACCGGCGGGCGAATCGTCTTCGACGGCCACGAGCTGACGGCCATGGACGACGACCGCCTGACCCTCCTGCGCAGGCGGCGCATCGGCCTTGTCTTCCAGTTCTTCAACCTGCTGCCCTCGCTGACGGCGGTGGAGAACGTGCTCTTCCCGCGCACCCTCGACGGCCGGCCCGGGAGCGATGACCGCGAGCGCGCCAGGAGCCTGCTGAGCGCGGTCGGGCTTGCCAGCAAGGAGCACCGGCGCCCCTCGGAGCTGAGCGGCGGAGAGATGCAGCGGGTCGCCGTCGCTCGAGCCATGATGTGTGCGCCTTCGGCGGTCCTGGCCGACGAGCCCACCGGCAACCTCGACTCGCGCGCGGGGGGGGCGGTCCTGGAGGTGCTCAAGGGGTTCCAGACCGAGACCGGGTGCACGGTGGTCATGGTCACCCACGACCGGGGCGCGGCCGAGATAGGCGACCGCCTCGTCAGCCTGCGCGACGGCGGAGTCGAAGGGGACGAGGTCTTAGGCGGCGCATGAGCTGGATTGGCGGGGCAGCCGATCTGCAAGCAGATCGTCACTACCGCGGGGCGTTTCGCGAGCGATTCGCCTTGATTGGCCTCCTACGGCGGGTGAGCTGGCCTCACGCCCGCCAGCACAGGGCCCGAACGGCAATCACGCTGATCGGTATCGCCCTCGGTGTGGCGGTTCTTGTCGCCGTTCTCCTCGTCAACCGCTCGGTGCTCGGCTCCTTCGAGCGCACGGTCGACTCCATCGCGGGCAAGGCCGACCTCCAGGTGCGCGGCCCCTCGACCGGGGTGCCCGACGAGCTGGTCGAGCGCCTCAAGGAGGTCGCCGGCGTCTGGAAGGCTACGCCAATCCTCGAGGCCATGGCGGATCTCCGCCTCCCGGGCGGCGGCCGGCGGCGCCTCCTGATCCTCGGCGTGGACTTCCTCGGTCCCGACGACGAGCACTTCAGGGACTACGGCTCCCACGAGGTCGAGGCCATCAGGCGCGACCCCATCGCCTTCCTCAACAGCACGACGAACATCCTGCTCACCCGCCGCCTCGCGGCCGAGCTGGAGGTCGGCGTGGGCGACGAGGTCCGCATCGAGAGCCCCGGCGGCCCGCGCTCCTTCAAGCTCTGGGGGCTGGTGGACGACCGCGGCCCGGGCGCCGCCTTCGGGGGCAACGTCGCCCTGATGTACTACCAGGCCGCCCAGGTCACCTTCGAGCGCGGCCGGAGGGTCGACCGCTACGACGTCGCTGTCCGCAAGGGCGCCGCCGCCGAGCAGGTCGCCGCCGCCCTCGAGGCGGTGCTCGGCAAGGGCTTCGAGGTCGAGTCGCCGGCGTGGCGCACGAAGAAGGTCGCGCGCCTGATGCGCTCATTCAGGGTCGGGCTGCTCGTGGGCAGCATGGTGGCGCTCCTGGTCGGGGTCTTCCTGATCTTCAACGCCCTGAGCATCAGCGTGGTGCAGCGGCGCCGGGAGATAGGCGTCATGCGCGCCCTGGGCCTCAAGCGCGGGGAGACGCGTGGGCTCTTTGTTGCCGAGGGGTTGCTCCTCGGGGCCGCCGGGAGCGCGTTGGGGTGTGTCGCCGGTCTCGCGCTCGCCCGAGCGGTGCTCTCCACTGTCGGAGAGACCGTCTCCCAGCTCTACGCCAGGATCGACGTGCGAGAGGTCATCCTCTCGCCCCGGGAGCTCGCCGCCGGCCTCGCCCTCGGCCTCAGCGTGAGCCTCGCGGCCTCGCTCTGGCCGGCCAGCGACGCAGCCCGCACGGCGCCGGCGACGGTCATGCGTGAGCGGCTGCGCCTCGTGCGGCGCCGCCCCGGAGCGCTCTGGGCAACCGACGCTCTCGCCCTCGCCTTCGCTGCGGCGTTCCTGGTCGCCTGCTTCGTTCCGCCCTTCTCCTCCTGGGTGATCTCCGGCTACGGCGCCATGTTCTTCGCGACCATGTGCTGCGCCATGCTCACCGGCCGGGCCGTCGACCTCGCCAAGCGGCTCCTCGTGCGCCCGGCCGAGAGCGCGCTCGGCACGGTCGGCCGCGTCGCCGTGGACGCCCTCGGTCGCGACCGCGCGAGGACCGCCATCGCGGTCGCCGCCCTCGCCCTCGGCGTCAGCATGACCGTGAGCGTCGCGGGCTTCCTGGACTCCTTCAAGGGCTCGGTCATCCGCTGGGTGGACCTCGGCTTCCCGGCCGATCTCTTCGTGACCGCCGGCAACAAGTTCGGCGGGGTGCAGAACGTGCCCATGTCCTCGGACATCGCGAAGGAGATAGAGGCCTACCCCGAGGTCGCGGCCGTGGACCGTGTGCGTCTCGCCGACGTGGACTACCGCGGGGAGCCTGTCCGTATCCTCGCCCTCGACGCCGAGATCTACCGGCGCCACGGCCGCCTCGACACCCTCGAGGGCGACGACCTCGAGGCGATGGCCGGCGTGGCCCGAGGCGAAGGCGTGCTCATCAGCGAGAACATGTCGCGACGCTTCGACCTGCACATGGGTGACACCTTCACCCTTGACGCACCGAGCGGTCCCGTCGAGCTGAAGGTCCTGGCCGTCTACTTCGACTACACCACCGAGATAGGCCTGGTCTTCGTGGACCTCTCGGTCTACCAGCCGGCTTTCGGCGACAAGCTCGTGGACACCTTCGAGGTCTACCTGCACGACGCGGCATCGGCGGCGCCGGTCCGGGACCGGATCCTGGGAGACGTCGGCGAGCGCTTCGAGCTCTTCGTGCTGACCAACGGGCAGATGAGGAGCGAGCTCGTCGACACGGTCGAGGAGGCCTTCAGGGTGACCCACGCCCTCGAGCTCGTCGCCGTCATCATCGCCCTGCTCGGCATCGTCAACACGCTCCTCGCCGAGGTCCTCGACCGGACTCGGGTCATCGGCATCATGCGCGCCGTCGGCGCCACGCGCAGGCAGATAGCCTCCATGATGGTCGTCGAGGCGACCCTGATGGGGGCGATCGGCGCCGTCCTGGGTGTCCTGGTCGGTCTCGCGCAGACCTGGGTGCTGCTCTACCGCATCAACCTCCCGCAGACCGGCTGGTGGCTGCGCTTCCAGCTCCCGTGGGCGGATGTGGCCCAGCTTGCGCTGGTCGCGTGCGTCGTCGCCGGCCTCGCCGGCTTCTACCCTGCCCGCAAGGCGAGCAGGCTGCCGGTGGTCGAGGCCATCGAGTACGAGTAGGGCGCCTACCTGCCCCGCAGCTTCCTCTGCTTCCGCTTCGCCGCGCGCATCTTGCGTTCGAGCTTGCGAGCCCGGCGCGCGAGCCGTCGTTCGCTCAGCTCGCGGCCGGGCAGGGGGGGCTGCTCCTCGTGGTGCTCCTCGAAGGCGCCAGGGGGCGAGCCGAGCTCGAAGACGGCGATCTCCCGCCGCCCCCGATCGCCGATCCTGACGGGCATCACGGCCGCGCCGACTCCGGCGCCGACGTAGAGCGCGCCTCCGCTGCGGCCGTGGCGGTCCCCGTATAGCCCGTGCACGTAGCGGTGCCCGACCACCCTACCGAGGGCGATCTCGTGCAGCCTCGCGAGGGTGATCTGGCCGGCGTGGGTGTGGCCCGCCAACACGAAAGGCACTCCGGCTGCCCACATGGCGTCGGCCTCTTCGGGCACGTGGGAGAGGCCGATTACGGGGAGGCCGGGGTCGAGGCCCTTGAGCGCCTCGCTCAGGTCGTCGTGACCCGTGTAGGGGTCGTCGAGCCCGACCACGGCGAGGCGCTCGCCCCCGATCTCCAGCACCGTGTGGGCGTTGCGCAGCACCCTGGCGCCGGCGCGGTGCAGCAGGCGGCGCACCTCGCGCGCGCCGACCCAGTAGTCGTGGTTTCCCAAGACGGCGAGCACGGGCGCCTCGATGGCCGCGATCACCTCCTCGAGGGCGTCGAAGTGCGCGACCCCATGGCAGACGAAGTCTCCGGTGACGACCACGAGGTCGGGCTCGGTCCCGTTGGTCAGCTCGACGGCGGCCATCTGGATCTCGTGGGGCGTCACGCGACCGACGTGGAGATCGGTCAGGTGAGCGACTCGCAAGGGTCTCGAGAAGCGCGCGACGAAGCTCGCGGGCCCGGCGAAGCGGCGAACCGCGATGCGGTCGACGGGGTTGCGGACGAAGCGCTCGCGGATTGCCCGCGCGCGGGCTGCGGGGCCGAGCATCCTCAGCCTGATCCTGAGCTTGGCGTCTCCGGCCATGTCGCCAGCGGACTCCAAAGCTCCGGGGCCGTCAAGGATGGTGCCCGGAGGGGCCCGTGTTGTAGGCTCTATGCTCGTTCGAAATGGAGCGTTACGTGGCTGAGCAGCTTGGGGAAGAGCCTCTGGGGATTCCGTCGGACTCCCACGTGGTCGTGGTGACCGGGGCCGGCATATCCGCCGAGTCCGGCATCCCAACCTTCCGCGGACACGGTGGCCTGTGGTGCGAGTACAACATCGAGGACGTGGCCACGCCCGGCGGCTTCGCCCGTGACCCGAAGGGCGTCTGGCGTTTCTACTCGGAGCGCAGGCTCAACATGAAGCAGTACGGGCCAAACGACGGTCATCGCGCGATCGTCGAGCTCGAGACGAGGATCCGGGGCGGTGGCGGGCGCTTCACGCTGATCACCCAGAACATCGACGGTCTGCACCAGAGGGCGGGCTCGAGCGACGTGATCGCGATCCACGGCAACATAATGGAGACTCGCTGCAACCGGCCGGGCTGCCCGAAAGCGCTGGCGCCGGAGCCCGACGACGGGCCGCACGAGGAGGAGCTGCCGCGGTGCACCGAGTGCGGCGAGCTGCTCCGGCCGGCCGTCGTCTGGTTCGAGGAGATGCTCAACCCGGATCACATGCGGAGCGCGGCCGAGTCCATCGAGGACTGTGAGTGGTTCATAGCCGTGGGCACCTCGGGCACCGTCTGGCCGGTCGCCGGCTTCGCGCAGCACGCCCGGATGCACGGCGCCCGCACCATCCTGGCCAACCTCGACCCTCCCGAGAACCTCTTCATGTTCGACGGCTTCGCGAAGGGGCCCGCGGGCAAGGTGCTGCCCGTGTTGCTGCGAGGGTGATGCCATGGCAGATGTCGCCAACCGAGTAGCGGTGGTAACCGGCGCATACGGCGCCATCGGCGCGGCCATCGCCGGAGGGCTCGCTGCCGAGCCGGGCTACGAGGTCGTATTGGTCGGCCGCGATCGGGCCCAGCTCGACCGTGCCGTCGCCGGCGTGCGTTCCCGCTCGGGCAGCGGGGCGGTCCGCGGAGAGGCCGTCGATCTCTCGAGTCGCGCCTCGATCGAGGCCTTCGCCTCGCGGTGGCAGGGCCCGCTCCATGTCCTGGTCAACAACGCCGCCTCCTGTCCGCGGCGGCGCAGCGAGACCAGGGAGGGCATCGAGGTCCAGCTCGCCACCAACATCCTGGGCTACGCGTGGATGATCGAGGCCTTCGAGGGCGCGCTCCGCGCGAGCGCGCCGGCTCGTGTGGTCAACGTCGCCAGCTATTGGGCCGGAAACCTCGACGTGGAGGACCTCGACTTCAAGCGCCGCCCCTACGACAACGACAGCGCCTACCGCCAGAGCAAGCAGGCCAACCGCATGATGACCGTGCACCACGCCGAGCGCTTCGCCGGCTCCGGAGTGACGGTCAACGTCTGTCACCCCGGCGACGTGCCGTCCAAGCTCAGCCGCGATCTCGGCTTCGGCGGCCACGAGTCCCCCGCGCAGGGCGCCGACACCCCGGTCTGGCTTGCCCTGTCGCCCGACGTCGAAGGCAAGACCGGCCTCTATTTCGCACACCGGCGCCAGCAGGGCTGCCCCTTCGGTCGGGACCGCGCCGGAGTGGCGTGGCTCATGGAGACGCTCTCGCCCTACCTCGTGAAAGCCGGAGGAGCCCCATGCCCCTGACCCGCGAAGAAGCCTGGGAGCTGCTCTGCGAGTTGACCCCGACTCCGGCCCTGAGGCGTCACGCCCGAGCTGTCGAGGAGACGATGCGCGCCGCGGCCCTCCGATACGGCCCCGGCCCCGAGGCGGTAGAGCAGTGGGGCGTCACCGGCCTGCTCCACGACGCCGACTACGACAGGTGGCCCGACGAGCACCCCAAGCGCATCATCGCCTGGCTCCGCGAGCGCGGCGAGCACGAGATCGCGGACGCCGTCGGCGCCCACCACACCGGATGGGGCGTCCCCTACGACACCGCCCTCAAGCGCGGCATCCTCGCCTGCGACGAGATCTCGGGCTTCGTCGGCGCCTGCGCCCTGGTGCGCCCTGACGGCATCGCCACCATGAAGCCCAAGAGCGTCATGAAGAAGCTCAAGGACAAACGCTTCGCCGCCAAGGTCGACCGCCACGAGATCGCCGAGGGCGCGCGCCTGCTGGAGGTCGAGCTGCGCGACCACGTCGCCTTCGTCATCGAGACCCTCAAGCCCTTCGCCGAGGAGCTGGGGTTGACGGGGAAGGGGAGCTAGAGGGAACGCGTCGCGCCCCCGTCGACGAAGAGGCTCTGCCCGCTCACGTAGCTCGCCGCCTTCGACGCCAGGAAGACGGCGCAGCGCGCGAGCTCCTCCGGCTCGCCGTAGCGCCCGAAGGGGATGGAGCGCTTCCTCTCTTCGAGCACGGTCGCCACGTCCGTGCCCGCCTTTTCGGCGCCGATCTGGTCGAGCTCGCGCACGCGCTCGGTGTCGATGCGTCCCGGGGCGAGGCAGTTCACGCGCACCCCGCGCCCCGCGAGCTCGAGGCTGAGGCTCTTGGCCAGCCCGACGATGCCGGGGCGCAAGACGTTGCTCAGCAGCAGCCCGTCGATGGGCACCTTGGCGGACGACGAGATGACGCAGGTGATGCTCGGGTCCTCGCGACCTTCCATGTGGGGCAGCGCCGCCCGCACCGAGCGCACGACCGACATCAACACCAGGTTGAAGGCCTCCAGCCACGCCGCGTCGTCGAAGTCCGAGAAGCTCCCCGCCGCCGGCCCGCCGCAGTTGGTCACGAGCACGTCGATGCCGCCGAAGCTCTGGGCGGCCGAGTCGATGAAGCGCGCAAGCGCCGCCCCGTCGCTCACGTCCGCCTTCATGCTGTAGGTCTTCACCCCGTAGTCGTAGGCGAGCTCCTCGGCGAGGTCGTGGACCTGATCAGCCGAGCGAGCGCAGATCGCCACGTTGGCGCCCTCGGCCGCCAGGGCGCTGGCGATCGCGCGGCCGAGCCCGCGGCTGGCGGCGAGCACTACGGCGTTCTTGCCGGTGAGCTGAGCATCCATGGTGCACCTCCGGAGGGCGGTGCTACCAGAGGCGCGACGGGGACGCCAGGCATGCGGCCGTCAGCGCTCGAGCCCAGCTCTCCGTCCTGTTACCTGCACTCCTGCTTCCGCTGCCCGCAGCTCCCGCTGTCAGGCAAGCAGCTGCCCCCGAGCTTGTAGCAGGACGAGCAGAAGCGCTTCTCTCCCCCGCAGCTTGGGATGCCGCTCGCCAGCGGGCTCCAGCCCTTCCGCGTTGTCGGGCAGCCCGCGTTCGGCGAGCCGCAGTCGATCCGCTGCGGCCAGCGCAGCTCCGCGTTCGCGTCGCAGTTCCAGTCCCAGCCGCCGCAGGCGTTCGCGTGGTCGAAGAACTCGGTCTGGGTGGGCCTCGCGTTCGCGTCGCTGTCGCAGCAGTCGTCGCTCCTCAGGGAGACGTATGGGTGCTCGGGAGCGCACAGGCAGCGGCCGACCGGGCCGGCGCCGAAGCCGTCTTCGTCGCCGTCGATGTAGTAGCCCTTGCAGTCTGAGGCGTTCTCCTCGTCGACCTTGCCGTCGCAGTTCTCGTCTCCACCGCCGCAGACCTCGGAGTCGCCTGGGCTGATGTTGGGGTTGGTGTCGTCGCAGTCGCCGAGGAGCTCCGCCCTGTAGAGGTTCTGCGGCTTGCAGCGGCAGCGCATCTCGCCGTCGATGCCGTAGCCGTCGTCGTCCTCGTCGAGGTAGTACTTCGTGCAGCCCTGGGCGTTGCCTTCGTCGGTCTTGCCGTTGCAGTCGTCGTCGACGTCGTTGCAGGCCTCTGCAGCTTCGGGGTTCACGGAGCTGTCCTGGTCGTCGCAGTCGCCGCCCCGGGTGGCGCGGTAGACGCCCTCCGGGTCGCAGGTGCAGCGGCTGTCGGACTCGTCGCCGTAGGTGTCGCCGTCGATGTCGGAGAGGTAGACCTGGCAGTCCTCGGCGTCCGCCTCGTCGGTCTCGAGGTCGCAGTCGTTGTCGATGTAGTCGCAGCGCTCCTTGACCGCGGGGCCTATGCCGCCGTCGTTGTCCTGGCAGTCCCCGCCGGTCTCGACGGTGTGGGGCGCCTTGGGGGCGCAGAGGCAGCGTCCCGAGTAGGAGTCGCCGGCGCCGTCTCCGTCCTTGTCCTCGTAGTAGAGCACGCAGCCCTCGGCGCCGACCTCGTCGACCGCGCCGGAGCAGTTGTCGTCCTTCTCGTTGCAGACCTCCTTGGCGTCCGGGTGGACGTCGGGATCTTCGTCTGCGCAGTCACCGGGCGTGTCGAGGAGGTTGGGATCCTCCGCGGCGCACAGGCAGCGGCCGTCCTTGGAGTCGCCGAAGCCGTCCTCGTCGATGTCGGGGTAGAAGACCGAGCAGCCCTCGGAGCCCTCATCGTCGACGAGATCGTCGCAGTTGTCGTCGCGGCCGTTGCAGATCTCCTTGGCGTCCGGGTTCACGGCCTTGTTCTGGTCGTCGCAGTCTCCCGCGACCAGCGCGCCGTACTCGCCCTCGGGTGTGCAGAGGCACCTCTCGTCGTCGGGATCCCCGAAGCCGTCGTCGTCGAGGTCCTTGTAGTGCGGGAAGCAGCCGCCGGTCGCCTGCTCGTCGGTCTCGCCGTCACAGTCGTCGTCCTTGTTGTTGCACAGCTCCTCTGCGCCGGGCCGGATGCTCGCGTTGGTGTCGTCGCAGTCGTCGGGCGCCTCGGCCTTGTACATGCCGGTCGCCTCGCAGAAGCAGCGCGGGTCGTCCGCCGCGCCGTGCCCGTCGCCGTCCGAGTCGCGGAAGAAGCTCCTGCAGTCCTCCGCCTCGGGCTCGTCGGTGCGGCCGTCGCAGTTGTCGTCCATGCCGTTGCAGAGCTCGGTCCCGTCGGGGCTCACCTCGGGGGCCGAGTCGTCGCAGTCGCCGGCCCGGTCCACGGAGTAGGGGGCCTGCGCCTCGCACAGGCAGCGCTTGAAGCTCTCGCTACCCCAACCGTCGTCGTCGCCGTCCTTGTACCAGAGCGTGCAGCCGCCGGGCTCGCCCTCGTCGGTCTCCCCGTCGCAGTCGTCGTCGAGCTCGTTGCAGCGCTCGGCGCCGGTGGGGTTGATGGCCGGGTCCTCGTCGTTGCAGTCCCCGGTCTGGGCGGTTGTGTGCTCGCCCTGCGGGCTGCACAGGCAGGCCGGCTCCGTGTCCCCGCCGAATCCGTCGTCGTCCCCGTCCTTGTAGAAGTCAATGCAGCCCTCGGCAGCGCCCTCGTCGGTCTCGCCGTCGCAGTCGTCGTCGATGCCCGTGCACGCCTCCGGGATGTCCGACGGGCTCTCGGTCGAGCACTCGACCCCCACACCGTCCGCCCGACAGACGAAGACGCCGAAAGCACAGCCGTCCGTGTCCGGCCCGTCGCAGGGCCGCCCCAGAACGGCGTAGGTCTCGTCGGTCTCGCCGTCGCAGTCGTTGTCCACGCCGTCGCAGCGCTCCTCCCGCGGCTCCGAGTCCTCTTCCACGCAGACGGTCGAGAGCCCGTCCTCGGCGCACGTGAGCACGCCGAGCTCGCAGACGTCTTCGTCCTCTCCGTCGCAGGGCTCGCCGAGCCCCCCGAAGCCCTCGTCCGCGAGGCCGTCGCAGTCGTTGTCGAGGCCGTCGCAGATCTCGGTCTTGGGGGCGGCCTCAGCCTTGCAGGTGAGCTCCGCGCCGTCCGCGCTGCACTCCCAGCGGCCGTTGGCGCACTCGTCCTCGTCCGGGCCGTCGCAGGGCCCGCCGAGATCCGCGAAGTCCTCGTCGGTGAGCCCGTCGCAGTCGTCGTCGAGGCCGTTGCAGAGCTCTGTCACGGTGGCGGCGCCGTCGCGTCTGCCCGCGCAGAGCAGCGACTCTCCGTCGGGGGCGCACACCCAGACCGCCTCGACGCAGCGGTCGCCGCCCGGGTGCTCACACGCCTCTCCGAGCTCCGGGAAGTCTTCGTCCGTCTCCCCGTCACAGTCGTCGTCGCGCCCGTCGCAGGTGTCGACGCTCGGGCAGCAGTCGTCCGGACAGGTGTCGGCGTCCTCTGCGCAGGGGGAGCAGAAGCCGTCGCCGCACTCGAAGCAGTCGCAGGGACACAGCTCGGCGGTCTCCCCGGCGCCCGGACGGCAGACCCCGTCGCCGCAGTCGCAGTCCGGGCCGAGGGTGTCGTCGGTTGCGCCGTTGCAGTCGTTGTCCACCCCGTCGCAGGACTCGGGCGCAGGCGTGGGCGCGGAGCACGCGCTCCAGCCCTGGGATCCCATGCAGAAGCGCATGCCGAGGCATCTCCCGTAGTCGTTCTCGTTGATGCACGGCCGCGCGAGGCCCTCGTTGCCGGCGATGCAGCAGGGGCGCGGCTCGCCCTCGGGGCAGCCGCCCTCCGTGTCCTCCGGGAGATCCGCCCCCCCGTCCTCGGGCTCGGTGCCGCCTCCGTCCTTGCCCGGCACGTCGTCGACGTGGCTGCCCCCGTCCTCCACGGTCACGGCGTCCGGCTCGACCCCGCCCTCGTCGTCGGCCGCGTCCCCGGGCGGCTCGACCGGCCCATCGTCCTTCAGCGCGCCGGGGTCGGCGAGCGCTCCGCCGTCGCCCCCGACGTCCTCCCCGGAGGGCTCGCCGGGCTTGTCCTGCTGGGGGCCGGCGTCCGCGATGCTGATGAGGTCGGGCATCGCCGGCGGTGGCCCGGACGCACCACCCCCCGGGCCCATGATGCTCTCCCCGTTGCCGTCGTCACCCGACTCGGAAGAGCAGGAGAGGACTAGCGCGAGGGCGGCAAAGAGCGCAGCTCTTCGCACCCAATGCTTGGGTGAGGATCGCACGATGTGGCTCCGTGTCCCGGGGTGCCGGATGGCGCGGGGCCGACATTGTGCGAAATGTGGGCCTGCCAGACAAGGCCCCGCCGCTATTCTCCGGTCCTCAGCCGTTGGGCCGCGACGTCGACGAGCTGCGCGAGGCTGTGGCCGTCCTCGGGATAGGCAACGACGCCCGCGCTGAGGCTCATGTGGAAGGGGAAGCCCTCGTCATTGTAGAAGTCGAGCTTGGCGCAGGTGTCGAGCAGGCGGGCGATGACCATGGAGGCGGTGTTCCGGTCCGGGCCGACGAGGCCCACGGCGAAGGTGTCCACGGCCCACCGGCCGCGCAGGTCCTCGGTGCGGAAGCGGGTCGAGACGAGGCGCGCGAGGCTGGTCACCGCGCGCTCGGTGGCTTTTGCGCCCATGCCCGCGGCGAGCTGATCGAGCTCGTCGAGGCGCACGAGAGCGAGGCCGAGGGAGCCACCCTGGCGGCGGGCAGCGGCGAGACGCACCCCGAAGCGATCGACGAAACCGGGCGGATCCAGCAGCCCCGTGTGCGGGTCCCGCTCGGCGCGCCCTCGGGCGAAGGTCTTCTGCATCATGCGTGCGCGGAGACGCGCTCGCAGCTCGCCGTCGTCTATGGGGAGCGGGATCAGGTCGCTCGCGCCGGCCTCGAAGGCCTCGATGCGGGCCTCGGCGCTGTCGGCGGCGAGGAGGAGGACCGGCAGATCGCGCCACGCGAGGCTGCTCCGCACCAGGCGGCAGAGGTCGGCGCCGGCGCCTTCGAGGGCCGCGTCGAGCAGCAGCAGGTCGGGGCGGTTGTCTTCGAGCGCGCCGAGCAGCCCCTCCCCTCGGTCGACGTGACAGGTGTCGAGCTGCAAGGCTTCGAGGGCGCGGTCGAGGTCGGCGGCCAGGCGCTCCTCCGTGGTGGCCACGAGCGCTCTCCCTGCCTCCCCTCGGCCGAGCTCGGCGAGGTGGCGAGCGGCGAGCAGGAAGTCGCGCCCGCGCACCGGCTTGCCGAGATAGAGCAGAGCGCCGGCGCGGCAGGCTCTCGTGCGCGCCTCATGGGCGTCCGCCGGGCCGACCGCGCCGACGGGGAGGCTCCCGCGCGGCCCCGCAGACAGCAGCCCCTCGATGAGGCCCACCGAGGGCTCGGAGGCCTCCCCGAGCACGCCCACGAAGGCGCAGTCGAAGCTCTGCTCGTTGACCAGGGTCATCGCCTCTTCGGCGGTCCGCGCCGGCACGACCCGCAGCAGGCCGCTGCGGGCGCGGGTCGCGAGGTCGCTGGCGAGCTGCGTGTCCGAGTCCACGAGCAGGACGCTCGTGCGGCAGGCGTCTCCCGAGATGCCGCCGTCCTCTTCGACGCCGGGGGCGAGCCCGTCGGCGGGCGCGGCGTCGAAGGAGAGCTGGGTGGACACGAGGGCGCGCTCGACGGGGCGCCAGTCGCGCACGGGCGGCGAGCGCCGGTCCCCGAGGACCGTCTCGAGGCGGTTCTCGATGAGGGCGGCGCCGTCTCCGACCTCGTCGAAGCCGTAGAGCCGCGCGATGCGGTGGAGCTGACGGGCCTGGCGGCGCAGCTCCTCCTCGCAGGAGCCGCCGAGCGGCGCCCGGCTCGCGTCGGCGAGGGTCCGCCGAAGCTCCGCGAGCAGGTTGCGCAGGGTGTTCACGTAGACGCGCCGCAAGGAGACCAACATCTCACCGACGGCCGCGTCAGGGCACGCCAAGCGATCCTCGTCCGTCTCGGCATCCCCGCTCCCAGCCACGGACAGGAGGGCGTCCACCTTGAGCATCAGCGCCGCGCCGGCCACGGGCTTGGCCATTACGTGTGCTACGCCCAGATCCGAGCAGAGCCGATCCATCGTGCCCGTGTCCGGCAGGAAGGCGCTCAGGAAGATGCACTGAGCGTCGGGGCGTTCCTCGCGCAGCCAGGCGACGAGCTCTACACCGTCACCGTCGGGGGGCATGGCGTCGATGACGGCCAGATCCATCGGCACGGTCTTGCAGAGCACGCGTGCCTCGGCCATGGTGGCCGCCTCGTAGACCCGGTGCCCCCGGCTCCCCAGGAGTGCCTGCAGCAGCCCCCTGAGCTCCTCATCAGCGTCTACGACCAGGATGTTGTACATGGGTCAGCGGTGTTGGAGTTCGGGCGGAGCCTAACAGAGGTGTTTCGCTCGCGAAACGCCCCGCGGTAGTGATGTTCCGCTAGCGGAACACCTGCCCCGCCTACCGGACAACGTACGGCAAGGGCGGCGGTTGACAGGGTTCCTTCGGGGCTCACATAGTGCCTTCGGCCTTCGCGGGGAGCGACAATGAGCCAAGTCAGGCGCGAGGAGAGCCGGGTCCGGACGGCGTGCTTGCTCATCCTGGCCGCGGTGGCGGTGACCGTGGCGCTGATCTTCACCCGGCCGGTCATGATCCCCTTCGTGCTGGCCATCCTGCTCTCCTACCTGGTGGCGCCGGTGGTCGACACCCTGCAGAGCAGGCTGCGGGCGCCGCGCTGGCTGTCGGTGGTGCTCGCCTTCTGCGTGGTGGCGGCGCTCATGACCTTGCTGGGCCTGCTGCTGACCACCTCGACGAAGGGCCTGCTCTCCAAGATGCCTATCTACAAGGAGAGGCTGACCGAGCTTGCCGCGAGCGGGCTCTCGCTCCTGGACCGCCTCGGCCTCGATCTAGGGCAGGAGTCCGTGGTGGCCGCGGTCAAGGAGCTGCCGCTGATGGAGGTCGTCGGAGGGGCCGCGGGCACGGTCTTGGACCTCGTGTCGAACCTCTTCTTGGTCCTCATCTTCGTCATCTACCTCATCATCGGCCGCGCGCCGGGGGAGCAACGCACCGGCCTCTACGGCGAGATCGACGCGAAGGTCAGGCGCTACATCGCCACCAAGGTGAGCACCTCGGCCGTGACCGGAGTGCTGGTCGGGGTCATCCTCTGGCTCTTCGGCCTCGAGCTCGCGATGGTCTTCGGGGTCCTGGCCTTCCTGCTCAACTTCATCCCCTCGGTCGGCTCCATCATCGCCACCCTGCTCCCGCTGCCCATCGCCCTGATCCAGTTCGAGAGCGGGCTCATGGTGGCGGCCTGCGTCGCCCTGCCGGGGGTGGTGCAGATCACCATCGGCAACGTCATAGAGCCCAAGCTGATGGGCGAAGGCTTGGACCTCCACCCGGTGACCGTGCTGCTCGCGCTCATCTTCTGGGGTCTCGTCTGGGGCGTGCCCGGCATGCTCCTCGCGACGCCGATCACGGCGGTCCTGCGCATCGTGCTCGACCGGATCGAGACCACGAGGCCCATCGGCAACCTGCTGGCGGGGAAGCTCCCGGGACAGACCCCGGCCGAGACCTGAATCAGCGCAGCAGGGTGCTGAAGTCCGGCACCCTCACGACGTCCTCCCGGGTGGCCACGGCGTCGGGCGTGTAGCGGGTGTCGAGCCACACGACGACGGCCTCCGGGAAGGCCTCCTTGAAGAGGTTGCAGATGGCCGGCTCGTTGTCGAAGACCGCCACGACCTCGCCCGAGGCCCGCAGGTGGTCCTTGACCCTGCCCTTGTAGACCGTGTCCTTGGTGTCCCAGTCCTCTTTCAAGATGAGGCGGGTGTCCACGGTCCCGACCGGGAAGCCGTCGCGCTGGAGGCAGCGGACCGTGCCGAGCAGCATGTTGGGCGCGTCCCGGCCGGTCAGGTAGGCGGGCACCGCCCCGCGCCCGTAGAGATCGGCGACGAGCTCCATGGCCCCGGGGATGGGGAGGTCGTACACGATGTAGTCGTTCGTGAAGAAGCGCTCGCGCCAGAAGACCTCGGCCTCCTCGATGACCGACTCCTCCCTGTAGCCCTTCGCGTGCAGGGTCTGGGTGACCGTGTAGGCGATGTCCGCCGGCACCAGGTGGCGCACCAGCTCGTGCAGCTCGGGGGCGTCGTGGCCGTGCAGGTGGGAGAACTCCTGGAGGATTCGCAGGATGCGGTGTGCGTTGTCGTAGAGGGTCCCGTCGAGGTCCAGGACCACCAGCGGCTCCCTCCCCGCCTCCTTCGCGTTGGCGATGCGGTCTACGATGGCCTGGAAAGCTCCGTGCGGCATTGCTCGTCCTCCCGTGGATGACCCGTGCTTGCAGGGATGGGCCCTCGCTTGTCAAGCGGAGCCGCCCGTGGGATGGCTCGAAGAGCTCGGAAAAGGAGGGACCCATGCTCATCTCGATCGACGGCATCGACGGCTGCGGCAAGAGCACCCAGGTGAAGATGCTGTCCGAGCGCCTCGGCGCCAGGAGGATCCAGGAGATCTCGGACAGCCGCTGGGGCCGCAAGCTGCGCGCCCTCGAGAGCCCGACCCTCGCGCAGCAGCTCGCCTGCTTCACGGCCGATCGCGCCGGCCTCGCAGAAACGCTCGAAGCGGCGGCCGGCTCCGCCACCGAGCACCTCGTCTCGGACCGCAGCTACCTCTCGACGGTGGCCTACCAGAGCTACGACAGCGGGCTGAGCCCCAGCCTCCTGGAGGAGATGAGCCTGGTCCTGGTGCCGCGCTACGACGCCATGATCGTGCTCGATCTGCCCGTCGACGTCGCCCTCGGCAGGGTCGACAGGCGCGGAGAGACCCGGACCTGGTGCGAGAACGAGGGCCGCCTCACCTGGTGCCGCCGCGTCTTCGAGACCATGGCGGCCAGCCGTGACAACACCTACCTCGTCGACGCGACTCGGAGCCCAGATGAGGTTCACGCGGCGGTGTGGGCCGCCGTAGAGCCCGCCCTGACGAGGTAGCGGCATGCGCGCGCTAGGCATCGACCCAGGCAACAAACGCATCGGCCTCGCCCTGACCGACCCCGGCCGCCGCTTCGCGTCCCCCCACGGGGTGATGGACGCTCACCCGCGCCGGCGCCTCCAGAAGCGCCTGCAGGCCCTGCTCGACGAGCAGGAGGTCGAGATCATCGTCGTGGGCGATCCCCTGCTCCCTTCGGGCGAGGTGGGCGAGCAGACCGAGCGCGCGCGGGACTTTGCCGACTGGCTGCGCTCGTGGTGCGAGCGGGAGGTGGTGCAGCTCGACGAGCGCCTCACCTCCAAGATGGCCGAGCGGGCCCTGCTCGAGGGCGACCTCAGGCGGGCGGACAGGAAGGCCAAGAGAGACGCGGTGGCTGCGGCGATACTGCTCCAGAGCTGGCTGGAGAGCAGGCAGCCTGGTGCCTGAACGGATTCGCGCCTGGCTCATCGCCGCGGCGGCGGTTGTCGCCCTGCTCCTCGCGGCCGCCGGCGCCGCGGCCGGGTGGCTGCTGCACGAGATCGCCTCCTTGGACCGGGCGCCTTCAGCGCTCGGCGACGCTCCACGGGACTTCGAGGTGATGCGAGGGGAGCCTCTGCGCTCCGTCGTCGAGCGCCTGCACGGGATCGGGCGCGTGCCCGCTCCCGTGGTGACGGGGCGCTGGGCACTGCGGGCGGGCGTGGCGTCGTGTCTGAAGGCCGGCCGCCACGAGCTCGACCCGGGCCTGACTCCGAGAGAGCTGCTCTTCAGCCTGTGCACGTCGCCTCCCGCGCCGTCGCTGCGCTTCACCCTGCCCGAGGGGGCTACCTTGTGGCAGGTCGACGCCCTGCTCAGCCAGGCAGCCGGCAACTCGATGGGCGCCCTCGTGGAGCTTGGAGCGTCGACGGACGAGCCCCTGGTGGCGGCGCTCCCCTCGGCGCGCCACATCCCGCCGGTCCTCTACCCCAACCGACTCGAAGGGTACCTCGCCCCGGACACCTACGAGCTCCCCCTCGACGACGCGGCTGGCGGCCTCCTCCGCGCGGCGACACGCCAGAGCGCTCGGACCCTCGACGAGCTGTACGCCGCCGGGCCGAGCACGGACCCGCCCCTGAGCCGCCACGCCGCCGTCACCATCGCGAGCATCGTCGAGAGGGAGGCCCTCAAGCCAGACGAGATGAAGAAGATCGCCGCGGTCTACCTGAACCGGCTCAGACGCGGCATGCGCTTGCAGGCCGATCCGACTCTCAGCTACGGCCCCGACCGGTGGCGCCTCGAGCCCTCGCCACGGCTGCGCAGAGACGCCTCCAACCCCTTCAACACCTACGCCCACAGAGGCCTCCCGCCGGGCCCGATCGGTGCGCCGTCGCGAGCCGCCCTCGCCGCGGTGCTGAACCCCGCGCGGAGCCGCGCCTTGTACTTCGTGGCGCGCGGCGACGGCAGCGGGCGGCACCGGTTCGCGCGGACCTACGAGCAGCACCGGCGAAACGTGGCCTTGTACAGGGCGGCCGGGCGCAAGTAGGCCCTACCTCAGCCCAGCTCCTTCGAGGATGTCGAGCATGAGCTCGGGCACCTCGATGCTCTCGAAGGTGCGCAGGTCGACGAAGGCGTGCACGAGCTTCGCCGTCGCCCGCAGCTCTCCGCCCGAGCCGCGCACCTCGAAGGCGAAGGCGATGGAGCTCTTGCCCACGTGCCCGACCTCGAGGCCGACGGTCAGCCGGTCGCCGAGGCGCATCGGGCCTTTGAAGTCGGCCTCGGTGTGCACGAGCGGCATGCCCCAGCCCCGGTTGTCGAAGATCTCGCTGATGCCAACGTCGGCCGCGGCGACGAGCTCCTCGAAGGTCAGGTGGCAGTACTCGAAGACCCGGCCGAAGAAGGCGATCCCGGCGCGGTCGACCTCGTGGAAGCGTACCGTGACTACGTGCTCGAAGGGCATCTTCAGCTCGCCTCCCGTTGCCGCTACGCGGTGGCTTTCAGCTTGCGCTGGACCTTGAGCCGGAGCTCCTCGGGCCAAGCCGAGACGTCGTCGGCGGGATAGCAGCGCAGGCTCTGACCGTGGTCTTGCAGGAAGGAGAACGGCGCGCGCTTCACCATCGTCCCGGCTGCGACGAGCCCGGAGACGGTGGCGCCCATGACACCGTGCGCGGTGGTGCTGGCGCCGCACATGAACAGCCCCTTGAGCTCGGTCCGCACCGGGTAGGCGAAGGGGCCCATCTGGCTGCGCCCCTTCTCGATGCCGTAGGCGTTTCCTTCGGTCGCGGCCACGTAGTGGATGTTGGTCAGCGGTGTCCCGAGGTTGCAGTAGACGAGGTCCTCTTCGACGCCCGGGATGACGCGGCCGAGGGTCTTGAGCATGATGCGCGTCAGGCGCTCCTTCTCGTCCGTGTAGGCCTGCGGCCGGTCGCCGTAGCGCGATCCCGCCCAGCGGCGGAAGGGCTCGTAGGAGGTGAAGACGAAGGCCTCGACCGTGTGGTGCAGGCCGTCGAACTTGGTCTTGTCCTTGAGCGTGCTGATGGTGGCGAAGAGCGCGGGCAGCTCCTCGCAGTCGATGGGGGTCGGGCCGCAGGCGACGCGATAAGGCGCCTCGAGGTCCGGGCCGGCGTTGTACCAGTAGTTGCCCGAGTCGAAGCCCTCGGCCTCGAGGTCCCGCTTGACGGCGCAGAAGAGGCTCAGCGGCGCGACCGAGTAGCGCGTGCGGTCGAGGCGCCGCGCGAGGCGCGGGCTGAGGTTCTCGCGGCCGACCAGCTGATCGAGGGTCACGCTCGGGTCGGCGTTGCTCAGGACGCTCCTGCTCCTGATCTCCGTCCCGTCCTCGAGGCGAACGCCAAGGGCTCGGCGCCGGGAGCCGTCCTGCTCGCTCAGGATGCGCTGCACCGGAGCCCTCACGCGGATCTCCCCGCCGGCCCGCCTGAGGGCCTTGATGAAGGCGCTCGGGAGGGCGCGGCCCCCGCCTTTGGGGTACCAGCCGCCGTTGAAGTAGTGGCTCGCGATGGCCGTGTGCATCACGACCGAGGCCCGAGAGGGGGGCACCGCGTAGTCGCCGCCCTGTACGCCGAGGATCGTCTTGACCGTGGGGTCTGAGATGTGGCTGTCGAGCAGGCTCTTCAGGCTCTGGGGGAAGCGGCGGAGCACGTTTGGCGCCGTGAGCGGGATCTTGAGCACCTCGCCGAGGGTGCTGACGCTCATCAGGTTGTCGAGCTCGTGGGCGACCTTGACGATCGCGCCCATGTAGCCGTCGATGCCGCGTGCCTCGTGCGGGAATGTCTCCTTGAGGCGCGCGACCAGGCGCTTCCGGCCTTTCGGGATGTCGAAGCGCGTGTCCCCGACCATGACGTGGTCGAAGCCGTGGGGGTTGAGCTCCAAGAAGGTCAGGTCGCCTGCGACGCCGAGGCCCTCGTAGATCTTGCGCAGCCTGCCCCTCTCTCCGATCTCGCCCATGTAGTGCACGCCGGGGCTGAAGCGGTAGCCGCCGAGCTTGAAGGAGTGGCACCACCCGCCCGGGAGGTAGTGCTGCTCCAGGACGAGCACCTTCTTGCCGGCCTGCGCGAGGCAGAGCGCCGCGGTGAGCCCTCCCGCACCCGATCCGATGACGATGACGTCGTAGTCGGCCATGGCGCTTCTCCTTGGTGCGGGGCGAGTGCCAGACGATTGCGGGGCGGGCGTTTCCGGAGCGAAACGCCCCTACGCGGGGTGTTTCGCGAGCGAAACACCTTGTTTGCGGGGCGGGCGTTTCCGGGGGGAAACGCCCCTAAGCGGGGTGTTTCGCGAGCGAAGCACCTTTTTTGTAGCACGTCTGTGTGCAGGTGGCGCCGCATCTTCGCCCGAGCTATGTTTGGCGGGGCAGGCGTCTCGGCCACGAAACGCCTGCCCCGCCAAGCTGGGAGGTACGTAGATGAGCGCCCAGGTCACGGTCGTCGACCACCCACTCGTTCAGCACAAGCTCTCCCTCGCGCGCATGAAGGAGAGGAGCACGGCCGGCTTCAGGGACCTCGTGCACGAGGTGAGCATGCTGCTCGCCTACGAGGTCACCCGGGACCTCAAGGTGACCTACGAAGACATCGAGACGCCGCTCGCGCCTATGAAGGCGCCCGTCCTCGACGGCAAGAAGGTCGTGCTCGCCGCGATCCTGAGAGCCGGAGTGGGCATCGCCGAGGGCATGCTCAAGCTCATCCCCTCGGCGCGGGTCGGGCACATCGGCATGTACCGGGACGAGGAGACCCTCGAGGCGGTCAGCTACTACTTCAAGCTCCCCAAGAACCTCTCGGATCGAGACGTCCTGGTGGTGGACCCCATGCTGGCGACGGGCCATACGGCGGTCGCGGCCATCGCCAAGGTCAAGGAGCTCAAGCCCCGCTCGCTGAAGTACGTCTGCCTGCTCTCGGCCCCGGAGGGCATCGCCCACATGGAGGAGCACCACCCGGACGTGCCGATCTACACGGCCGCCATCGACGACCACCTCAACGAGAGCGGCTATATCCTGCCGGGCTTGGGCGACGCCGGTGATCGCCTGTTCGGGACTCGGTAGCTCTACGACGACAGCTGATAGCTGTCAGCCCTCTTCGTCCACGAACTCGCTCAGCAGCTCCCACTCGTCGACGACCCTGGATCGCTGGCAACCCCAGACGTCGCAGACCGCGGCCACGTGCGAGCTCTCGGCCTCGGCGGTGAGGAAGATCGAGCGCAGGGTGCCATTCCCGCAGGGGCAGGGCGCGTAGGCCTCCAGCTCGTCCTTGCACACGGGACAGCACACCTTGACCCGCGTCCCGTCCTCGACGTGCTGGCCGCCCTTGCGCCGGTGGTGGCCGTGGATGGGCGAGATCGTCAGCTCGAACTCGTCGTCGCCGTGAGTCACGAGCACCTTCACACCGGGGTGCCCGGCGAAGGTCTCGTTGTCCGGCGTGATCAGCTCGTGGTGCTTCTGGCAGAAGGCCTGCGTCAGCACGATGACCGAGTCGCCGACGAAGTCGAAGGTGTCCGAGCGCTCGATGCGCTCGAAGTCCGGGATGCGAAGGCGTCCGGTGTCGACGTCCGAAGGGACATCTGGGTTGTTGGATTCTGGGAACATTGGCGACCTCCGCCGGCCGAGACGACGCGACTATAGCACCGCCGGGAGGCTTCCCTACAAAATTGGGCAGGTCTCGCCGGCGCCGGCGTGGTCGTCTGTCCCGAAGGCCGCAGAGGCGAGCAGAGCCAGCCGATTGCCGCGCCGGGCCCGACATCTGCTAGTCTTTGATCTAGCTGTTAGCTGTTAGCTGTTAGCGGTTAGCCTGAGACCCTGCGCACTTGCGGCTGCGTCTCCGCTCGCGCCTTCGCGTTTCAGGTGAAGTGCCCACTTCGCCGAAGCAACGGGAATGCCTGAGCTAATGGCTAACGGCTA
>CAZQPP010000017.1:0-33459 GCA_964594295.1 uncultured Myxococcales bacterium | reverse complement strand
TCGGTGCCGAAGACGTACTCGTCCGAGCAGAAGCGGTAGGGCACCTCCCAGTGCTCCCACGGTGCTTCTCCGGCCATCTGGCCCACGATGGTGGGGGCACCGGGAGGCAGGCCCATCAGGATTGCCGTCTCCGTCGTGTAGGGCATGTCCTTGCGTGCGTAGATGCCGGCCTGGCCTCCGAAGAGCTGAGGTATCACCGTGAAATGCCGGAAGTTGTGCAGGGCTTCGGCCAGGCTGAACTCGCGGTCGAAGGTGCCGTCGTCGTACTCGATCAAGGAGATCAGCGGCTCGTCGGGCTCGGCCTCGAAGACCTCGACGAGCTGGCCGTAGCCGAACTTGATGGCGGCCTTCTCGTAGAGCCCGAGGCCGGCCGTGTCGGCGTTGAAGCGCCCGCCGTAGTCCATGATGGCGCTGTACTGGTACTCACGCATACGACCGTCGCGCTGGGTGTCGGTCATGGCATCGAGGGGTTGGGCCACCTCTCCTTTCAGGTGCCAGTACTCGGGGTGGTAGTTGAGGGCGTCGGTCGAGCCCTCGAAGTTGTGCCTCAGGCCGAGGGTGTGGCCGACCTCGTGCTCGGCGGTGGAGCGGATGACCTTCTCGTAGATGGTCTGGAGCACGGTCTCGGAGGGGAGGTCTTTGAGCTCCAGGGCCAGGCCGGCGATCGCGTCGTCGTAGAACGCTGCCATTAACATGTTCTTGCTGGCGAATCGGCGCAAACGCTCAAGAGAGGCTCGGCGCCTCGCGGGTGAGGCCCAGCGGGTCGGAGAGAGGCGCTGGCGCAGGACCGCCGGCACGCCCGTCGAGGCGGCCGACGCGGTCCGTCCGGGGAGCTTCAGGGCGGCTATGGCGGGATCTCCGGCCAGGGTCTGCTCGACCCCGTGGCCGGCCGCGGCCTTCAGGCGAGCGTCCGCCCAGCCGGCCGGGCGCAGGTAACGCGCCGCTGCTTTCCCCGGCCCTCCGGCGGGGAGCGCGGCCGGCGCCGGTCTCCGGGTCTCGCCGCGTTTGCCGGCGGCCGGCTTCTTGCCGGCGGACGTGGACGCCGCCGCGTGCTCGCGGGCGAAGTGCCGCGCCTGCTTGGTGCTGACCCCCGCTCCGGGGAAGCCCCCGAGCTTCAGGCGCGCGAGGTAGGAGCTGACGTTCTCCCCCATGGCCAGCTCGTCGGGGCGCAGCCGGCCGTTGATGAGGTCTACGATGTCGCGGCCGCGCGCGGCGTACTCCCTGGCGGGGCCCCCGTAGACGAGGGCGTCGGCCTGGAAGATCTCGCCGGTGATGGGGTCGGCGCTGCTGGGCCCGTAGCCGAGGAGGCCTGCCCGGGTGGGCTGGGAGACCACCCAGAGGTGGCTGTAGCGCAGGTCGCCGAGCACCTCGCCGCGGCGAATGACCTCGCCGGTGACCGCGTCGACCTCGCGTGTGTTGGGCCGGACCTCGAAGATGCGTCCGGGCTCCTGGCCGCCGGTGAGGGCCCGCGCCGTGGCGGCGAAGGCGTCGTTCCACTGCTGGCCGACGATGTCGGTCACGGCGGAGAGCTCGAGCTCCTGGTCCGGTGCGAGGTAGTAGACGATCGGGCGTGTGCCGCGCTGCGCGTAGGGCAGGGGCTCGCCGGCCTGGCCGTGGCTCCTCGCCCAGATGTTCCAGCGGTTGATCAGGTAGACCCTGCTCGCCTCCACCTCTCCGTAGAGGGGGTCGTAGCCGTAGCGCTCGGTGCGGAAATAGCCGAACTTGTCGAACATCGGCACGCGCACCAGCGAGCTGTCCGTCTCCGCGTAAGGATCGCTCACCGACGAGGGCTGCTCGGCGTGGGGCAGGGGGCCCTCGCCGCTGGGGTCGGGTGCTCCCGCGACGCGCTGGAGGTTGCCCTCCGCGTTCCAGGCCACGCGCAGGGGCTCGCCGGCGCCGCCGCGGGCGATGTAGTTGTCGGGGTACTCGAGGGGCTCGTAGTCGCTGAGCACCGCGTCCACCCTGGCGAAGCTGCTCCTGATGGAGACCACCGCAGGGGCGCAGTCGCTCGTGCCGTAGTACCAGCACGCCGGCTCATAGCTCAGGCTGCCGTCGTAGTCCTCGAAGACCACGATCTCGGGCGTCAGCGCCTGCCGCGTGACCAGGTCGATGTACTGCGCCTCGTCCAGCTCGATCATGTCCGCCTGCCGGTGGAAGTCGCGCCAGCTCCCGTTCTCCTGGAGCACGCCCACCACCATCCGGTCCGGATCCCCCTCGTCGCTGACGTAGTGCGCCACCGGTTGCTGATCCAGAGCCGAGGCGAAGAAGCCGAAGTTCGTCAGCTCGTCGGTCGCCCAGTCGACCCTCATGAAGCCCCGCTCGAACCAGAGCCGGTCGTCGCTGTCCTCGACGATGACGTTGCTCTGCTCCCCCGTGGCGGGGTTGTACTCCCGGATGACGTCCACGTGGTCCTCCACCGGGAACGCCGCCACCGCGGCCTGGTCCGAGGTCCCCTCGATGTGCGGGGTCACCCGGTAGGCGATGAGGTGCTTCTCCTGGACGTCCCAGCGAACCCGCACCACGTCGTCGGCCTCGCCGATGAAGGTGTAGGCCACGTCGTAGGGCGCGTCGACGACGGTCCGCTTCATGAACCACTCGCCCTCGAAGATCTTCTTCGCCAGCAGCCCCGTCTGGGTGCGGTCGATGTCCCCGACCTCCTGGGCGCAGCCGAGCCCGAGGGTCGCGAGCGCGACGAGTAAAGCGGCAACACCGGCACGTGACGCGAGCCCGACCATGGCGACCTCCAACTCCGAGAGGGACGAGCATAGCTCTTTCGCCGCGTGGTGTAAGGGCTCGGCCCTCGCATCGGCGTGCGCGCGAGGCGGCCCGCCCTCTGCTAAGATGGCGACGATGGCGGGGATGGTGTCAGACACCCTTCAACCACGGCGTCTCGCGTCCGCGATCGCCTTGCTTCTGGTCGTGGCCGGCTTTGCCTGTCAGGCCGTCGAGCCGGGGAGCGTCGGCTTGCGTTTCACCGTGCCGCCGGAGCTTGCAGAGGAGATCGAGGCCGAGCCGCACTACGCATGGGTGCGCCTCCAGCACTGGCCGGAGGGCAGCCCCGAGGGCAGCGTGACCCTCTCGGAGGCCGGCCCGGAGCCGCTGGGCAAGCCGGCGCAGTTTCGCCTTGACGAGGTGACCTACGGAAAAGACAGGATCGTGCTCGTGGAGGTGCGCGCGTCGGAGAAGCGCACGGCGCCCGTACGCTACTTCGGAATCTCGGCGCCCTTCGAGCTGAATCGAGGCTCGACCCTGGACCTCGAGGTCGTGGTCCCGCTCGAGCGTGCGCCCCGCCTCGCGCCTGCTCCGGAGGCGCCGGTGACCGGCGTGGCGATTCTCGTCGACGGCGCCCCACGCGACGTGGTGCCGGACCACCGTGTCGGCCTCCGCATCTGGGCCGGCGGCGGAGAGACCCTGTCGGTCGCCAACGACCCGGCCCTGGTCACCAACCTCCACACCAGGGCGCTCTCGGAGCTCCTCGACGCCGGCAGCGGCGCCCTCGACTGGCCCGAGCCCTGGGACCTCAATGCCGGTTTGCCCGACGGCGTGAGCCGCCGGGACGGACAGCGCTCGGTCTTCGTGAGGCTGCAGAACCGCTACGGCGTGGTCTCCGGGGTCGAGCAGGCCACCGCCTTGCTCGATCGGAGCGACCCCGAGCTGCAGACCGAGCTCAACGGGGAGCTCTTCATCGCGGGCTCGGTGATTCGGATCGCGGTCAACAGCAACGAGCCGCTGGGCACGGGGCCCACCGTTGCCGTGCGCTCCGATGCCTGGCGCGAGGAGCTCGCGGGCGGGCAGACGAAGGGCCTGTCCACCGTGTTCTCCCTGCCGGTTTCGGAGCTGCGGGGCGACGGCCCCTACGTCGTGGACGTGGCGGGGAGCGATCTCGCCGGCAACCCTGCGAAGGTCGAAGAGGCAGCCGCCTTCGAGGTCGACGCCACGCCGCCGGAGATCGTGGCCGGCGCCACCGTCGTCGCACCGGATGCCGTGGCCGCCGGGGCTGAGCTCGAGATCGCCTTTCGGGCAAGCGAGGCGCTCGCTCGTTTGCCCGCAGTCCACGTGGGCGCCGCTGCTGTCGAGGGCTGCGCCCCCGCAGAAGACGAGGACTTCAGCTACCGCTGCAGGTACCCGATCACCACCGAAGACAGCGACGGCACCTGGGACGTCGTGGCCGACCTCGAGGACCGGGCCGGCAATGAAGTCTCCGTCGTGCTCGGGCAGGTCGACATCGACGTGACCGCCCCCACGGTGACCGGCGCCGTGCTCCGCCGGATCCCGGCCTTCGACCCGGCCCTCGACGAGGCGAGCGGAGCCTTGCACCTCGGGCCGGCCGATCCCTTCACCGGGCAGGCCGTCACGGCCGAGCTCGAGGTCTTCGCGAGCGAGGACATCGCGCCGGGTGCGGCCATCGAGGTGATTGACGAGGCGACGAGCGAGGTGCTCGAGGAGGGGCTCGTCTTCGAGCTCAAGCCGCCGCTCGGCAACGTGGCGCGCTTCTCCCGCACCATGTCGGAGGGAGACCCCGAGGGCAGCTACACCTTCCGTGTCGCGTGGTGCGATCCCATGGGCAACTGCGCCGGTGGCCTGGAGGTCGACGCCGCGATGGTCGTCGACGTGAGCCCACCCAAGGTCGAGGGCGTGGACCTCGACCTGATCCTCTACTACCGCCGCCCCTGGGGTGACGCCTTCGGGGACAGGGGGCCGGGCTTCTGGCTCAAGGGGGAGCCAGGCGCGATCTCGGGCGCCGTTCAGATCCTCGCGTACGCGGGCACCCGGACAAGGACGGGCCAGCAGATCGGCTCGGCCGTCGTGGGCAATGAGGGCTCCTTCCTGATTGACCCGCTGCACTCGGCAAACGCTGCGGTAGTCCACGTTCGTGCCGTCGACCGGGCGGGCGTGGCGAGCGAGGCTGTCGGCGTCGAGAGGGTCGAATGGGTGGCCACCCTGCACGGCAAGGTCGCCGGCAGCATCCGCGAGAACCCGCACCGCTTCGAGGTGCGGCGATGGTCCACGTCGGCCGTGGAGCAGCCCGACGCCGTAGAGGTGGGAGCCGACAGCGGCATGGCCGAGGTGGGCGGGCAGGTGCTGCGGACGGAGGGGGCCGGCACCTGGCGTCGTGCGGAGACCGCGACCGAGCAGCTCCTCGACGATCCCGGGCCCGTCGTCTACGACCCGGCGCGAAACCGCATCGTCACGCTGGACTGGAGTGACGACAGGTCCTGCGGTCGCAGCAAGTGTCACGAGCTGCTCGAATGGGACGGGCTGCGCTGGAACCGCCGTCTCTCGGGCGAGGCGAGCGGTGCCGCCAGCCCGCCGATTCTGCGGCATCACAGCATGGTGGTCGATGTGCTGCGTGACCGGGTGCTCGCCTTTGGGGGTTGCACAAGGGTCGATTCGCGCGGGGCCTGTGCCAGCGGGGCAGCGCACGATCTGTGGGCGTGGGACGGTGTCCTCTGGACACAACACGCGGGCGAGCCCGACGGCCCGGGGCGGCGCTTGAGAAGCGCGATGGCCTATGACAGCCGCCGCGGGCGGGTGGTGCTCTTCGGTGGGGCGACGCCTGTCGAACCCGGCAGCACGACCACGGAGGTCGCCGACGCAAGCACGTGGGAGTGGGACGGCAACCGCTGGGTACCGGTCGCAGGCTCGGGCTCCGGGCCCCCCGCGCGCCACCGACACGGCATGGCCTACGACGCGAGGCTCGGTCTCACGATCCTCTTCGGTGGCTGCCTGGCGGCCTCGGAATGCGGCGCAGGCGATGGAGGCGCCGCTGCCGGAGACACCTGGAGTTGGGACGGTGCTGTGTGGACCGAGCTCGTCACTCCGGCGGGCGCGGAGGCGCCTTCGCCCCGGTCGCGGCACTCGATGGCATTCGATCCGGAGCGAAGGTCGGTGTTGCTGCTCGGCGGTGTCGACGAGGCCGGTGCTTGCGACGGCGCCGACACCGGCTACTGCGAAGTCATGTGGCGCTTCGAGGGTGACCGGTGGTCCAGAGTGTCGCTCACGTCCGACGCGGGTGGAGTGCCCAGACCGGCGGTGCACGGCATGGCCTACCTCGCGGGCAGGCAAGCCCTCGTAGTCGTCGACGTGGAGAGCAGTCTTTGGTCGCTGGAGGTGGGACAGTGGCGCCGCGCCCATCCCCCCGACTCGCTGGGCGACGGTACCCCGGACCCACGTCTGGATCTCGCGATGGCCTACGACCCCACGCGAGAGCGGGTGCTGCTCTTCGGTGGGAGGCGGGAGTCCGAGCTTGACTGTGACGGAGGGGGGACGGCTCTCTGCGGCGTGCTCTGGGAATGGGACGGCTGGGAGTGGGAGCGCCGCTGCGACGGCGAGCCTTCAGAGGATCTCTGCGCCGATCCTCCTCCGCCGATGGTGAATCCGGCCATGGCCTACGTCCCCCCGCTCGGAGGGACGGTGCTCGTCGGCGAAGCGGGTACCTGGACCTGGGACGGTGAGATCTGGCACGCCTGGGAAGGGGAGACACCGGCTCACCTCAGCTATGCCGCGGCATACGACCCGAGCACGAGCTCGGCCCTCGTGCTCGGCTCCCCAACCCGATCCCGAGCCTACCTGTGGCAGGGGACCGGCTTCGTCCAGGTCGGCGAGACGCCGGCTCTGGTGAGCCACGCAGACCTCGCCACGGACCTGTCCCGCAGCCGAGTCGTCCTGCGTGGCGGGAACACGCTCTCCAGCGTTGTCACCTTCGAGTGGGACGGTACCGCCGGGGCTTTCCTGGAACGAGAGGTCGCAGGCTCCAGCGATACGATTCCGCCCTGGGACGGGCACGCCCTAGCCTACGACGCTCGTCGTCAGCGCGTGCTGCTCTTCGGCGGAAGGCGGCAAGAGGCAGCTCGCGCCTTCGACGAGACCTGGTCCTGGGACGGCCACGATTGGTTGCTCGAGGAGACCAGCGACCCGGAAGGTGACGGCGAGCCGGGGAACAGGGTGAGGGCCGCCATGGTCGGTGACGCGGCCCGCGGCCGTGTGGTGCTTTTCGGCGGCCGGCATCACCTTGGCGAGGGGATCGGCTCCGAACCCGCCCGCGACACCTGGCTGTGGGACGGTGGCGCCAACGCTCGCCCCGGACACCTTGCGCGGATTCGCTTCGCCGAGGCTGAGGCTCCGGACGGGTCCACCGAGCTTCTGGACGTTTCGCTGCGGTGGTCCGCCGGTGGCCTTGGGCACCCGGAGGGCGTCGACACCTCCGGCGCGGTCCTCTACGTTTGGGAAGAAGGCCGTTGGGTCGAGCTGGCGCGCCACGAGGCGTCGCCGGACTCACCCGCGGCGTTGGAGTGGTCGGCCACCGATCCCGACCGCCTCGAGCGCCTCTTCTTCGGGGAAGGCCGGTGGCTCCAGCTCCTAGTTACGGCGCTTGCGCCCAACGGGCGAGGTGACGGCTACGGCGCGTTAGCGACCGACGGGGTGGAGCTGACTACTCGATATCGGCGGCAGGCGAAGCGTTGAGTTGGTCAGGCGGGCGCTACCGGCAGCGCTGAATGACCACTTCGGCGTTGAAAAAGTCGGGCGCGCAACGCAACAAGCCCGGGGCGCAGTCGGTGATCGCGAAGGCGACGCAGCCACAAGGGGCGGGCATGAATCTGGTTGTCGGTAGCCCGTCTCCGGGCTCGTCCGTCGGTGGCCAGTCAAGCCAGGCCATCCCGCTGCAATCCGGAGGCTCTTCGTTCTCGACAACCGAGAAATACACGAAGGCATAGCCAGGCTCAGTTCTGCACTCGACGATGCTGATATTCTCGCACCTGCCAAACTCGTACTCCGGCGTCTCGACACCGTCGCAGTCGAAGTCAAAAGCGTCCTTCGTGCAGTTGACGTCCCCGGAGTAGTACGCCGTCGTGCCCGGCCACGCGCGAGCGTCGTTGTCGCAGCAGTCGCCTCCGCGTTTTTCGGCGAGACTCCCACCAGGCCCGCACAGGCACTGCCCCACACCGCCGCCGTACCCGTCCCCGTCCGCGTCCTGGTAGTAGGTCTCGCAGCCCTCCGAGCCCGGCTCGTCGGTCACTCCGTCGCAGTCGTCGTCGCCGCCTCCGCAGATGTCGTTCGTCCTTGGCTTGCAGGTCCCTCTGAAGGCGTCGCTCAACGTACACGAGCTGCACGGCCCCGGGCAGTCCCGGTCGCAGCAGATCCGCGAGCCCGAGGGGCCCTCGCAGTGGCCGCTCTTGCACTCCACGTCGTCTTCGCACGCTTCGGCCTTGGCCTTCTTCGCCACGCATCGCCCTCCGGAGCAGTAGTGCTCGCCCGTGCAGTGTGGGTGACTGCTACAGCTCGTCCGGCAGGCCGCCCCTGAGCAGTGATAAGCACCGCAGCTCGTGGCTCCTTTGTCCACGCACGCCCCGAGCCCGTCGCACAGATCGGCGGGCTCGAAGGTGGCGTTGGAGCACGAAGCCTGGCGACAGACCGTTCCCGAGGGCGAGAGCCTGCAATCGCCGCTTCCGCTGCACGTGCCGTCGGGACCGCACTTGGCAGAGCCTCGATCGCACTCGTCATGAGGATCGGTCCCCGCCGGCGCGTCCTTGCACCCGCCGGCGCCGTCGCAGGCCTGGCACAGCCAGCAGTCGTAGTCCGGATCGGTGTTGGCGGGCACGTAGCTGCAACGTCCGAGCTTGCCGGCCTGGTTGCAGGACATGCACATGTCCCAGCACGCCTCGTCGCAGCACACCCCGTCGCGGCAGTAGCCCGAGGCGCACCCCTCGTAGCTCGAGCACGCCTCGCCCAGCCCTCGCTCCCGCGCGCACTTCAACGTAGCCAGGTCGCAGTAGTAGCCGGCGGCGCAGCTGAGGTCAGCGAAGCAAGACTCCTCGCACTTCGTGCCCGACGAACGGCAGGCGAAGCCAGCCGGGCAGGGACCTTCTCCTCCGTCGACGCAGCGACCGGCACCGTCGCAGAGGTCGGCGGCATGGAGGGTCGTGCCCGTGCAATGGGCCGAACGGCACTCGGTGCCCGCCGCCCAATGCCTGCACCCACCGGCTCCGTCGCAGGTGCCGTCGGCTCCGCAGGTCTCCCGCGCGGCCTCCGCACATCCACCCCTCGAGTCGCCGCCGGCGGCAATGAAGGAGCAGCGTCCGTCTTCGTTGCAGGCCTGACACTGCCCGCAATCACCGTCCGGATCGGTGTCGGCTGGCACCTTGGCGCAGGTGCCCTCGCGCCAGCGCTGCGCGCACGAGTGGCACGGCTCCGTGCATGCCTCGTCGCAGCATACCCCGTCGCTGCAGAAACCCGACAGGCAGGCATCGCCGCCCGAGCATCGAGCGCCGGCTTCCCCCTTGGCCTGACAGCTTCCTCCGGTGCAGTAGCCGTCTTCGGCGCAGTCGGCGTTCGAGCGACACTGCGTCGGGCAGCCTTCGCTGGCGGAGCGGCACAGGAAGGGCCAGCAGTCTCCGGCGCGAGACTCGAGACAGCCCCCGTTGCCGTCGCAGACCCTGCTCGGGAGCCACCTCGTCCCGTCGCAGCTCTCCTCCACGCAGACAGTCCCCTCCCCGTGCACAAGGCACGCCCCCGCGCCGTTGCAGCCGCCGCTTCGGCCGCAGGTCGAGGTCGCCTCTGCGGGGCAGTCTCTCTTGGGGTCGTCGCCGGACAGTACCCACGCGCACGCCGACTCCATGCCTTCGAGGCCGGGCAGGAAGGAGCCCTTGCAGACGGCACACGTGCCGCAGTCGGAGTCCGGGTCGCTGCCGGCCGGAGACGCTGCGCAGGCACCATCCGACCCGCAGCGTACGCAGACACCGTCGCACGGGGTGTCGCAGCAGACGTCGTCGACGCACCACCCGGAGCGGCAGTCAGCGCCGCGCTCGCAGGGCGATCCGAGGGGGAGGCTGCAAGCGCCAAGCCCGTCGCAGGTCGCGGCGCCGCCGCAGTCCCCGCGTGGATCCTCTCCGTCCGGCACGTTGCGACAGTAGCCGCGGCTGCCCGGCAGCCGGCAGGACCGGCACCTGCCGTCGCAGGCCTCGTTGCAGCAGAGGCCGTCGACGCATCGTCCGCTCAGGCAGTCGCCGCCCTGGGTGCAGGACTCCCCAAGGGGGAGCTTGCAGGCGCCCGATCCGTCGCAGACGGCGAGCCCCGGGCACCGCCCGGAGGGGTCGCTGCCGCGTGGGACGAGGGCGCAGCTCCCCGGCGCCGCTTGGGTGTTGCAGGTGTTGCACGGGCCGGCACAGTCGGGCTCGCGGCAGCAGACGCCGTCCGTGCAGTGAGCGCTGGCGCAGTCGCTGCCCGACGCGCACCTGGCCCCGAGCACGAGGCGGCAGCCGCCGGCCCCATCGCAGCGCGCCTGTGCTGAAGCGCAGTCTCCGTCGGGGTCACTGCCTGCGGGCAAGAAACCACAGGTGCCTTCGTCGCCGATGCGGTCGCAGGCCGCGCAGGAGTCGAGGCAGGCTGTGTCGCAGCAGACGCCGTCGACGCAGTGCCCGCTCGCGCAGTCCTCATTCGTCCAACAGAGCTGGCCGGCCTTGGGTTTGCACGCGCCCGAGGCGTCGCAGGCCATTGTTCCTGCACAGGTGCCCGGGTCCTCGGCGCCGGCTACGACCTCGCAATGCCCGGCCCGGTCGCCGTCGCAGCGGCGGCAGGGGGAGTGGCAGGCCTCTTCGCAGCAGCGCCCGTCCGTACACTGGCCGCTCTCACACTCAGCGTCGACGGAGCAGGGCTGTCCGACAACGAGCCGACAACGTGCCGCAGCGTCGCAGGAGCTGGCGCCCGAGCAGGTGTCGGCGTCGGGCTGGAGGACGACCGGCTCGCACTGGCCGGGGCGCTGGCCGTTGCAGCGCTGGCAGGCACCCCCGCAGTCGGTGGCGCAGCAGACGCCGTCCCGGCACGTGCCGTTCAGGCAGTCGGCGTCTTCTGAGCACGGCTCGCCGACCGGCCCGACGCAGCGCTCGTTCCATCCGCAGACCAGGGCGCCGGGGCAGTCGTCGTCGGGGTCGGTGGCCGCCGGGAGTGACGCGCAGATGCCTTCGAGGCCGTCCACGTTGCACGCTCGGCACAAGCCGCCGCACTCGCCGTGTTCGCAGCAGACCCCGTCGGTGCAGGCCGCGCTCAAGCACTGCTTGGCCGAGGCACATGGCGCGCCCAGCGGGCGCACGCACCGTCGTCGGCCGTCGCAGACCTCAGCGCCGGGGCACTCCTCCTCGGGGTCGGTGCCGCGTGCGAGGGGTTGGCATCGGCCTGGCGACGAGGGCAGCGCGCAGAGCTCGCAGGGACCGTCGCACGCCTGATCACAGCACACCTCGTCGGAGCAGGCGCCTTCGAGACAATCCGAGTCGGTGGCACAATGGGAGCCAACGGGGCGAGCACAGCGCCCCGAGGTGGCGCAGACCTCGAGCCCGGCACACTCGTCGTATGGGTCGGAGCCCGCCGCGACGGGGCTGCACCGACCGATGCGGCCTGCCAGGTCGCAGGCCTCGCAGGTCCCTTCGCAGGGCTCGTCGCAGCAGGCACCATCGCTGCAAAAACCGCTCTGACAGTCGGCACTGGCGGTGCACGCGGCGCCCAATGGCGCCACACACGCTCCTCCACCGTCGCAGGTCTGTGCGCCCGGGCACTCGCCCTCAGGATCACGGCCACGCTCGACGCGGCTGTAGCTACCCTCGTGGCCGGGGAGGTCGCAGGCTTCGCAGAGGCCGTCACAGGATGCGTCGCAGCAGAACCCGTCGACGCAGCGCCCGTCGAGGCAGTCGGCGTCGTCCGCGCAAGGCCTTCCCTGGTCGAGCACGCACCCCCCGGCCCCGTCGCAGACCGCGCCGGTCGGGCAGGCTCCGCTGGAGGCGCTGCTCCCCCGCGGGAGCGCGGTGCACCGGCCGAGGCTGCCCTCCAGGGCGCAGGAGCTGCACCCCCCCTCGCATTCACGCTCGCAGCACACCCGGTCGTGGCAGGTCATGCTGAGGCACTGGGCGTGCCCGAAGCAAGGCTGACCGAGCAGGAGCGCGCAGTCTCCTCCGCCGTCGCAGACGCGCTCGCCGGGGCAGTCGGCGTGAGGGTCCTCGCCGCGGGGCACGGTGGTGCACACCCCCTCGGCGCCCGGCAGATCGCAGGCGCGGCACGGAGCGGTGCAGCGGACGTCGCAGCAGTGCCCGTCAGCGCAGATCTCGCTCAGACACTCGAGGTCTGCTCGGCACGGCGTGCCCGCGGGCGCCAGGCACCTGCCGGCGCCGTCGCAGAGCGCCTCGCCGGGGCACTCGGCCTCCGGATCGCTGCCGGCCCGGACAGGCCTGCAGGCACCCGGAGAGCTAGACCCGGCGCAGGTCTCGCAGAGGCCGTCGCAGGCGCCGGCGCAGCACACACCGTCGACGCAGAGCGTGCCGAGACAGTCGCCTCCCTCCGAGCACCGGGCGCCATCTGGGCGCGCGCAAGCGCCTTCACCGTCGCAAGCCTGGGCACCATCGCATTCCTCGTCGACATCCGCTGCGAATGGGACCGGGGAGCACCTCCCCTCCTGCTCGGGGAGGTCGCAGGCCTCGCAGAGCCCGTCGCAGGCGCTGTCGCAGCAGACGCCGTCGACACACAGGCCTCCGAGACAGTCTGCTCCCGTGTTGCAGGCGGCGCCTGTTACGTGTGCACAGGCGCCGGCGCCGTCGCAGACGGCCTCCGCCCCGCACTCCGAGGCCGCGTCGGTGCCTCGCGCGACCGCCACGCAGAAGCCTAGCTCGTCGGGCCCGTTGCACGCCTCGCAGGCCCCGTCGCAGGCGCTGTCGCAGCACACCCCGTCGGCGCAACGGCCGCTCAGGCAGCCGGCATCGGTGGTACACGGTGCTCCGCGCGCGCCGGCGCAGCGCCCTTCGCCGTTGCACATCCGCCGCCCGCCGCAGTCGCCCTCGGGATCGTCTCCGGAGGCGATGGCGATGCACCGCCCAATCGAGGCCTCGAGCCGGCAGCTGTGGCAGACCTCCTCGCAGGCCCTGTCGCAGCAGACCCGGTCGGTGCAGTGGCCGGTGATGCAGCTGCGGTCGTCGGAGCACTCTGCGCCGGCGCCCAGCAGGCATGTGCCCGATGGGCCGCAAACACCCTCACCCGGGCATTCCTCGTCGGGATCGCTCCCCACGGGAACACCGGTGCAGACGCCCGCCGTGCCCTGCAGGCTGCACGAGCGGCACGGTCCCCGGCACTCCTCGTCGCAGCAGACGCCGTCGGAGCAGAGTCCCGAGAGGCACTCCTCCCCGTCGCCGCAAGGCTCGCCGCCGGGCAGTCGGCAGCGGGACAAGCTGTCGCAGACGGCCTGGCCGGGGCAGGCGTCGTTGGGGTCGGTGCCCGGCTCGATTCGAGCGCAGCGGCCTTCCTTTCCAGGCAGATCGCAGCGCTGGCACGGACCCCGGCATGGAGACATGCAGCAGACGCCGTGCACGCAGGGGCCTTCGAGGCAGTCGAGATCGCTTTCGCAGGGCGTGCCCGCCCCACTGCGACAGCGTTCATCGCCGTCGCACACCGCCGCTCCCGGGCACTCGTCGTCGGGGTCCTGGCCGTAGGGTACCGGCGTGCAGGTCCCCTCGGCTCCTGCCAGCGCGCACGAACGGCAAAGGCCCTCGCAGGCCTGGTCGCAACACACGCCGTCGGCGCAATGCCCGCTGAGGCAGCTCTCGTCGCCAGTGCACTCCTCTCCGCCGAAGGCCGAGCAGCCGCCCTCGCCGTCGCAGACGTCGAGCCCGGGACAGTCGTTGTCAGGGTCTTTGCCGCGGGGGATTGGGAGGCAGAGACCCTCGGAGCCAGGCTGGACGCAGGAGTGGCACGCCTCGGTGCAGGCACCGTCGCAGCAGACCTCGTCGACGCACAGACCGGAGAGGCACTGGGATCCGATCAGGCATGGCACCCCATTGAGCCGCACGCAGTTGACGGCTCCATCGCAGACGGTACCCGACGGACAACCCGCGCGTGGGCTGTCCCCTGCGGGCACGAGCGAGCAACGGCCGCGCGAGCCCTCGAGGTCGCAGCCCTCGCAAGGCCTGGAACAGCGCCGGTCGCAGCAGAGACCGTGGGCGCACACGCCGCTCAAGCACTCCTCGTCGGCGGCGCAGCCTCCGCCGTCGGGAGTGCTGCAGGTTCCGAAACCACTGCAGACCTGGCCCGGCGGGCAACCGCTGAGCAGCACGGTGCCGGCCGGAAGCGGGAGGCATAGACCAGCCAGACCGGGGCTGTCACAGGTTTCGCACGGGTCCGAGCAAGGGCTCGCACAGCAGACTCCGCCGGCGCAGTGTTTGCTGAGACAGTCCACGGCCGCCGTGCAGGGCGCGCCATTGCGTTGCACGCAGGCTCCCGCGCCGTCGCAGATCATGGTGCCGGGGCAGTCGTCGTCCGGATCGATGCCGCGGGGCGAGGGCGAGCACAACCCGAGGGCGGTCCCGCTACGGCAGTCCAGGCAGGCCTCCTGACAAGCGCTGTCGCAGCACACTCCGTCCGTGCAGAAACCGCTGAGGCACTGGTCGCTCGATGAGCACGACACCCCATCGGGACGCTTGCAGGCACCCCGGCCATCACATCTCTGTCCAGCCGGGCAGGAGTCCCGTGGGTTCGTACCGAGGGGCGCCGCCTTACATTGCCCCGAGCTTCCTGGGAGGGCGCACGAGAAGCACGGCCCCCCACACTCGCTGTCACAGCAGAGGCCGTCCGAGCAGAAGCCGCTGGCGCATTCGGCCAGGCCGCTGTTGCATGCCCTACCTACGAGCGCCACGCACCTGCCGCCCTGTCCGCAGACGGCGTCGCCCGCGCACCTTCCCTCGGGATCGGTGCCGACCGGAACGAAGCTGCATCGCCCGGCGAGGCCCGGCAGGTTGCAGGAGAGGCACGGCGCATTGCATGGACCCTCGCAGCAGACGCCGCCGACACAGAACCCGCTGAGGCATTCCTCGGGCACCGCGCACGAGGAGCCCGCCGGGGCGACGCATCGGCCCTGTCCGTCACAGGTTTCGTCGCCCGGGCACTCGTCCTCGGGATCCTGTCCGCGCCCGACGGCCGCGCAGAGTCCCCGGGAGGTGCTGAGCGCGCACGACTCACAGATGTCGTCGCAGCCGGTCCGGCAGCAGACTCCTCCCGAGCAGTGCCCGCTCAGGCAGTCCGAGGCCGACTCGCAGTGGACGCCCAGGGGCTGCACGCAGGCGCCTTGTCCGTCGCAGAGCGCGCCCTCCGAGCACTCCGCGTCGGGGTCGGTGCCGGCCGGGGCAAACACGCAACGGCCCGGCTCTCGGCCACCGTTGCAGCGCTGACATGCGCCGTCGCAAGGCCCCTCACAGCACACCCCGTCCACGCAGAGCCCGCTGATGCACTGAGCGCCGGTCAAGCAATTCAGCCCGAGCGGAGCCACACACCCGCCGGTGCCGTCGCAGACGAGGCGACCGGCACAGTCGTCCTCGGGGTCCGTGCCACGAGGATGGGGCCGGCAGCTCCCCGGCGAACCGGGCGGCGTACAGAAGCGGCAAGGCCCGTCGCACTCATCCGCACAGCAGACGCCGTCGACGCACATCCGGCTGAGGCAGTCGAAGCGGGAGATGCAGGTCTCGCCGTCAGGACGGGCACATGCGCCGGCGCCGTTGCAGGCTCCTGCACCGGCGCACTCGAGATCCGGGTCCTCACCGAAGGGGATCGGAGCACAGGCGCCGACCCGGCCGGGGAGATCGCAGCGCTCGCAGGGGCGGTCGCAGTTGCGGTCGCAGCACAGGCCGTCTGCGCATGCCCCGGCGAGGCAGTCCTTGTGCCTGCCACAAGGTTCACCGGGAAGCGCTGCGCAGCCGCCGAAACCGTCGCAGACCCAGCCCGCGGGGCAAGCCCGGCGATGGTCGCTGCGTCCCTTCTCCACCGCGGCGCACTCGCCTTCTCTTCCGTCGAGGGCGCAGGAGCGGCAGGCCCCTTCGCAGAGCTCCTTGCAGCACACGCCGTCGACGCACAAGCCGGAGGCGCACTGCTCGGCTCGCGCGCAGATCTCTCCAGGATCGCGCAGGGGCAAGCACCGCGGCGGCGCGCAGAAGAAGCCCTCCGCGCAGTGGAGCGACGTCGTGCAGGCCTCCCGGCAGGAGCCGTCGGCCGGGTTGCACGCGAAGCCGTCGGGACAAGGCGCGGCGCCCCCGGGCAGGCACCGGCCGTTCCCGTCGCAGGTCGCCGGTGCCACGCGCGTGTCGCCGCTGCAGGTGGGGGCCCCGCAGTGCCTCTCGGGTCCGTGGAGCGCGCAGGAGCCGTCGCCGCCGCAGCTCCCGTCCCGGCCGCAGCCGGGCTCCTGCTCGCAGTGCTCCTTTGGATCGGCCCCGCGCTCGACGGGCCTGCAGAAGCCGGCGCCGTCGCAGAGCTCGCAGCCCGCGCACTCGCTCCCGGGATCGGTGCCGTCGGGCAGCGCCGCGCACGTCCCTTCGGCCCCACCGACGTTGCAGGCTTCGCACAGCCCCTCGCAGGGAGCGTCGCAGCAGTAGCCGTCCACGCAGTGCCCGGACTCACACTCGCCGGCCTCGTCGCAGGGCTTGCCGCGTCGCAGCACGCACTCGGCGTAGGCGTTGCACACCCGGTCGCCGGCGCAGAGCCCGGCATGCTCGCGGTTTCGGAGCAGCCTGCACTTCCCCCAGGTGTTGCGCTCGAGGCAGCTCGAGCAGCGGTCCGAGCAGGGCCTGTCACAGCAGATGCCGTCTACGCAGTGGCCGCTGAGGCAGTCCGCCGGGGTGGAGCACGCGGCGCCGTCCGCACCCCGGCAGCGAGCGCCGCCGTCGCAGCCGACGGGCCCGTCGCAGGAGCCCGGGTCGACGTCGTCGACGACGGGGCTGCAATTCCCCTTTCGCCCGGGCCGATCACATCGCCGGCAGGGCTCCTCACACGAGGAGCTGCAGCAGATCCTGTCTACGCAGTAGCCGCTGAGGCAGTCACCATCGGCCCCGCATGGCTGCCCGCTCAGGAGCTTGCACTCACCTCGGCGGTCGCAGCCAGCCGTGCCTGCGCAACGATCCCTGTCCGTGTCGAGACGCACCGCGACGCATCTGCCGGCCTGATCGGGCGCGACGCAGGTTTGACACGTCTGCGAGCACGGGCTGTCGCAACACACTCCCTCGACGCAGTGGCCGGAGAGGCAGTCGCCTCCCTGGTGGCACGGCGAACCGAGGTGCGCCCTGCAGGTGCCGCCCGCGTCGCAGGTGCGCGCGCCGGTGCAGGTGTTGGGGTCCACCGCTCCAACCACCGGGCGGCAGAGCCCAGCCACACCCGGCACCGCGCAGCTGCGGCAGGGCTCTGCGCAGGCCTCCTCGCAGCAAACCCCGTCGACGCACAGCCCTCCCCGGCAGGCTTCCTCGAGCAGACAGGGGCCTCCCCGCTCGATGGTCGGCACGCACACGCCCCGGTCGCAGAAGTAGCCCTCGATGCAGTCACCGGGGCCGCGGCAGCTCTCTGCACAGGAATCCTCGCCGGTACAGCGATACGGAGCGCAGGGTCGTACTCCCGCCGGGAGGCATTGGCCGCGCGAGTCGCACTCACCGGGCAGCGTGAGGATCGCCTCTACGCACACCGCCGCGGCGCACCTCGTTCCTGCCGGCTGGTGCCCCACCGGGCGGCACGCGGTGGCCTGCGGGCCGGCGCACACGACCTCGTGCCGCATGCAGGGCGAGCTCCCTCCGGAGCAGGATTGGCCGACCTCGGGGCTCCCCGGCGGGGCGACGGCCTCGTCGGTGACTCCGTCGCAGTCGTCGTCGACGTGGTTGCAGATCTCACCCCCGGCGCTCGCGACGCAGCCGTCGCAGGCGTCGCCGACTCCGTCGCCGTCGAGGTCCTCCTGTGCGGGATCGGCGTGCTCCGGACAGAGGTCGGTTCCGTCGCCGACGCCGTCACCGTCGGCGTCCGCGTCGCCGCCGCAAGGGCGTCGCTCGAAGCGCGCGCAGACGCCTCGCGCGTCGCAGACGTCCTCGGTGCAAGGGTCTCCGTCAATGCACTCGTCCGCTCCGACGCACTCCTGTCGCGAGGGCATGCAGCGCCCGGATTCGCAGTCGTAGCCGTCGCGGCACTCGTCCGTCGCAGCGCACAGCGAGAGACAATCGGCTCCGCTGGCGCAGCGGCTGCCGCCACAGTCGACCCTGGGCTGGGCCACGCATCGGCCCTCGCTGTCGCAGGCGCCTGGTGGTGACACGAAACCTCCTGTGCAGAGGTACTCACCGCAGGGATGACCCGGCGGCTGAGGCTCCCCGTCGAGGCAGGCGGGCTCTCCGTCCTCGTCGCAGCCAACAACTCCCTCCACACACGCTCCACCCGGCGGCTCTTCGCAGGGCGCACCGAGCTCGAAGCCTTCGTCCGTGACTCCGTCGCAGTCGTCGTCGAGGCCGTTGCAGCGCTCCGGTCCGGGCACGCAGCAGTCGGCCGGGCACCGGCCGGCGTCTTCGGCGAGGGCGGGGCAGCTCGAGCACACGCCGTCGCCGCACCACCCACAGTCCTCCGGGCAGCTCGACCATCCCTCACCCTGCTCGTGGTCGCAGATGCAGTCGCCGCAGCCCTGCCGGCAGTCCTCTGGGCATAGCTCGAAGCCCAGGTCCGCGGGCTCGCAGACGCGGTTTCCGCAAGCGCCGGGTGGGCAATCCTCTTCGCACCCCAGCCAACCCTCGCCCGCCGCGCAGAGACCGTTGCCGCAAGGGTCGCCGCAGTCTTCCGCGCAGGACTCCGGTCCCTCTCCGCACGGAGCAGACGCGCAGATCCCGTCCCCGCAGCCCTCTCCATCGTTCTCTGGTGGGCAACAGTCCGCGGGGCAGCGAGCGGGTCCCTCGCCGCAGGGGGCGCAGCGACCGTCTCCGCAGGTGTGGCAGTCGCAGGGGCAGGTGAGCTCGGTCTCGTCCGGACCCGAACAGCTCCCGTCCCCGCAAAGGCAGCCCGGGCCGAGCGACTCGTCGACGAGGCCGTCGCAGTCGTCGTCCCCTCCGTTGCAGATCTCCTCGCCAGGAGCGCGCGCGACGCAGCCGCTCCAGCCCGTGGCGCCCATGCAGACGCGCGTCCCAGCGCACTCGCCGTGCTCGTTGGAGCGCGAGCAGGGCTCTCGGAGACCCCTGGTTGCAGCCGCGCAGCAACCCGTGCCCTCCACCGGGGCGCAGACCTCACGTGGTGAGCCTCCGGCGAGAGCCACGGTCGAGCATGCGAAGCCTGTGGTGCAGTAGCCCTTGTCGGGGCCGCACTCCAACAGGCACACAGGGGAAGGCTCGTTCGATGCGCCGCTGCCTTCCGGCAGGGCGCAGACCGAGTGCTCGTCGCAATCGGAAGGTGTCGTGCACGGGCTGCAAACGACAGTGGGCTCCGGAACGCACAGGAGGACTACGTCCGGTCCGATGTCTCCTGTTCGACGGCACGCCCAACCCGCCGGGCAGCTGTCTACGCATGGAGCCGTGCAGACCGCGCCATGCTCGTCGCCGACACACCAACCCTGCTCGCAGTCGCCGTTGCCCTTGCAGGGCTCTCCGAAACCGGCTCCCGACGGAGCGACGTCCGTCTCTGCAGGCTGGTCCGGTGGGGGCGCTGCGTCATCCTCCGGCGAGGGAGCCTCGTCCGGCCTCGACCAGGCACCGTCCTCGAGGAGCATCACGTCGGCGCCCGCCACCCCCGCATCTTCGGTAGTCGCCCCGACAACGCGTGGCGCCGGGGTCGGACCCGCGCCCGATGTACACGAGGCGAGGAGCCCCGCTGCCACGACAGCGAGGCGGCAGACCGAGGTTCTTCGGTTGGCTGTTCCCACTCGCAGAGCTCCCCCTCTGCCCTTCGAGAGTACCCGCAGCGGGTCGCCGCAACAAGGGGCTCCGGTGGGTCCCGGTCTTCTCGGCCTTGCGCGCTCGCGGGTAGGTCCCCTACGCTCCGGGCCTGCCTGTCACTACTTGCGCAGAGGTCTCACATGGGAAGGCTTACCACGGTCCTGTCCGTCGCATTCTCCTGCTTGGGGCTCGCCGCCTGCTCGAGCGGCTCGGGCACGGGGGCGGCGGCAGACAGGGGCGGCCAGGCGGTCGTGCCGGACGCGCCCGCGGACGGGTCGTCGGCCGGGGAGAAGGACGCCCCGGCCCCGGCGGACACGGTGGAGGCCGGCTCCGAGGACGCCGGCGGCCCGGCCGGCAGCGCGCGCCTGTGGCGCATCGAGAGCGAAGACGAGCTCCTCTCGGGCTTCAACGCCCGCGCCGAGGTGGGCGACTTCCGCCTGGAGAACGAGCACGCGGTCTTCATCGTGCGGGGCAAGATCCAGCCCGCGTACTGGGGCCCCTTCGGCGGCAACCTCATCGACGCCGACATCCGCCGTGCGCCGGGCGAGGAGGGGCGCGACCTGCTCGGGGAGCTGATCCCGGTCGTCGGCACGGTTCGCGCCTTTCGACCGAAGGCCTTCGCGGTCGTGCAGGACGGTGAGGGCGGGGGCGCGGCCGTGCTGCGGGTGACCGGGGCCGACGCGGGCATCCCGCTCCTCGACGCGGCGATCCCGTCGCGGGCCCTCGGCATGGAGGTCGAGATCGAGTACCGCCTCGAGCCGGGCTCTCCGCTGTTGGAGATCCGCACCACGGTGAAGAACGGCTCGAGCTCGCGGCGGCAGGTGATGATCGGCGACGCCGCGATCATCGGCGACCGCCTGCGGGTCTTCTACGACGGCCTCGGCGGGGTGGACGAGGCGCCGGGCGTGAAGCCCTCGATCCGTTACGCGCTCGGAGTGGGGGAGGGGGTCTCCTACGGCATCTTCGCGGCCCCGGGGGAGGCGCTGTCGGTGCCGCTGCAGCAAGAGGAGCTGGAGCTCTTCAGGGCGGCCAACCCTACCCTGGAGCCGGGGGACACGCACACGGCCACGCGTTACTTCGGTGTGTCGGACGGCGGCACGGCGGCTCTGCTGGAGGCCTTCGCGGCCCTCGGAGGAGGGGAGCCGCCCAAGCTGCTGAGGGGGCGCGTGGAGGGCCTCTTCAAGGAGGTCATGCACCGGGACGTGCACGTGCTGGCGCGGGACGGCGAGGGGCAGCCCGTCGGCATGGCGGGCCTCGACGGGGAGGGCGGGTTCTCGATCCCCGTCTTCGAGGACGCGGAGCACCACCTCGAGGTCGCCGTGCGTCGCGTCGGCGTGCGTATTCACTCGGGCGTGAGCCCGGCCGGAGGCACCGCCCGCCCGAGCTTCGCGGCTCCGCAGATGTCGGTCCTGGAGGTGCGTTGCCACCCCCAGGGCGAGGAGGGCGTGGCTCTGCCCTGCCGCGCGAGCTTGCAGCCTGGGCCCACGGCCGACCTGGGCGACCCCGTCGTGCGCGAGCTCTACGCGGGGCCCGGGAGGCACCGTTTCGCGGTGACGCCGGGGCTCTACACGGTCACGCTCTCTCGCGGCTTCGAGTACGAGATCGTCAGGCGCGAGGTCTCGCTCGCGCCCGCCGCCGGGGAGACCGTCACAGGCGAGCTCGAGCGCAGCGTCGACACGAAGGGCTGGGTAGCCACGACCGTGCACGTGCACTCCGAGCTCAGCATCGACTCGACGTGCCCCATCGACCTGCGCATGTACTCCCTGGCCGCCGCCGGCATGGAGTACATCTTCCCGACCGAGCACGACGTCTTCTCCGACTACACGCCCTATATCGCGGACTTCGGCCTCGGGGCGTGGCTGAAGAGCGACGTCGGTGCGGAGATCTCGCCCATCGGGGGGCACTTCAACTGCCTCGGGTGTCGCCACGACCCGCGGGAGTTCGCCGTGCCGTGGGTCGAGACCGACGAGCACGGGAACTACGTGCGCGACCTGGAAGCGCCGGAGATCTGGAAGAACCTGAGGGAGAACTTCGACGCGAAGGTGATCCAGATCAACCACCCCTTCACGACCCAGGCCTTCATGTACTCCATCGGCTTCGACCTCGACCAGAGCCTCGACGATCTCGTGGGGGAGCGCTTCAACACCGACTTCGACACCTTCGAGGTCTACAACTCCCACGACGACCGCGACGAGCTCTACTACGAGACCCTGCCGGGCTGGTATTGGCTGCTGAACCAGGGTGTCAGGAAGACCGGCGTCGGCGCCGAGGACGCCCACGACGCGAAGGGCACCGGCACGCCCCGCACCTTCGTCGCGGCCGAGGACGCGGAGATCTCCGCGGTCGACCCCCAGGTCATCGCTCAGGGCCTGGTCACCGGGCGAGCCGTCACGTCGCAGGGCCCGCTCCCCGAGCTATGGGTCCAGGATGCGCCCATCGGGGGCGACGTGAGTCCGACCGACGGAGAGGTGTCGATCCGCATGAAGGTGCAGGCGCCGACCTGGATGAAGCTCGGATCGGCCAAGCTGATCCGCAGCGGCGACGTCGTCTGGGAGCGGGACCTGAAGACCCCGGAGGGCACGGCGACAGTCTACGCGCTGCGCATGGACGAGAGCATCGAGCGCGTCGAGAGCGGGCCGGCCTGGTACGCGCTGCTGGTCGAGGGCGACGAGGAGCGCATGGCGCCCGTGTACCCGGGGGACGCTCCCTTCGCGATCACGAACCCGGTGTGGGTGTCCGCGGAGTAGCTCCGGGGTTTCTAGATTCGGCCCACGAAGTGCGTCCCCGCGAGCCCGTCGAGGGCTTCGTCGAGGTAGTCGGGGTGCGTCACGAGGCCGCGGGGGCCGCCGGCGCGGAGGAACTGCACGATGGCCTCCACCTTTGGGCCCATGCTCCCGGCGGGGAACTCGTCCTGCTCCACGAGGCGCTCCATCTCGGGCAGGGTGACCGCGTCGAGGCCGCGCTGCTCCGGGGTGCCGAAGCCCACGTAGACCTGCGGGACCTCGGTGAGGATCAAGAAGAGGTCGGCCCCGACCTGCTCGGCGAGCACGGCGCTGGTGAGGTCCTTGTCGATGACCGCCTCGACGCCGGTGTGGCGCCCGGTGTGCGAGTCCACGGTCACGGGCACGCCGCCGCCGCCGCCGGCGAGCACGATGTGGCCCTGGCGGACCGAGTCAGCCACCATGCGCGCCTGCACGACCTTCGTGGGGCGTGGCGAGGGCACAACGCGGCGCCAACCCCTGCCCGTCTGCTCCACCACCGTCCAGCCGAGGGACTTGGCGCGCGTCTTGGCTTCCTCCTCGCTGTAGAAGGGGCCTACGGGCTTGGTCGGCTTGGCGAAGGCCGGGTCTTTGGGGTCGACGACGACCTCGGTCACCATCGTGACCACGTAGCGCCCCCGCTCGAAGGAGCGGGCGTGGTTGAGCAGGGACTGCTGCAGGATGTAGCCGAGGCTGCCCTGGGTCTGGGCGACGAGCACGTCGAGGGGCAGGGAGGGGACCTCGGAGGTCGCGGTCTCCTGCTGGAGGAGGAGGTTTCCGACCTGCGGGCCGTTGCCGTGGGTGACTACGAGGTTGTAGCCGCGGTTGAGGAGGGTGAGCAGGTTTCGGGCGAGCAGGTCCGAGTTGCGGAGGTGGTCGTCTATCGTCCCGGCCTCGCCCTTCTGGATGAAGGCGTGGCCGCCGACCGCGACGACGGCGATGGGGCGCCGCGGGGCGGTGGGCGCAGTACGCACTGTAGAGTCGTAGGGGCTGCCTGGCATGAGGACCTCTAGCGCTTGATGATCGCGATCTCGTCGATCTCGATCACCGCGCTCTTCTGCTTCAGGGCTTTGTACTCGATGGCGATGCCGACCTGCCGGATGGAGCTGCGGTCCATGCCCGTAGAGAGGCGGCCGATGTCTATCTCGTGCCTGTGCCAATCGTCGGGGGCGGCGAGCAGCACACCGGAGCGTTTGGTCGGGCCCTGGTTGTAGGCCGCGAACTTGTCGAGCTCGGTCACCTCGACCACGAAGGGCACCTCGCGTTCACGGGAGCGCACGATGATGGTCAGGCGGTCGCGCCCCGATATGGCGCCGCCTGAGGGGTTCCCCTTCTCGTCTTCGGCGAGCGGGATGAAGAGCCCGCAGGAGCTGAGCTCCATCGGGAAGCCGATGCTGAAGCGCAGCACGCCGTCGTCCGCGGGCTCGTAGCGGCAGCGGGCGTCGTTGAAGTTCCAGACGCCGAGCTTGGTGCCGATGGTCGTGCGCTTCGTCGTGGGCGACTCCTTGAAGTCGACCAAGAGCTTCCAGTCCTTGGGCCGCGGCTCGGGTTTGACCGGGATCACGCCGAAGAGGTTCGCGATGGGCTCGACCTTGAGCGTCCGGTAGAAGGCGCGCTCTCCTTCCTCTTCGAGGCGAGCCACCTTGAGGGTCACCTTCAGATCCTCGGGGCCGCAGGTGCGGGTGACGTGCAGGACGGCCTTGCGCGGCTTGCCCTTCTTCTGCTGCAGGCGGGGCTCGCAGGGCCCCTCGATGGACCACGCGTAGGTGAGCCCCACCAGGTCCTCCTTCTCGAGCACACGCTGGGCGACGGCCACCAGCCTGAAGTCGCTGCCGGCGCGCAAGGGGCCCTGCTCGGCGCCCGCGCGCACGACATGGTCCGGGATCGGCCGCTTCGTCTTGCAGCCGGGCGCGAGCGCGAGGAATGCGCTCAGGCACAGTGCCAGGCAAGCCCACCGACTCTTCGCGCTCATGTCGCCTCCTTCACGCAGCGTTCCCAAATGCGTCCTGCTGGATCGGGTAGGGCTGTTGGGGCCCGATGTCAACGAAAAAGCGACCGCTGGTCAGAACAGGTCGTCCAGGTCGTCCTCCTCCCGGACACCGGGAGGCATCTTGCCGTGGCTCTCCATGTAGCGGCTCAGCAGCTCGTTCTGGCGCTGGGTGAACATGGGGTGGGGCTCGAAGTCGAAGAGCACCTCCGGCCCGGCGTCGAGGCGCTCTTCCACCTCGGCGCGCATGTCGGAGCCGCCGACGATCTCCAGGATCTCGCCGGCCTGGTCGTAGAAGCAGACCACGCCGTCGCCCTCCGGCACCAGGGCTAGGCTCTCCTCGCTCAGGGCCAGCCTCTCCTGTCGCGCGGGAGGCGTGGGCGGGCGGTGGTAGAGCAGGCGCAGGTCGCAGCGCAGGCAGCGGTCGGCCTCCTCACGCGCGCGCTCCGCGCCCAGCCCGGGCGCCGCCGTGTCGAGGCTGCTGCGGTGCTCCTCTGGCGGCGGCTCCGGCTCGAGGCGAGGCAAAGAGGTGAAGCCCTCCACGCGACCGAGCCCGGCCGGGGCGAAGCTCGGCCCCAGCCTCAAGCTCAGCTCTCCTGCGCCGCCGAGGTGCCGGTCCGCCGCGAGGGCCGCCTCCCTGCCGGAGGCGATGGCCTCCACCACAGAGGCGGGGCCGGTCGCCAGGTCGCCCGCGAGGAAGACGCCGGCCAGCGAGTCGGGCAGGAGGGAGCGGTCCTGGCGCTGGCCGGCCGCCACGACGGCGGCGCATGCGGCCACCGTCTTCGTCGTGTCTTCGTCGTAGAGGGGATCGAAGCGCCCCTGCTCGTCGAAGACCCGGGCGCAGGCCTTGATCTCCACGTCGCTCAGCTGCCCGTCTCCCGAGAAGGCGCGGATGCCCCAGCCGTGGTGGAAGCGCACGCCCTCCTCGGCGGCCATCTTCAGCTCGAAGGGGTGCGCGGGCATCTCGTCGGGCTGCTCGAGGCTCACCATGTGCACCGCGGCAGCGCCGAGACGCAGGGCCGAGCGCGCGCAGTCTACCGCCACGTTGCCACCGCCCACGACCACGACGGTCTCGCCGCTCATCGCGCCGAGATCGAGCTTGCCCGTGGCGACGTCGGCCAGGAAAGCCAGCCCACCGCGGATCTGTGGCATGTCTTCGCCCGGAACGTCGAGGGTGACGCTCGCGGGCGCTCCGGTGGCCACGAGCACCGCGTCGTGCTCGGTGCGCAGGCGTTGGACAGCCTCCTTGTCAAGGGGGGCGCTGGTCCTGACCTCCACGCCTTCGAGCACGGCCGTCGTCTCCCGGTCGACCACCTCGCGCGGGAGCCGGAATGCCGGGATGCCGTAGCTGAGCATGCCGCCGAGCTTCGCGTTGGCCTCGAAGAGGGTGACGTGGTGGCCGAGCAGGTCGAGCACGTGGGCGGCGGTGATGCCGGCGGGCCCGCCGCCGACGACGGCGACCTTGCGGCCCTCTCCGCGGGCTCGGGCCGCCTCGCGTACGTCGTCGAGCATCGAGGTCCAGGACGCGGCGGAGGCCGCGCCGAGCTCCCTCTTCACCGCGCAGATGGATATTGGCTCCTCGTTGACGTCGTGCCGCCGGCAGGCGTCCTCACACGGGTGGAAGCAGACGTGGCCGAGGACCTCGACGAGGGGAGCGCGCTCGGCCACGACGGCGGCGGCCTCCTCGAAGCGACCGTCGGCGGCGAGGCGCACGTACCTCGGCACGTCGGTGCCGGCGGGGCACGCGCTGCGGCAGGGGACGAGGGCCTCTTCACGTTGCCCAGGCTTGATGCCGCGGTCGGTGAGGGCGCCGGTCGGGCAGACCTCGACGCAGCTCCCGCAGAGGCGGCAGCCGGCCTCTACGGGGGTCGGCGCGAGGGGGCCGACCCAGCGGCGGCCGCTGGAGTCGCGCACCCAGCCGAGGGCGCCGACGTCGCGGCCGTCGCAGGCCCGCACGCAGCGTCCGCAGGCGACGCAGAGAGCGAGGTCACGGTCGAAGAGGGGCTCGTCGGTTATGGCCGCCAGCTCGTCGGCGACGTAGCGCGGTGTGCTCGGCGCGATGCCTATGTAGGCCGCCACGTGCTCGAGCTCGCAGGAGCCGAGCTTCGGGCAGCAGCGCTCCGGCTTCGGCACGTTCATGGAGCAGGGCTCACGCGTGCAGCCCTCGCGCTGGGCGCAGGTGAGGCAGGCGTGGGGGTGGTGGGCGAGGACGGCCGAGAGTCGCTCCCGGCGAAGCTCCTCGATCTCGGCGCCGGCCGTGGTGACGACCATGCCGGCTTCCACTGGAGTGGCACAGGCTGGCTTGTTGCCAAGCCCCGCTACCTCCACCACGCAGAGCCCGCAGCCGCGTTTCCTCGGAGCTCCGGAGGCCTCACCAGGATCCCCCTCCGCGGGCACGTGCTCGATGCGCCGGTCCGCATGGTGGACGGCCTCCACGGGCTCGGTCTTGCACTGCGGTGGCAGGTCCGGGTGGGCGCAGAGCGTCGGGATGTAGATCTCGGCCGCTTGGGCCGCCTGCAGGATGGTCCAGCCTTCCTCGGCCTCGAGGGCCGTTCCGTCAACCGTCAGCGAGACGCGCATGGTGTGTAGCCGTTAGCGGTTAGCAGTTAGCGGTTAGCCAGCTAATAGCTCTGCCAACAGCTAATGGCCAACAGCCAATAGCTCCCGCCTACCAGCTGTGCTGGATCGCGTCCGGCTCACAGGCCTCCATGCAGGGCAGGGAGGTGTACCCCGTGGGCTTGCAGGGGTTGCAGGAGTACTTGATCTTCTTGCGGTGCTCGTCGCTCACCGCGGCGACGAGGTCGTCCTCGAGGGGATCTTCCTCGATCATCTCGAGGACTCCCGCCGGGCAGGCCGGCACGCAGTCCCCGCAGCCGTTGCAGAGATCGGTGTCTACCGTGATGTAGAACCTGCCCGCGCCGTCCTCGTATCCGTAGTGGGCCTTCATCGGCTCAGCCGCCCTTCGCGCGCTTCTTCTGCTCGAGGGCGCGGCCGAAGAGCGCGCCGCCCAAGGCCCCGGCGAGCTGGGAGTCGACGTCGCTCTTGAAAGACTCGAGGCCGAGCTCCTTCTCGATGCGGGTGACGACGCCGGGGTTCTTGGCGATGCCGCCGGTGATGCAGAAGCCGGGCTCCACGCCCACCTGCTCGAGCAGGGTGAAGACGCGGTGGGCCATGGCGCTGCAGTAGGCCGCGAGCACCTTCTCCTTGGGCCAACCCTTGCGCAGGAGCCCGGAGGCCTCGGACTTGGCGAAGACCACGCACGTGCTCGAGACCGGCGGGGGCTCCTCGTCGACCGAGAGGGACATGGGGCCCACCTCGGCGATTGGGACCTGGAGCAGGTCGGCGAAGACCTCCATGCCGCGGCCCGTGCCGGCGGCGCACTTGTCGTTCATCTGGAAGGCGACGACCTTGCCCTTGGCGTCGCAGCGGATGGCCTTGCAGTCCTGTCCGCCCATGTCCAAGACGGTGCGGACCTTGTCCCCGTACATGAAGTTCGCGCCGCGGGCGTGGCAGTGGATCTCGGTGATGGCCCGGTGCGCGAAGGGCACGTTGACCCGGCCGTAGCCGGTGCCGACGCAGTAGTGGATGTCCTCCACGCTCATGCCGGTGCCCTCGAGGGCCGCGCTCATGACGTTGCGGGCGCTGTCGGGGCTGTTGGAGCCGGTGCGCATGTTGCCGTAGGCGAAGAGCTCACCGTCGGCCAGGACGACCGCTTGGGTGGAGACGGAGCCCACGTCGACGCCGGCGGAGATGATGTCGGCCTCCCGCCAGTCGCGGCCCTCGTCGTGCCAGTTGCCCTCTTCCCAGCGCCAGTACTCTTTCTTGGCCTCGCTCATGAGAGCCTCCTCACGTCGTCAGCCGCGGCCAGGGCGGCGCCGAGGGCGCCGACGTAGTCCGGATCCTCCGGGATGGTGAGCCCCTCGAGCTCGAGGCCCCGCACCAGGGAGTCTACGAAGCCCACGTTGCGAGCGAGCCCGCCGACGAGCACCACGGGCGGGTCGTAGCCGACCTTGCGGGCCATGGACACGATGCGGCTGGCCATGGCGTCGTGGACCGCGCGCGCCATGTCCTGCTTGGTCACGTTGTTGTGGATCATCGAGACCACCTCGCTCTCGGCGAAGACCGCGCACTGAGCGTTCATCGGGATGGTCTGCGTGCTGGTCAGCGAGAGGGGGCCGAGCTCCTCGAGGGGGAGCTCGAGGGCCCGCGCCATGGCCTCGGTGAAGGCTCCGGCGCCGGCGGCGCACTTCTCGTTGATGGCGAAGTCCACGACCTTGCCGCGCTCGTCGCAGCGGATGGCGCGGCCCTCCTCGGCGCCCACGTCGATGACGGTGCGGGCGTCGGGGTAGAGGTAGTGGGTCGCGCGCGCCGCCGAGCCGACCTCGGTCATGATGCCGTCCTTGTCGGGCGCCTCCTCGCGGCCCGCCCCGGTCGCCACGACCCGGTCCAGATCGCCGCGCGCGATGCCGGCGTCCTCCAGGGCCTCGGCCATGACCTCTCTGGCGGTGGTCTCGGTGTCGAAGCCGGCGAGCTTCATGGCGGAGGCCACCCGGTCGCCGTCCTTGAGCACCACGACCTTGATGGTCTTGGCGCCCATGTCGATCCCAGCGGTGATCATCTCACTTCTCCTTGGGGCTCAATCGATGCGGTGAAGATCCAGGGTCTCCATGAAGGAGTCCATGCGCGACATGGTGCGGGCCTCGTCGAACTCCCGCTCGTCGCCCATGTTCCCCTCGAAGGGGAGCACCGGGTAACCGGCCTCGATGAGGGCGAGCCTGTTCTCGGCGATGCCGAGGCTCAGCCCCTCGCAGCCGCGGTTGTAGTGCAGCATCACCCCGTCGACCTCCCACTCCTTGCAGATGCGGATCATCATCTCGCTCTTCAGGTGCGGCGAGTAGAAGTGCTGCCACTCCGGCTTGTGCAGGTTCCACTCCGCGTAGGCCCTCAGGATCTTCTCGCGGCTCGAGAGGTCCGCGCCGGCGTCCATGGGGGTCGTGCGCGGGCCCCAGGTGCCGTCCTCCTTGACCTCGAAGAGCCCGATGAGGCCGAAGGTGTAGAGCGAGCCGACGCTGACGGCGCCGAACTGTTCGAGGTAGCGGAAGACCTTCAGGAAGGCCCAGGGCGGCTGCGTGTCGCTGATGAGGCGGCAGCGCTCGTGGGCGCAGGCGGCGATGCCGCGGGCCACGCGGTCGGCCGTCTCGTCCCTCAGCTCCTCGTAGAAGTCCGCGACGTCCTTCTGGTGCTTGGCCAGGGTGCCGAGCACGTAGAGGGAGTACATGCTCTTCTCGTCCAGCGGCGCAGGCCTGGCCCTGTTGAGGCACGAGATCTCGGCCCACAGGCTCGTGGCGCGGAACTCGTTTTGGCAGGCCTCGAGCAGGAGCTCGTCGTCGTAGGTGCGGCCGGTGACCTTCTCCATCCACTCGATGCCGTCGAGCATCTGCCCGGTGAGGTAGTCGATCTTGTTGTCGTCTATCTCGTGGGCCGCGCCCGCGGCCACGTCGACGCAGAAGAAGGGGAGACCCCCCTCGAGGTCGGACACCACCTGGTACCACTTGGCGTGGCTGCAGCAGATGTGGTCCTGCCAGATGAAGTCGGGCTTGGGGAAGGTCCCGCCGAGGGCGTACTCGTTGAGGATCACCGAGCCCCAGTAGTTGCGCATGTAGGAGCACAAGTCCCTCGCGAAGCCTTTCTTCTCGGCGGCTTCCATGCACCGGGTCGAGAAGGGCTTGTCGAAGGCGATGGTCGCGCCGTAGGGCTCCGACGTCAGGCAAGCCACGTCACGGCCGAGGCCCGCCGGCACCGCGGAGAGGCTCCACGCGCCGCCGATCCACCGGATACCACCCTGATCCTTGATGTCGCGGTAACGCTCGTAGAACTGCTGGCGGATCTCCTTGGCCCGGTTCCAGCACTTCAGGGCTTCGGTCGGGTAGGTCGTAATCTTGCTCATCAAGGTCCTCCTTGGGCTCTCGGCCGGCGCAATCTAAAAGAGGTCGTCGACCTCGAGCATCTCGAGGAAGGCTTCCACGCGGATCTGGAACTGGCCCACGGGCACCGTCACGTCGAACTCCAGGGCCAGGACGGGGATGTCAGCCTCCTCGAGGGTGCGCTTGATCGCCGGGGCGTCGAGCTCGTGGGGGTCGCAGAACTTCTGCTGGATGAGGATGACTCCCGCGCAGTCCCACTCTCTGGCGAGCTTGACGATGTGGTCGAGGCGGCTGCGGCCCTCCCAGTCCTTGGTCGGGCAGGGCGGGCGCTCGCAGTAGCGCTTCGCTATGGCGGCGAGGGGGTCGCCCGTGCCCTCCTCGACGTTGTTCCAGAAGTACCTCGAGCCGGTGCAGTGGTCGTCGGTGACGAATGTGCCGCCGACCTTCTCGACCATTCGCACGAACTCGAGGTCGTCGTCCTCGCTCCCGACGATCATCAGGCGGTTGCCGCCGGCGCCTTCGGGGGTGCCGCGGCCCTCGAGCCCGTTCAGGAGCCCCTCGAGGATCTCGCTGTGCTCCCGCTTGTCTCCCATCTGCTGGGCGAGCACCGCGTGGAGGGCCTCGGCTCCCGACACCGGCGGCGGGTCCTGCTTGCGGACGTCGTAGAGCCGGTGCATGAGCGCGCGGCTCCGGTTCATCACCCGGATGCCTTCCTCGAGCTTCTCGTCGGTCAGCGTGACGCCGCGCCACTCCTCGACCGCCTTCTTGAAGTTTATGAGCTCTCCGGCGAGGAAGGGGGCCGCGCGGGGGCTGTCCACCTTGTGGGGCATGTTCAGGTAGTAGGAGAACTCGACCGGGCGGTGCTTCTCCCAGCTCGTGTAGGCCTGCCTGATGTGGAGGCAGGACTGGGAGATCATCAGCCCGTCGAGGTACTCGAAGCGGCCCTTGAGCCCCTGGGCGAGGCAGTCGCGGCAGAAGGGGCAGTACATGCCGAAGATGTGGGGCTCGGTGACGTCCTGGGGCTCGTGGCTCCCGAGGATGCGGACCGGCAGCACGTCGGCGGCGTAGAGGATCTCTTCGGGCACGTAGGTGCAGAAGTAACCCAAGACCTTGCCCCCCGTGCGCTCCTTCCACTCGCGGGCGTAGTCATGTCGTGCGTCGTACATCCGAGACAGCTTTTGGAACATTCCACTCTCCTTGGAGCGACCCCACGGGAGCCGGGAAGCTAGCAGGCTGTTGCGCCCGTGCGCAACACACTGTTATCCCCACGATCAAGCTGTCTCTGGGGCTTCACGGAATCCACTGCGCATAGGCGCGGATCATGAGATGACGAGATCTCGCAACCTCGCGCTTCTGGGCGTGCTGGCCGTCGCCATGGGCTTCCTGGCCATGGTCGCCGTCAGCGCCGACATCGAGGGCGCCACCCGTGCCGTCTTCCTGCTCCTCCACCCGGTCCTGCTCGGTGCCTCGATCGCCGTGGCCGTGCGGCCCGGCAACCTGCGCCACCTGAGCAGGGGCGAGCTCTGGCTGATAGGCCTCTGCGTCGGCGGTGCCTTCGCCTTCCGCATCGTCGCGGACCCCTTCCCGGCCGACATCCGCTCCACCGCGGACATGGCCTTCGGCGACTGGCACCGGTGGGCCGCCGCGTACAGCGCCTGGCTGGGCTCCCTGTTCACCGTCTTCCCCGTGAGCTTCGACACCGCGGTGACGGCCAACGTCGTCTTGGGGGCGCTCACCACGGTGAGCCTCTACGCGCTGGTCGCCCTCTGCTTCGACAGCCGCCCTGCAGCGCTGGCCGCGGCGGCCCTCTACGCCGCCCACCCGATCCTGGCCCGCTTCGCCGCATCCGACTCCGCCCACGTCCTGCTCACCTTCGCCCTGCTCACCTCGACCTGCTTCGCCTGCCTCTGGGCTCGCCGCGGAGGCATCGGGTGGGCCGTGCTGGCGGCCGGCTGGGCCGCCGTCGCGGGCAACGTCAGGGTAGAGGCCGTCCTCTTCGTGCCGGTCGTGCTCTTCATCTGCCTCGGCAGCATCCAGAAGCGGCCGGAGCACCCGGGCGACCTGCTCCGTGCCGGGCTGCCCGCCGCGGCCCTGCTGTGCCTCCCCGCGCTGGTGGCCTTCGAGCAGGCGACCCTGGGGCACAACGTCCCCTCCTTCGGCTGGGAGTGGATCGCTCGCCACGGCTACGTCCTCGGGCCCGACTCGCCCGCGCCCCTGGCCTGGCTTGCGTGCTTCGGCCTCATCGTCCTGCTCGCCACGCCCGGCCGGCGGAAGGCGGCCCTGGCCTGGCTCCTCGCCCTCTTCGTGCTCGGCTGCCTCGGCGTGCCCAACCCCACCGGCCTGCGTGACACGAACTACCGCTACTTCATCCCCCTGATGTCCTTCGCTTGCGCCCCCGCGGGGGTCGGCCTCTCGAAGCTCGTCGGTCTCTTCTTCGGCCTGCTCAGGCGGATCTTCGGGGGCGCCTCCGAGAGGGAGAAGGGCGTGCGCGAGCAGCTGCGGCGCGGCGGGCCGGTGGTCGCGGTGCTGATCTGTGCCCTCGCCGTCGCGGCCAACGCCCCGTGGCTCGGCTTCCTGCACAAGCAGTGGACCCACCAGCTCGAGCACGACGTCGTCCGCGAGAGCTTCCCGGCCATCGAGGAGGGCTGCACCATCGTCACCCGCGCGGGGCTTCGCTCCGACGCCGGGCTGGAGCTCTCTCCATTCCTCTCGCGCGAGGTGGGGCGGGTGCACCGGTGGACGGACACCACGACCTTCCTCGAGTCCGGCGCTCCGGGGCCCTGCACTGTCTTCTACCGCTCGGCCACGTGTCATTCGAGAGCCCGCACGAGCACGCCCGAGCCCAACTACGGCGACATGCTCGAGCGCGCCGAGTGCCGCGAGATGAGCGAGCGCTTCGAGCTCGAGCCCATCGCCCTCGGGCGGGTGCCGGCGCTGCCGTATGTGCACGAGCTGCACACGCGGGATCCCATCCCGGTGGGGTTTTACCGGGTGCGGGAGAAAGGGGGCTCGGACTAGCGGTCCAAGACCTCGCGGAGCTGCTCGAGGTCGTGGGCGATCTCGGTGGTCGGGTCCGAGACGAGGGCCTCGATCTTCTGGACCGCCGAGATGAC
>CAZQPP010000016.1:0-33517 GCA_964594295.1 uncultured Myxococcales bacterium | reverse complement strand
ATCCCAGCCAAGCCAGCCCTTTCGTCTGCCGCGCGCCCCGGAGACGCCCGCGCCCTGGCAACGGCGCCACCCGCTGCTTGCCGAAGCGCGAAGCGTCGCTCATAATCCCGCGCGGTCGAAGGTCCCGCTGGCTTGGTTGCCCATGTGCTCGCTTCCCGACTGGACTCTCTTTCTCGACAGCTCGGGACGACTGGGAGACTCGGAAGGCAACGCGGTCGTGGCCGGGCTCCTGGTCCACGCCACCATATCCGACGCACGGAACGAAGCGGTGCTGAAACAGGTCGGCCACCTCGCCCCCGCTCCGCTGTGGCCCTGGCGCGCAGCCGAACTCCACGTTCCGGTGTCGATTGCCCTCGGAACGCTGGTCGAGCTTGAAGAGGTCCGGTCGCAAGAAGACGCGAAGCTGAGCTTCGTGGCCGGTCGGCTCGCCGAGGAGTCCGAGCTGATCGGCCGCGCATGCCTCGAACAGGCGGAGCGCGAGTGGAAGGGCTCGCTCGAGCGTGTTCGGAGGCGAGGAAGGCTCTGCCCGGACGAGCTGAGGACGCTGCACCAAAGCGCCCTCATCGGCGCCCGCGAGGCCTATCGACGCGCCCGCTATGCCTCGTTGGAATTCCGCAAGGGCATGAAGGCGAGCCTGTCCGCGATCGCGGACGAAGGCGGGACACGCGAAGACTGGCCGCTCGCAATGGTAGTGGCCGCCGGGGAGTCCATCGACGGAGACGGCGGGCTCACGCCTTTCGGCAAAGACGGCCCGCAGGGGCGATACCGCGGTCTGCTCGCTTGTGCCCTCGAGCGCGCGGCCGCCGTCCTGGCGCGGCGAGGCCGGGCCGAGCACCTTCACGTCGAGGTCGTCGAGCGAGAAGAGCCGTCGCGAGCACAAGACGGCTGTCCCGACGGCAGGCTGGACGGCCCCGTCGTCGGCGAGGTCTACGAGCGTGTTACGCGCGGAGTCGCCGGCGCGCCGCCATTGGCCTGCGATCCTTGTGTGGCCGAGCCAGGCCCTTCGCAAGGGCCGCAGCTCGTCCTGGCCAACTACGTGGCAGACCGCGTGCGCGCCACGGTGGCCGCCAACCGGCCGCTCTCGATGACCCTCCGAGCCTTGGAAGACGCGCTGGCCCTGCCTGCCAGGTCCGGCTCGCCAGAGGCGCGGAGCCACCTCGCAGCCACGGGCGAGGCGTGGTGCGGCCAGTGCAAGACATGGAAAGCGCCTCACGCCGGGACAGTCCATGGATGGCGCGGGCGATTTGTTCCCGAGAAGACGCGGACGCGGGTGTGGGCAATCGAGCAGGCGCTGCAATGGGCGTAAGCGAAGAGAGCACGGATCTTGGCCTCGTCGAGGCGTTGCGCGCCTTCGACGTGACCGCCAAGACGAAGGACGAGCGCGCGGCGGCCCAACGAGGCGGGCGGGTCGTCCTGGAACAGCTCCAGAAGCTAGCTCCGAAGATCTGGCAGTGCGCGCGGCTGGGACGAGCGGGCTGGGAAGACATCATCTCGCAAGTGAACCTCGGCCTGTACGTCAGCAACCCGGTCCTGCGAAACCCGGAGCGGAGCTGGACCGATGGCATGGTGATCAGGGGCTTCGTCATTCGTCTCTGCCACCGCGCCATCGACGAGTTCCGGCGACGCTCGAGAGACGTCGCGTTAAAGGACGACCAGCCGATCAGCGCTCCCGGCCCCACTGCCCCCGACGACTTGGAGGCGGAAGAAGAGCAGCGCTTGGTGGACGAGCTGAGATCGCGCTTCTACGGCGAGATCGTGCCCGAAGCCGCGGGCATTCCCGGGCCCCCGCGCAAGGCCGCGTTCGAGCTCTGCATCGAGATGCTGAGAACTGCTCGGAGGAAGGAACGGACCATAGAGGACTGCGCGCGCGAAGAACGGGACGAGAAGGACCCCGGCGCCGAGCTGTCCCGTGTCCGCGACCGCTTGGACAAACGCAACAGCCGCGCTCGCGAGAAGCTCCTCACCCACATCGACGATCTCCTCGTGTGGGAGGCAATCTCGGAAGAGGAGCACTCGGCCTTCTGCGCCATCGTGAACACGGAGCTTCGCCTGCGTTCGCAGAACAGGGACTCCTCGCGCGGGTACGGCGACAAGCTGGGCGGTAGGGAGAAAGGGCTATGACTGCGTCATCTTCAAAGGATCCGAAGATCCCCTCCATGGAAGACCTCGAGCTCGGCCCGCCGGTGCTGCTCTCTCCAGCTCACGACGGAGTGGGAGACTCCGATACCGGACACCGTCTGGTGGTGCGCGAGCTCGTCGAGCTTGCCGAGCTGGACCCGAGCCAGCAGAGGTTCATGCCGATCGGGCCCTCGTCGGTCTCCGACGTAGGGCTCGAGCTGGAGGTGGTGCCGCGCGCGAAGCCCGTGCTCCTCGCGGCCTCGAGCGTCTGGGGATCGCCGCTCGCGGTCTTCCCCATGCCCGGGCCCGCCCCGAGCATCAGGCAGGACGCCGACGACGAAGGGACATGGTATCTCGCGATGCCACACGGGGCCCGCGCGCTGGTCCAGCGCAGCGGACGCCCCGCGTGTGTGCTGGCTCTCGAGACGGGAGGGGTCGTGTTCCGCAAGGCCTGGCTTCGGACCGCGGCGGACCGGACCCCCGATCTCGACGGGCCGATCGACGACTGGCTGCGGGGCTGCCGCGACGAGTGGCTCTGCAAGGAGGTCCGGGCGCGAGCGTCTCAGGGCCATCCCTATGGCGTGCTCACGGCCGCCGGCGCGTGTGCGCGGCTGCGCCAGTACTCTCCTGAGGAGGCGCGAAGCACCCTCTCGCGGATCCTCGAGGGGGACGGGAGCCCCGAGCTCGAGGCACCCTTGAAGTGGTGGCGCGGTGTGCCGGACGAGAAGCGGCGGTGGCTCCAGGCTCATGCCCTTGTCGAGGCCGAGGCCTTGCTCGACTCCCTCCAGGACCTGACTGCCAACCTCGAGATCTACGACAAGGCCTGGGCGGCCGAGCTCGATGACGCCCGCAGGCAGCGAGAAGATCACGAAGGCGTCGTCTACGTGATGCGCGCAACCGGGGGGCACGAGGCCCTGGTCAGGGTGCTCGACGAGGTGGACGCGCTCGGACGCCGGCTGGCCGGGCTGCTCCCCACCCATTTCTTCCCGGACGACGACGAGCGCAGCCGCCGGACGCGGCTCCTGGACCCGGGCAAGTGGTGGACCGACGGAGCCCCGACGTGGGACTAGGGGTCGTCGATCGCATCCTGCGTCGGCCGTGGAGCTCCAAGCAGCGAACCCGTCTTCAAAGGGCCCTGGGGAAGGTGCCGTGGTGTTGGCCGCGAGCCGTGGAGGGCCTCGAAGGAGACGCGCTCGGACTGGCCATGGAGAGCTTCTCGCCCGACCCGAAGCGCCCCGGGCCGCCACCCATGCCTCTGGGGGCGGCACCCGTCCTCACCGCGACCGGCGCCGCGGCGAGCCTGTGGACTCTCGCCGGGACCACAGAGCCTCCTCCCGGAGACGTCTTCTGCCCCTTCGGAGGCGAGGCGCGCCAGGCCCGTGACGCGGCGATGCGTGCTCTGCCGGACTCCGTCCCCTTGCTCTGGCGTTCCTTGCGCGACGCGGACCTCCGCGGCCGGAAGCTGAGCCTGGTCGCCACCCACGTGTACGGAAACACGCCGGTCCTCGAGCACACGATCGAGGGCCTCTCCTGCGGCCTGTCACTGTACCTGATGATGGTGTCTCGGGTCTTTCGGAAGCCCTTGCCGGAGGACGTCGCGGCCTCCGCGCGGATAGACCCGCTCGGCCGGCTCGCAGGGGTCGGAAGGCTGCCCGAGAAGATCGAGTTGCTCGTCGAGTGGGCCCCGCGCATCCGCCGCCTGCTCGTCTCCTCCGAGCAGGTCTCGGAAGCCAGATCGGCGGCCCGCGGTCGCCTCGAGATCGTCGGCCTGGAGAGCGCGCACGACATCGTCGACGTCGTGTGGCGGGGACGCGACGTCCTGCCAACATGGCTCGTGCAGGAAGGGCGAACCGCCGCCCAACGGCGCGATCTCCTGGCGCAGTTTTTCCGGCTCAGCGTCTCCGGGCGCGAAGCGCTGCCGGACTGGAATCCTCTGCACCGGGCGGCCTGCGTCGCTCTCGACGCATGGAAGGACGAGCTGAGCGAGGAGGAGCTGAGGCCGCTCCTCTTCGCCCGCGCGGTTTCCGGCCGCTTCGAAGGTGAGGCCAAGGCGGGCGTGGAGCTGCCTCCCGTGGCCTGGATCGACGAGCTCCCTTTCGAGCTGCGCCTCGCCGTCGTGGCGCAATTCGTCCAGCACTGCGCCGACCTGGGCATACCGTCCGTGAAGGAGGCGCGGGCCCTGTACGAGAAGCACGCGGCGCAGAGGAAGGACGCGCACTCTCTGCACTTCGCGATCCAGGGAGCCTATGGCCGGCTCCTGGCCGTGACGGGGAGCCCGGAAGAGGCCTTCGAGCTCCAGGAGGAGGCGGCGCGAGCGATGGTGGCTCGCTTCGACTATGCGGCGGCGTCCTCGCCCGTCGCCGAGCTGTTCCGGCTCGCAGGAGCGCTCGGGCGAGCGGAGGACTTCGAGCGCGTGGACGAGCTCTGGAGCGAGGTCTACACGCTCGGTGAGCTGCCGGAGGCGAGCTGGCAGGTGGACCTCGCCCGCTGGCGGGCCGGGCTCGCGCTCGGGAAGCTGGAGGGCCCGGATCTCACCGCCGACATCGCGAGCCTTGCGTCGTCTCGCTCCGGGGCGCCGGTGCACCTCCGTTGCTCCGCCCTGCGGCTCCTGGCGCGCCTCCAGAGGAGCGGGCGTTGCAGCTCCGACAAGATCGTCGACGGCGCCGCCAGGCTCGAGCACCTGTCCCGAACGGCCGACCCCGACGATCGCGACGATGCGGAGGTCTACTCGACCCTCGTGGAGCTGGACTGCGCCGTGGAGCGCGAGGACCGTGACGCAGCAGCGGCAGCCATCGAAATCCTCCACGACCGCAAGCCGGGCCGCATGGGGCATCTCCTGGGCTCGGCGGAGGCGGAGGGAGCAGAGCCGGCGAGGTACGTGGCTCGCTTCTGGCCCTACTGAGGGCCGGGCATGCCCGGTGGCACCTACGAACGGCGACGGCGCGCCCGGTGGGCGCCCACGAGCAGGGCCAGGGCGAGCACGAGCTGCACCAACAGCCCCGTCATGCGCCCTTCGCTGCGGTAGACGAGCTCGAGGCGCGTCCCTTTCGCCTCCACGCGGAGCAGACCGCCGCGGCCGGGAACGCGGCTGCCGCCGACGACCTGCCAGCGGGCGTCGTTGGCCTGGGCGATCTCGGCCGCCCAGCCGCCCGCGGGGCCGCTGAGAGAGATGCGGCCCGGGGCGAAGGCGCTCACCTCGACTGTCGCGCCGTCGAGCCCGCGTACGAAGGGAACCGGCTCCGGACCGGTCAGGGCGGGCGGCACCAGGTGGGGGCCGGGCTCGTAGCAGTAGGCCACCACGCGGCCCTCGGCGGGGGCGTGGTCCATGCGGTGCGGGGCGTTCTCGAAGGGGCCCGCGTCGCGGGGAGCCGGGGTGACACCCGAGGGGCCGGCGTGCCCCATGGGCGCACCCTGCAGCCACGCCGCGTCGAGGGTGGCCAGCTCGGCCGCCGCCGCGACGAAGAGCAGGACGGCGAGCGCCCGTTGCCAGCTCCTGCCCCGCCACAGTCGGTCGGCGCCGCGGGCGGCGAGCCAGCAGAGGCCGCAGAGCAGGGGCACTCCGTAGCGGCTCGGCACCTGGAGGTCGCCGAGGAGGGGCACCGGGAGGAGCAGGCGGTGGAGGCCGAGGGCGACCTCGCCGAGCATCAGCCAGCCGCCCGTCACCGCGAGGAGGCCCACCGCGACGCGCGGCGCGCCGGCGGGCTTCCTGGCCGACACGAAGGCGCCCGCGGCGGCGAGGGCCAGGACGGCGAAGCCCGCGTAGAGCACGTACTCGGGGCGGTGGTAGGGGTGGCCCGGCACCGGTGAGGTGGAGACGTCGCGGCCGAAGAGGGCCCTGACGAGGAGCTCGATGTCCATGGCGTCCTGCCAGAGGGCGGGCCTCGGGAGGCGAGAGACCAGGTCGAAGGCCGGCAGGAGGCGCGGGAAGGCGAGCACGAAGCCCGTGATCCCCATCAGCGCCAGGAGCGACACGGGACGGAGGCTGCGGCCGCGGGCGCATCGGGCCAGGGCGTCGAGGCCGAGGGCGAGGCAGGTGAAGGGGAATGGGTAGACACCGCCGAAGCAGAGCTGCGCACCCAGGACCGCGCCGGTGCCGGCGGCCCAGCTGAGCGCGTGCGCCCGCTCGCCGGCGGCGTCTGCCGCGTATGCTTCGCGGGCGAGGGCGAGGGCGAGGGGGATCAGCGCGAAGCCGGCAAAAGGCACGTGGCCCTCGGAGATGTGTACGACCAGGAAGGGGCTGAGCCCCCAGAGCACACCGCCAGCGGCGGCTGCAGGGGTCGAGAGGTCCTCGCGGCGCAAGGCCCAGGCCATCCCGGCGGCCCCGAGGAGGAGGAAGAGGAGGCAGGCGGCGCGGAGGCCGGCTCCCGGGCCAAGCACGAAGACCGGAGCGAAGAGAGGGCTGGTCGTCAGGCCCTGTGGGTTCTCGGCCTGGTCGCTGCCGGAGCAGTGCCAGGTGTTGTGGTCGGGGGGCACGCCCGCGGTGATCGCCGCCCGCGCGACGTGGGCCTGGTGCTGGAAGTAGTGCCAGTCCCGGTGCCAGGAGCGATCGCCTTGGGCCATGAGGGAGGGCCCGAGCAGAGCCGCCACCAGGACAGCGGAGGCTAGCGCGGCGGGCGCGGCGGTTGGGGCTGCCTTCACTGCCCGAGCCTCCTCCGGGCCAGGCTCTGCAGGCCCGCGAGCCCCTCGTGCTCCGGGAAGCGCTGCACGGCCTCGTCCAGGAAGGCTGCCGCGTCCCCCGCGCGACCGAGGTTGAGGAGCGCGGTCGCGAGCAGCTCGGCGGCTCGAGGGCCGCCGCCGGCGTCGTAGGCGGCCCAGAAGTGCTCGACGGCGATCGCCTCCTTGCCGCCGCGTGCGAGGGCGAGGCCCAGGTTCAAGCGCACCTCGGGCCACCTGTTGCCCAGCTCCACGGCCTTCGAGAGCTCGACCTCGGCCTCCTTCGTGCGCCCTGCCTTGAGCAACAGCTCACCTAGCATGGCGCGGGCGGGTGCGTGAGCCGGGTTGGCGGCGACCGCCCCGCGCGCGGCGCCTACGGCCTCGGGGAGGGCCCCGCGGTCCGCCAGCAGCCTCGCGAGGTTGACCCGCGAGGGGGCGAAGTCGGCGTTCCTCGAGATCGACTCGCGGTAGGCAGCCTCGGCACCCCGGAGGTCCCCTTCTCCGGCCAGCACGATGCCCAGGTTGTACTCCCCGAGCCCACCGCGCTGCGGGTAGGGCCAGAGCCCCACCAGCGCCGCCACGACGGCGGCGACGGCAGCGCTCAGGGCTCGGCCCCGCGGCACGGGCTCCCTTCGCACCAGCACCAGCATCAGCAGCGCCGCGGCCGCGGGGAGCACCAGGAAGGGGGCCAGGGGGATCTTGAGGCGGCTGATGAGGTAGAAGACGCTCACGCCGACGGCATAGACCAGCCCGCAGCCGAGCAGCCAGCGGCGGTGCCTCAGCCGGGGCCAGGCGAGGACCCAGGCGGGCACCCCCAGGAGCACGAGCCAGCCGAAGGGGTAGGTCCCGAAGCGCAGGAGCAGTGAGCGCTCGGCGAGGTACTCGACGGGCACGTTGTTCGTGATCTCCGAGCTCGAGAGCAGACGCAGGAGCTTGGCGCCGGTGCGTCTCGCGAAGGCCGCCGGGCGGTCTCGGACGTGCGCCCAGCCCTCGGCGAGCCAGAAGCCGCTCAGCTCGGCCGGGCTGATCTCCTCGGGGCTCCCCTGCGCGACGTGGCCCCGCTCCCTGAGGCGCCTCAGCATCTCGACCCGCCAGTCGTGCTCCTCGAAGGCCGGGTTGTCGCGCACGAAGGGGGGGTTGAAGAAGTCGGTGCGCCCGTGGATGGGGTTGTTGCCCTGGTAGAAGTTGTTCCCGAGGTTGTAGGTGATGAGCACGAGGTCGCCCGAGGCGTTGTAGTTCCAGGCGGTCACCGGGGCGATGGGCAACACGGTGCAGCCGGCGAGCAGGGAGGCCTCCAGGAAGCGGCGCTTGAACACCGCGGCCGGGCGCAGGAGCACGGCGAAGCCCAGGACCGGGGTCACGATGAGCAGGTTGCCGCGCGTGAGGACCGCGAGGCCGAGCAGGAGCCCCGCGACGCAGAGCCGCCAGGCCCGCCCCTCGTCCAGGAAGGCGGCGATCAGGACCAGGGCCCAGAGCAACAAGGCCAGGGCCAGCAGCTCCTTCATGGGCAGGGCCACGGGGAAGAGCACCGGCCGGCAGAGGGGGAGCGCGGCCGCAGCGAGGAGGCCGGCGCCGGCTCCGGCGGCCCGCGCCGTGAGGCGCCGCAGAGCGACCGCGGCCGCGGCCAGCGCGATCACGTTCAAGGCCAAGGGCGCTGCCCGCCCTTCCCCGAAGAGGAGCATGAGCCCCGCGCGCAGCACGATGTAGAGCGGATCTACGAAGAAGGCCTTGTCCGGGAAGGTCCCGGCGACCATCTGGCGGGCGATCTCCTCGTACTGCCACAGGTCGAGGATGGGCACCCGCACGAGGGGGTCCCCGGCGACCTCTGTCAGGTAGACCATCGCGAGCAGCACGGCCCAACCGGCGACCAGGAGGTCCGCCCGCCAGCCCTGCAGCCATCGATGCTCTCGCTCCACGACCATTCACGCTCCGCGTGCCCGCGAGGATAACCGCCAAAGGCCGCGGGCAGAAGTCCGCGGGGATCCGATAGGGTCGGTGTGTTCCATCTGACCCCCAGATTCCAGCCGGCAAGCGTTCAGGCCCCTGGCCTGAACGCGCGCAGCGAGCCGCAGGCGAGCGGTGGGCAGCATGCGCTGAAGCGGATGCGCCCTTCCCAAGCGGATTATTCCCAAGCCTTTGGGCCTTTGGCCCGAAGGCGCGCGAGCCGAAGGCGAGCTCAGTCCTGAACCGCGGCATCGCGCTGACGGCCGCGCGTCGGCAGCTCCAACGGGCCAACTGCGACACACCCGCCCATGTCCGCCCCAAGCCTCCAAGCCGTTCTCCAAGATCTCAACGACGCCCAGCTCGCGGCGGTCACCGCAGAAGAGCGCGTGACCCTCGTGCTCGCCGGCGCCGGCTCGGGCAAGACCCGGGTCATCGCGGCGCGCGTCGCGTGGCACCTCGCCCACGGCGCCGAGCCCCATCGCCTCGCGGCTGTGACCTTCACGAACAAGGCGGCCCGGGAGATGAAGGAGCGCATCGGACGCACGGTCGAGGCACTGCCCTTCATCGGCACCTTCCACCGCCTCGGCCTCGAGGTGCTCCGCCGCCACGGCCGGCGCGTCGGGCTGCCCCGGCGGCCGATCATCGTGGACCGCGCCGACCAGACCGGCCTGCTGCGCGACGCGATGCGCGACGTCGGCCTCCAGCCCTCCGCCTGGGACCTGCACGACGCCCGCGAGCTCCTGCTCGAAGGCCGAACCGCCCGCGCGACCGAGGGGCGCGTGCGTTTCCGGCGCCCCCACGGCCTCGCGCCGGTGGCGGCCGAGCTCCTGCGAGCCTACGAAGGGCGCCTGCGGGCCCTCGGCTCGGTGGACTTCGACGACCTCATCCTGCTGCCCCTCCGCCTCCTCAACGAGGAGCCGCGCGCCGCCGAGGACCTGCGACAGAAGGTGAGCGTGCTCCTCGTCGACGAGTTCCAGGACACCAACCCGGCCCAGCTCGCCCTGACCCGGGCCCTGGTCTCCGAGCAGGGCTCGCTCACCGCCGTGGGTGACGACGACCAGTCCATCTACGGCTTCCGCGGCGCAAAGGTGGAGCACATGCTCCGCTTCGCCGAGGACTTCGAGGGCGCCCGCACCCTGCGCCTCGAGGAGAACTACCGCTCCGTCCCGGTGGTGCTCGCGCTGGCGAACCGCGTCATCTCCTCCAACACGGAGCGCCTCGGCAAGGTGCTCCGCCCCACCCTCCCCGACGAGGGCTCCGTGCACCTGCTCGGCCTCGCCGACGAGGAGGCGGAGGCTGCCTACGTCGCCACGGAGATCGGTCGCGCCCTCGAGGCGGGCGTCGACCCTGATGAGATCGCCGTGCTCTACCGCACGAACCAGCAGGCGAGCGCCTTCGAGGTGGCCCTCGGCGCGGCCGGCGTCCCCTTCCAGAAGGTCGGCGGGCGCACCCTTCTCGACACGAAGGAGGTCAGGGACGCGCTGTCCTGGCTCGCCCTGATGATCGACCCGGAGGACGACGCCTCCTTCCGCCGCGCCGTGCTGAGCCCCTCGAGAGGAGTGGGCCCAGCCACCCTGGAGCGCCTCGCCGAGCGCGCGCGGCGGACTAGGTGCTCCTTGCTGTCGGCGGCTCGGCGGGTCGCCCCCAACGAACCTGATCTGAGCGCCGGCGCCAAGGCCGGCCTCTCGAGCATGCTCTGCGCGCTGGACTCCGCACGCGCAGCCGTGTCGCGCGGTGGCACGGCGCAGGCCTTCCGCGGTCTCCTGGAGGAGATCGCGTTCCGCCCCTACCTCCTGCGCCAATGCGACACCCCGGCCGAGGGCAGCCGCCGCTACGGGCACGTGCTCTCACTCACGCGGCTCCTCGAGGGCTACCTGGCCAAGGACCCTCTCCGCGGGGCGCAGGACTTCATCGACGAGGTCCTGCTCACAGGCCCCAACGACCCCGTCGAGGAGGAAGCACCCGCGCCGAGGGTGACGCTCATGACCCTCCACGGAGCGAAAGGTTTGGAGTTCGACGTCGTCTTCCTCGCCGGCGTCGAGGAGGGGCTGCTGCCCCACGAGCGGAGCCTGCGCGACCGGGGCGGCCTCGCGGAGGAGCGCCGCCTGCTCTACGTGGGCGTGACCCGCGCGCGCCGCCACCTCGCTCTCACCTACGCACGCCGCCGAGGCGCCGGCGGGCCCACCGGGGAGCATCGCCTGAGCCGCTTCCTGCGGGACGTCGGGCTCCGGCCGCGAGTCGTGGGATCAGGCGCTGCGCTGCGCCCTGCGCCCAAGGAGACGCCCGAAGGGCTGTCGAAGCTCAGGGACCTGTTGAAGTAGGCTGTTCCAACACTCGACACCAGCGGGCAGAAAGGTAATCTCGCGCGCTCCGAGCATGGAATCCGAACCCTCCCGCCGCCCCAATCATCACGACGCACACGACGAAGCCGGCGCCCCCGCGGCGCCGGACGCCGCGTCCTCGGACACCTCCGCCGCCGGCACACGGACCTGCCCGGTCCACCCGGAGCAGGTGTCGGTGGGGCCCGACGGCTGCCCCAAGTGCGGCGCGGGTCTCGAGCCTGGCGCGACCCCCGAGGGATCCGCTGAGGAAGACGCCGAGCTGCGAGAGCTGATGAGGCGCCTCGCTGTCGCCGCCGCGTGCGCCGCGCCGCTGCTCCTGATCTCGCTTGTCGACCTCCTCCCTGGCCGGCCCCTCTCGGCCTCGCTTGGCGCGACCGTGCGGGGCTGGATCGAGCTCCTCTTGTCGCTGCCCGCCTGTCTCTGGGCCGGGTGGCCTCTCTACGCTCGCGGCATGGGGTCGCTGCACCGGCAGGGCCCCAACGCCTACACCCTCATCGCGCTCGGCGTGTCCCTGGCGTTCCTCTTCAGCGCCTGCGCCGTCCTGTTCCCGTGGGTCGTCCCCGCCTCCTTCCGCGACTCCGATGGTCAGGCGGCGCTGCATTTCTTCTCCGCGGCGCTCATCATCACCGTGGTCCTCGCCAGCCGGATCCTGGAGCTGCGCGCGCACCGCCGCACGGGAGCTGCCTTGCGGCGGCTGCGCTCGGCGGCCCCGACGAGCGCGCTGAGGGCTCTGAACGACGGCGGCGCCGAGGTGCTCCCCCTCGAAGACGTGGTCCCCGGCGACCTGCTGCGCGTGGCGCCCGGTCAGAAGGTGCCCGCCGACGGCACCCTGCTCGAAGGTCGCGGCGCCGTGGACGAGTCCATGGTCAGCGGGGGGCCCGCGGCGGTGTCGAAAGACAAGGGCGAAGCGCTCATCGCGGGGAGCGTCAACACGGACCGGCCCTTGCTCATGCGCGCGGAGAAGGTAGGGGCGGAGACCCTGCTCTCCCGCATTGTCGCCTTGGTGTCGGAGGCTCAGGAGAGCCGCGCCCCGACCCAGGGCACGGCCGACAAGCTCGCGGCCCTCCTGATACCGGCCGTCGTCGGGGTGGCCACCGCCACCTTCGTCGGGTGGAGCCTCATGGGCCCGGACCTGCCCCTGGCCCACGCCCTCGCCAACGCCATCGCGGTGCTCGTCGTCGCCTGCCCGTGCGCCTTCGTCCTCGCGGCACAGCTCTCGGTGGCGGTCGCCATGGGGCGCGGCGCGGGGCTCGGCGTGCTCTTCCACGACGCCGAGGCGGTCGAGCTGCTGCGGGAGGTGGACACCGTGGTGGTCGACAAGACCGGCACGCTGACCGAGGGGCGCCCGACCGTGAGCATGACCGTGCCTGCCCGTGGCGTCGACGAGGCCGGCCTGCTGCGCCTCGCCGCCACCCTCGAGGTCGCGAGCCAGCATCCCCTGGCCAACTCCATCGTGGCGGCGGCGCGAGAGCGCGGCATCGTGCTCGGGAACGCGGCCCGCGTGAACACGGACCCGGGCCGGGGGGTGCGCGGCCTCGTCGACGGCAGCCCGGCCGCCCTCGGGAGCTGCCGCCTCATGAACGAGGTCGGCATCGACGTCACCCCGCTGAAGAGGGCCGCCGACACCCTCGGCGCCGACGGGCACACGGCCGTCTTCGTAGCGGCGTCGGGGCGCCTCGCGGGCCTCATCGCGGTGGAGGACCCGGTGAGAGAGGGGACCGAGGAGGCGATCGCGGCCCTGCACGAGGAGGGCCTCCGCGTCGTGATGGTCACCGGCGACACGCGGGCGTCGGCCGAGTCCATCGCCCAGCGCCTCGCCATCGACGAGGTCGTCGCCGAGGCCCTGCCCTGGCAGAAGGCCGAGACCGTGGCCGCCCTCCAGGATCGCGACGCGGTGGTCGCCGCCTGTGGCGACGGCATCAACGACGCACCCGCCCTCGCGCGCGCCGAGGTCGGCATCGCCATGGGCGACGGCAGCGACGTCGTCATCCAGAACGCCAGCGTCACCCTCGTCAAGGGGGACCTGCAGGGCATCATGCGGGCCGTCCGCCTCAGCCGCGCAGCGATGAAGAAGGCCCGCCAGAACCTCTTCTTCGCGTGGGCGTACAACGTCTTCGGCATCCCCATCGCGGCCGGCGCGCTCTTCCCCGTCTTCGGCCTCCTCCTGAGCCCCGCCCTCGCCGCGGCGGCCATGAGCCTGAGCACGGCCCTGGTGGTGGGCAACGCCATGAGGCTGCGCCGGACGCCGCTTTGAGCGAGGACGCGACGCCGGCTGGGCGCGCCTGCGAGCGCTGCGGGCGGCAGCTCGAGCCGGGTGCACCTTTCTACGACATGCGCCTGCGCCTGAGCTCGGGCTTCGACGGGCACCTGCCCGACGTGGACGCCGCTGAAGCGCGCGTCGCCATGCTGCGGCTCGTGGAGTCCAGCGCCGAGCGCAGCGCCGAGGAGCTCGAGGCGGAGGTGGACCTCGAGCTCAGCTTCGTCGTCTGCCCGCGCTGCCGGAACCTGATCGCGGCGGACCCGCTCCGGACGCGGGGCTGACGCGCCCCGAGCCTGCTACGGCCCCGCGGTCGCGACCGGCGCGGTCTTGTGCTCCGAGCTGTCGACCGCCTCGGCCACTCCGGCGGCGATGACCGAGGTCGGGTCGTCGGCGGTGCCCCACCAGTTGCCCTTGGCGTCGATGGTCTCGGTTCCGTGGGTGACGAGGAGCTCGATGTTGACGCCGGCCTGATACGAGAGGGCCGCGTGCAGGATCAGCTCGACGTAGCCGCCGATGGTGGACTCGTAGGCCTGCAGCACCATCGTGCGAACCTCGTGGGCCCTGACGTCGGCGTAGCCCGGCCCCCAGCGGCTCTCCTTGTTGAAGATCAGCTGGCCGCTGTCGGTGGAGTCCTTGTAGATCCTCGCTTTGATCGAATAGGCGCTCACGGTGTTCACCTCGACGACGATCCCTTCTACGGGGTCCGGCGAGGAGGTCGTCCAGGGCGAGGAGGTCTCGGTGCCCGTGCCCTGGCTGTCGGTCTTCAGCGAGAGGCCGGGGCGCTCGAGGAGCGGGCCCTTCTCGGTGGAGTTGCCGTGGAGGTTGTTGTTGTTGAAGGAGACGTTGGGCACGTAGACGGCGCCGCGGTCACCGGTCTTGGGCATCAGGCGCGCGCCCTCGAAGCGGTTGCTGCGCAGGTTCGAGAAGCTCACCGATCCCAAGACCTTCCCCACGATGTTCAGCCCGCGCCCGTTGCCCTCGACGTTGCAGTGCTCGATGGTGACGTTGGTCTGGTGCACGTCGCTGAAGTACTTGCCGTCCTCGGCGTGGACGGCGGCCTCCGCGTTGCCGCTGAAGACCGAGCTCACCGCGGCGAAGGTCGTGCCCTGGAGGTGCACGCCGGTCTCGCCGTTGTTCAGCACGTGCACGCCGAAGAGGTTCACCGAGGTCTCCCGCACCATGGCCTTGATGCCGTGCTCGCCGTTGCCGCTGATGACGCTGTTGGTGGCCGAGAGGGTCGCCGCGTCGTAGCGGACGTAGACTCCGTGGCCGGTGTTGTCGGCGACGGTCGAGCCGAGCAGGTTCAGCTTGCCCGCCGAGCCGATGTCGGCGCCGAGACGGCACCGGCGGATGGTCGTGCTCTCCGCGGTCACCGTGGCGCTGCTGGCGATCTTGATGCCGATGTCCGCGTACTCGATGACGGCGTGCTTGAACACCGTACCCACGCTCGAGTTCTTCACCTCGATGCCCGTCCAGGCGCGGGGCTTCCGGTGCTGGGCCTGCTGGACCGTGAAGAACACCGGGGAGCCTGGCGCTCCCTCCACCTTCAGCGCGCCCGCGACCTCGAGGCCGTTGGCGCCGGTGCCGTCGCCCTGGTCGGCGAAGAGGAACAACACGTTGGTCCCCGCGGCGACGGTGAGGGTGTTGCCCTCGGGGATGCGGGCGTCGCCCATCACCAGGACCGTGCCGCTCCACGTGGTCGTGGAGATGTCACCCGCTACCGAGGCGGTGACCGGGCCCGCGTCGTGGTAGGCGCCTGGATCAGTGGAGCCGCCGGGATCGGTGGAGCTGCCCGGGTCGGTCGATCCACCCGGATCGTCGGCTCCGCCCGGATCGTCCACGCCGCCGGGGTCGGTGTTGCCGCCGGTGTCGTCGACGACGGTGCTGCGCTCGATGAACACGTTGCAGGTGGTGCTGGAGAAGAGGCCCTGCTCGTCGGTAACCGTCAGCGTCACGGTGAAGCTGCCCTCGCCCGCGTAGGCGTGTACCTGCTGGGCGCTTCCGCCGCTCTGCTCCGAGGTGCCGTCGCCGAAGTTGAAGGTGTACTCCTCGATAGGCCCGTCGGGATCGCTGGAGGCGGAGGCGTCGAAGATCAGCTCCTCGTAGGGCTCGCCGCCGGGCGGGCAGGAGAGTGAGGCGACCGGCGGCCTGTTCGGCGTCGTGATGATGTTGGCGGCGCCGGGCGTGGGCGTAGCCGTCTCCGCGAAGTCGATGAGGTTGTTTCCGGTGTCCGCGGCACCTGCCGTGCGCGCGAGGCTGTTGCCGGGGCCGGCATCGGGCGCGGCCTCACCCTCGCCCGCGAAGTGCTGGCCTTCCCCGAAGACCCCGTATCCCACGGCGTCCACGAGGTGCGCGCCGAAGCGCAGCTGCAGGCTGTCCGGTCCGTTCTGCAGGTCCACGTCCTTGTTCCTCAGGTCGAGCTCCTCCTCGTCCCACGAAGCGTCGGGGTGTGCGACCACGAAGAAGCCGTCCCCGCCGACCGCACCCGACAGGGGCACCGTGTCGTAGTCGCCGCCATCCCTGCCGTTGACGGCGGCGAGCACGAAGCCCTTCAGCGACGTACCAGCCGGGCCCGAGATCTCCACGAAGGCCTCCGTGTCGGGGCTGCCTTCCGAGTCGTAGAGCAGCTCCGAGATGAGCACGCCCGCCGGCGGGTCGGCAGGCACGCACGAGCCGGCTTCACAGCGCTCGTGCCCGCCGCAGGGGCTCGCCGTGCCGTGCTCGAGGCAGCCGTCGGAGTTGTAGTCCCCGCAGATGACCACGGCGTCGCCCTCGCAGGCCTTGTCTCCGTCCACGTCGCACGTGCTCGTGCAGGTCATCGCGCACGTTCCTTCGGCGCACACGAGGCCCTGGTCGCAGGTCTCCGCCGTGCCCCACTCGAGGCAGCCGTCACCGTTGACGTCGGTACACTCCTGGTGCTGGTCCGTGGTGGCGGGCACGCAGCGCCGCTGTCCGCGCACGGGGCAGGCGTGCTCGCACTGGATCTCACAGGTCCCGTTCACACACGTGCTGCTCCCCTCGCACTGCTCCGGCGTGCCCCACTCGAGGCAGCCGTCGTCGTTGTAGTCGTCGCAGGTGATGACGTTGAGCGCCTCGTCACACTGGCGCGCGCCCTTGACCGTGCACTGGTTCTGGCAGGTCGCGGCGCAGTGCCCTCCCGGCACGCAGGTCAGCCCCTCGTCACAGGGCACGGCCGTCCCCCACTCGAGGCAGCCGTCGTCGTTGTAGTCGTCGCAGGTCTCCACCGCGTCGAGCGCGCAGTGCTTCGCCCCCACAACGGTGCACGTGCTCTGACAGACCGTCGAGCAGACGCCGCCGGAGCAGACCTCGTCCTGGGCGCAGGGCACGGCGGTGCCCCACTCGAGGCAGTCGTCGGTGTCGTAGTCTCCGCAGGTCTGGACCGCCGGCCCCGAGCACTTCTTGGCGTCCACCGCGGTGCACTCGTCGTTGCACTCCGCCTTGCAGTGCCCCTGCACGCAGCTCAGCGAGCCGCAGTCGATGGGCTGGCCCCACTCGAGGCAGCCGTCGAGGTTGCCGTCGGCGCAGTGCACCACGCTGTTCCCCTCGCACTGCTTCGCCCCGAGCGCGGTGCAGTCGTCCGCGCAGGAGACCTTGCAGAAGCCCTGCGTGCAGACCAGGCCCTCGGCGCAAGGCGTGCCGGGCCCCCACTCGAGGCAGCCGTCTCCGTCGAAGTCCCCGCAGGAGACGACCTCGCCGGCCTCGGAGCACTTCTTCGCCCCCATGGCCGTGCAGGGCTGGTTCGCGCACGCGGCTTCACACTTGCCACCGACACAGGCGGTACCCGCCGCGCAGCTCTGGACCGCTCCCCACTCGAGGCAGCCGTCGTCGTTGTGGTCGGCGCAGATCACGTAGCCGAGGCCCGAGCACATCCGCTGCTCCTCGTCCGGGCACGAGTCCTCACAGCTCGGCGTCGTCGCCCCGCCGTCGAAGATCGGCCCGGCCGGCAGGTCCGTTCCCGAGCCCTGGCCGCCGGGGTCCCTGTTGCTCAGGCTCTCGTCGCCAGACCCCGCGCAGGCTGCGACGGCGAGCGCGAGCACGAGGGCCGCGGCAAAGAGAAACGTCGTGCGGTTTTCGGGCTGCATGGCTGCCTCCAAGAGAGCGGGGCGAGAGTTTCGCAAGCGAAGCTCCCCTACGCCGGGCGCTTCCTCCCGGAAACGCCCGGCGTAGGGACGAGCCTGGATAGGGACCCGCGCGCGGGATGTCAACGGGGCGAGCTCTCCACGCACCGACAAACCTTGACGGAGACCGCCCGCTGCCGGCAGAGTCGGGCGCGAGGATGCACGACGGGAACGACCACCCAGGGCAGGCTACGGCCGACGACCAGACTCGCGTGAGCGGCGCCGATCCCTTGATCGGCGTGGTCATCGCCGAGCGCTACGAGCTCAAGAGGCGCCTCGGTGCGGGGGGCTTCGGCTTCGTCTACGTCGCCGAGCACGCCACCCTCGGCAAGACCTACGCCGTGAAGATCCTGCAGAAGCAGCTCGAGCTCGACGCCTCCCAGGTCAAGCGCTTCGAGCGCGAGGCGAAGGTCCTGGCGGCCATGCAGCACCCCAACGTGGTGCAGGTCCACGACTTCGGCCGCGACCCGCAGGCGGGCTGGTACCTCGTCATGGACTACCTCGTGGGCCAGGAGCTGACCGACCTGATCAGGTGCAGCGGTGCGCTCGATCCCGCCCGCGTGATTCAGATCGGCCGGCAGGCGGCCTCCGCCTTCGCCTATGCCCACGCACGCGGAGTGGTGCACCGGGACGTCAAGTCGGCCAACCTCTTCATGCTCGAAGGAGCGAACGGCAAGCTCCACGCCAAGGTCTTGGACTTCGGCATCGCCCGCCTCGCGTCGCCCGAGGACGGAGGCGGCGACAACAAGCTCACCCAGACGGGCATGGTAATCGGGAGCCCGGCCTACATGGCACCCGAGCAGGCCCTCGGCATGGAGGTCGACGCCCGGACCGACCTCTACTCCCTCGGCATCGTGCTCTACGAGATGCTCACCGGGGCGGTCCCCTTCGCAGGTGCGAGCGCCCTCGAGGTGCTCACCCAGCACATCACCAAGGCGCCGACGCCGCCCAAGCAGCTCCGACCGGAGCTCGACGTGCCTGCGGACCTCGAGCTGGTCGTGCTGCGCTGCCTGCAGAAGTCGCGGGAGGATCGCTACTCGTCGGCCGATGAGCTGGACAAGGACCTCCAGAAGATCGAGGAGCGCCTCGCCGGGGGTCAGGAGCCGGCCACCGAGGTGACCAGGGCCGTCGAGCAGCTAAGGGCCACCATGTTCAAGGAGAGCTCGCGGCTGGCGGCGGCCTCCGAGGAGGTGCGACGCGAGGCCGTGGGCGGCGCCCGGACCGCCGAGACGCGCCTCGACGAGGCGGTCGAGCAGAGCGAAGAGCCCGCCGCCGGGTGGACGGGCAAGCAGGTGTCGCTGCTGGTCGCCGCCATGCTCGTAGTCGCCCTGCTCGCGGGTGGGGCGCTCTTCTTGTGGGCAGGGCATGGCGGAGGCGGGCGGAGCGAGGCGGCCCCGGACAAAGCGCCGGCGCCCTCCCCCGTCCCGGCTGCGACACAGCCCGCACCGGCGCCCGCGACCGCGCCCAAGGCCCCCGAGCGGCCGGCCGTTGCCCCCGAGGAAACCTCCGTGACGGTCGTAGTGGGGACCGACCCTGCGGGAGGGACCGTGCGCTGGGCGGATGAAGCGCCCGAAGCCGCGCGCGCCACACCGTCGGCGCTCGAGGTCAAGGCCGAAGACGACGGCCGGAGCCTGGTCCTGACGCGCGAGGGCCGCGAGGAGACGAGCGTCGAGATCGACTGGGGCAAGCTCCGGGCCGACAAGCGCCTGATCGTCAAGCTGAGGCCCAAGCCCAAGCCCAAGCCGCGCCCCACGGTGAAGACCGCACGCCCGAAGAAGCCGAAGAAGACCGAGCCCAAGGCCCCCGCGGGGCAGGCAAAGGAGCCGGGATGGGAGGATCTCTGAGCCACACGCTGTGCAGATGGGGCGCCTCGCTCGCCCTGGTCTGCCTGTGCGCACCCATCCGGCCGGCGCACGCGCAGCCCGACGAGCGCGAGGTTGCGGCCGTCACCCTTGTCAAGGAGGCCATCGCCCTCCAGCGCTCGGGCGACCACGAGGCGGCCGTCCGCCTCCTCGACGAGGCCTGGACCATCGACGCCCACCCGAAGATCCTCTTCTTCAAGGCGCGCTCCCTGATGGTCCTCGAGCGCTGGGCCGAGGCCCACGAGCTCTACGAGATGATCCGCAAGAACGTGCGTGACCTCGAGCAGGCCAAGCTCGACGAGGTCGAGCGGAACATGGCGCTCTCCGCCAAGCTCGCCGAGCAGAGCAAGGAGACCCTCGTCACCATCGAGGCCCCCGGCGTTGAAGGCGCCACCGTCTCCCTGAACGGCAAGCTCCTCGGACCAGCGCCCCAGGAGGCGAGGCTCAAGCGCGGCCGCTACGAGGTCCGCATCGAGCACAAAGACCACCACCCCTTCGAGCAGACCCTCGAGGTCGCCGGCCAGGACCGCCTCGCCGTCACCGCGGCCCTCGGACCCCGCTTGGAGGCGCCCGCCGTGACCGCCGCCACGCCTTCGTCCGCGGGCCAGACCTGGGGCTGGGTCGCCACCGGCACCGGCGCCGCCGCCACCGCGGCCGGCCTGGCCTTCCTCGGCAACTACCTCGTCCAGTCCTCCAAGGAGCTCGAGCCGAACCAGCGCATGCGAGACGACCACCTCGACAAGGCCGTCGGCGGCACCCTCGCGGGCGTGGGCCTCGCCCTCGTCACCACGGGCGTCATCCTCCTCGTCTCGGGCGACGAGGAGCCGGCTGCCGGCCCACCCGGCGCGGAGCTGAGCTTCATCCCGATGCCCGGCGGCGCCGCCGTCGGCTTCCGCGGGGGGTTGTGATGCGACGCGCGCCAGCATCCCTGACCGCCCTGTCTGCCCTCCTCCTCGCCCTCGGCTGCACCTACATCGAGACCCTGCCGCTCGAAGACACGGCCACAGACACCGCCACCGACACGGCCACGGCCACCGACACGGCCACCGACACGGACACCGCCACCGACGCTGGCCTCACCCCCCACGGCACCTGCACCCCCTCCTGCGCCGCCGGTCACGAGTGCTTCGACGGCGTCTGCCGCGACCCCGACACCGAGACCATCCACTGCGGCTGGCTAGCCCCCGCCCGGGCCGGCACCACCGAGATGTGCCGCATCCCCGAAGGCTTCTACGACGTCGGCTGCAGCACGGGCGCCCCCGCCTGCCCGGCCTCCTCCACCCCCAAGATCCGCGCCAGCCACGGCTCCGACTCCTTCGTCGACCGCTTCGAGGTCTCGAACTCCGACTACGGCGCCTATCTCGCCGACCAGTCCGCCGTCCCCACCCCCGAGTGCGACACCGGCGACAGCCTCTGGGACCCCGGCAAGCGCACCGTCGAGGCCGCCTGGCTCGGCCACCCCGTGGTCTGCGTCACGCCGGCCGAAGCCGAGGCCTACTGCGCCTGGGCCGGCAAGCGCCTGCCAACCGAGGCCGAGTGGGAGGCCGCCGCCCGCCGCACCGCAGACGCCCCCTACCCCTGGACCGGCGACTTCGATCCCTCAGCCGCCCAGTGCCTGCGCAACTGGGACCACTACGATCCCACCAAGCAGTGCGCCAACACCTACGCCGCCGGCACCTGCCCCGACACGAACCCCAACACCGCCTGCATCGAGACGGCTCCCGCCGCCACGCCCAACGGCTCCTGCAGCCTGGAAGCCGGGCTCTCGCCCTTCGGCCTCTGCCACATGGCCGGCAACGCCTCCGAGTGGACGGCCGACGCCTGGACCGACAACCACGACCCCTGCGGCGGCACCTGCTCCGACCCGAAGGACACCCCGCAGAAAGACGACGCCCGTGTCGTGCGCGGCGGCTCGTGGAACAGCGGCCACGACGAGATCACGGTCTGGGGACGCCAGGGCGTCTTCCCCGACAAGCGCAGGCCGACCCTGGGCTTCCGCTGTGCTTTCACGAGGGGCAGCCCCTAGACCGGCCCCCCGAAGCCCCGGTCGCCCGTCAGCGTACCCAGCTCGCCGGCACCACGGACACCTGCCCGCAGAGGGACCAGCTCGACTCGGCGAGGCATACCACGGCGCCCGGCCCCACCTCGAGGCCGGCTTTCTGCAGGCGCGAGATGGCCGCGGCCGTCCGCCGGCTGGGCGACGCGGTGAGCTTCACCTCGACGGGGAACACGAGCCCGTCCTCCTCGATCAGCAGGTCCACCTCCGTGCCGTCTCGGGCGCGCCAGTACCACAGCGGAGCGTCGCGTCCGTGATGCCAGTAGCTCCGCACGACCTCCGAGACGACGTGGTTCTCGAGCAGGGCGCCCGCCATGGCGCCCGACGACGCCGCGGGGCCGAGCGCCCCGTGTTCCTCGACGAGGCGCTCCGGCGCTGACTGAAGGGCTTTTGGGCTAGCCCGTGACCTCGGCGACGAAGGCGCTCAGCGTGTCGCCGAAGGCATCGGGATCCTCCCAGAACGGCCCGTGCCCCACTCCCTCGGGCGAGAGGATCTCTCCACGCCAGAGGTTGCCGATCTCGAGGCCGCGGATGTAGTCGGCGTTCACGATGTCGTCCTCGGCGCCGACCATGACGGCCAGCGGCATCCTGCTCTCGCGCACGAACGCCGCCTCGTCGGCGTAGCGTCCCTGCTGAAGCCCGGCGAAGAGCTGCGTGCGGGCGCGCCCGTCCGTGCGCAGGCAGTCCTCCAAGACGAAGTCGGGGACCTCGGTCCCGGCGCCGAAGAAGCTCCTCGCGAAGCGCGCGGCCTCGTCCTCTGTGAAGGAGCCCTTCATAGCGAGAGGGGCGCAAGGGTTGGGCAGGAACGCCCTCGGGAAGATGTCCGGGGCCCGGCCGAGGGGCGGCGTGCCTATGATCATGGCGCCCTTGGCTCCGGCCCCCGCTGCCAGGGCCTGCAGCACGACGTGACCGCCGAAGCTCCAACCGACCAGGACGGCGTCGTAGAGCGCGAGGCGGTCGAGGACCTCGAGCAGCGTGGCGCCCTGCCCCTCGAGCGTGTAGCAGCGCTCCGGCTCCGCCGCGTCCTCGGAGGCGCCGTGGCCCGGCATGTCCACCGCAAGCAGCCGGCAGCTTCCGGCCATGGGACCAGCGAAGACCCTGGCGAAGACCTTCGTCGAGGAGGAGTTGCCGTGCACGAAGAGGATCGTGGGCCCGCCGGCCCCCGCGGCCGCGACATGCACCTTGCCGGCGCCGGTGGACACGAATTCGTCGATCATCGCCGCGTCTCCTCCTTGTTCTTCGCGACACCGGACGGCTGCCGCAGACCAGGTCAGAGGTCGCCGAGCCCGGCCCCGACGACCAGGCGCACGAGCTCCGTGCGCCCCGTGATCTCGAGCTTCTTGTAGATGGACTTGATCTGGGTCCTGACCGTGTGCTCTGTGGTCCCGAGGATGCTCGCCGCATTGGCCGGCGTGAAGCCCTCGGTCAGCTTCATCGCGACCTCGAGCTCACGCGGCGTCAGCGGGCTCAGGCGCTCCCGGTTCGAGGAGAGCACCTCCCCGGGCGGCACGTTGTGCGCATGTCGTCCAAGCTCGGCGACGACGGCCGGCACCTCTCCGACATAGGCCAGGGAGACCAGCACCGCCGGCTCACCCTCCCAGACGATGCCTATGCCCGAGCCCAGCACCTTGTGCGCCCGCCCGTCGGCGCCCACGAAGGTGCGGTACAGGGGCGGAGAGGGCTCGCCCGCATTGTCGAGGATACGTGCGCGGTTCTCCGTGGCCGCCCCGTGCTCGGCGGGAGCGAGCAAGTTGAGGACGTTCAGGCCGAGCACGGAGCCATCACCGTTGACGTAGCCGAGCCTCGCGAGGATCAAGTCCGCCTGCCTGTTGCTCCACCTGATGATCCAGTCCTGGTGTACGACCATCGGAATCGGAGCGACCATGGCGATGTCCTGCATCTCCTCGGTCAGCGCCCCCTTCGGGCCCGTCGCCGCGCTACCTTCGACTCGCTCTTCACCCACTGCTCGACCTGCACCCGGCTTCGTTTCCATCGGGGCTGCACCAGCCCTTCAGCACCGGGGAGAATACCCCATTTGCGGTATTGTGCATCCACCGGGGGCCTGAAAAAACATCGAAGCGGCGAAGCAGTCACTCGAACAGGGAAAGGATGCCGGGTTGGCCGTCCAGGAACGTGGATCCAGTCCATCCGTGTTGCCGTTCGCCCCGCCCCATCGGGCATCACCTTCGCCAGGGCCCGAAACGCACGCGCCCGCCCCGACCGGGCTCCCGTCCGGGGAAAGAAGCCCGCGCCGTCAGGCGCAGGACTGAGCGGCGCCTCCGCAGTGCCAGCACGAGGAATGCAAAATGAGCAAGACGACCCGATGTGAGCAGAGCCCCTCCACCCGCCTCCGGTGGATGCCTCTGGGCCTGCTCCTCCCGGCCCTCGGCCTGATGCTCTTCGGCCCCGCCTGCTCCGGAGGCTCGAGCACCGAGCCCGGCCTCAGCGAGGACACCCTCGTCCAGGCCGGAGACCCGGGCCTCATCGCGGACCCCGGAACCCCGGGTGGGCTAACGGACATCCCGGGCGACGAAGCCGCCACTGACCTCACAACCGACCTCGGCGGAGCCGACACGCCTACCGGATCCTGCAACAGCGCCTCCGACTGCCCCGAAGGCCAAGGCTGCAAGGCCGGCACCTGCGGCCCCTGCGACAACGCCGCCCAGTGCCGCGAGGGCGAGGGCTGCAACACTGACGGCATCTGCGGTGAGTGCGCCACGGCCGACGAGTGCGCAGCGGGCCTCGCCTGCCGCGCCGCCGACGGCGAGTGCGCCCCCTGCCGCATCGCCGACGAGTGCCGCGAGGGCGAGGGCTGCCGCGCCGGCGAGTGCGGCCCCTGCGAGGAGGGACCGGACTGCAGCGGCGGCCTCTGCAACGCCGCCGGCGACGCCGAGGGAGTCTGCTCCCCCTGCGAGGCCGGCGAGGAAGGCAACGGGCTCTGCGCCGAGCAGTACGGCGACGAGATCTTCGTCTGCCAGCAGTCCGGCCACTGCTCGCCGACCAGCTGCACCGACGGCACAACCTGCCGGCCCCTGAAGCTCGTCTGCGGCGAAGACGGCATCTGCGTGCCGTGCGAGACCGACGTCGACTGCCAGACCGCCGCCTACGAGAGCACCGTCACCTGCGTCGAGGTTGCCGAAGGAAAGGGCTACTGCGTCGAGGAGGGCTGCACGAGCAACGAGGATGGCAGCAACGACTGCTCCTCGGAGCGCCCGATCTGCGACGACGAGACCCTGACCTGCCACACCTGCGACGACCGGGCCAAGGACGAGTGCACAGACGTCCTCGGCGTGGAGGCAGTGTGCACCGACAACGGCCGCTGCGTACAGGGTGAGTGCTACCCGGCGGGTGCGGCTTGTGGGGAGGACGGAGACGGCGACAGCCTCGGAGACCACGTCTGCGCCGACGAGGGCGAGGGCGGCTTCAAGTGCAAGGAGTGTGCGGCGGCGGCGGAGTGCGTCGCCTCCCTCGGCGTGGACCACGCCGTCTGCGCGAAGGGGGCCTGCACCGAGGGCTGCATCAGCATCGACAACTGCGAGACCGGCCAAGTCTGCGACAGCACGAACCGCAGGTGCCGGCCCTGCACCGACAACACGGACTGCGCAGACGACTACGGCACCTACCTGTGCGTGGACGGCCTGTGCCAAGACGTCGCCTGCAACGACGAGAAGGCCTGCGAGGGCGGCCTCCTCTGCCTCGACAACGCCTGCGTCGACTGCGCGGAGGACAACCTCGGCATCTGCGCCAACAACGCCAAGCTCTGCGTCGACAACCTCTGCACCGCCTGCACGGCCCTCGGCGGCGATCAGGATGCGAAGGACCTGGCATGCGTCGGCGCCTACGGAGGCGCAGACGCCGACCCCTACCTCTGCCTCGACGAGGGCTGCGTGCCGGGCGACTGCCGAGTCCACGCGGACTGCGCGGTAGACGAGGCGACCGAGATCTGCGGCGCGAACCACTTCTGCCACGGGTGCACGGCAAACGCCGAGTGCGCGGGGCTCGACGGGCACCTGTGCATGGGCGGGGTTTGTGTGGTCGCGGAGTGCAACGGCGAGACCGCCTGCCCCGGAGGTCGCGCCTGCCTCAACGGGAGCTGCGTCGACTGCACCTCCGCCGACACCGACTACTGCGAGCTCGAGCAGAAGGTCTGCGTCAACAACGACTGCATCTACTGCGACGACTCCGGCAACCCCTCGGAGGCCGACGCCGAGTGCGTCGACGCCTACGGCTCCGGCCACATCTGCGCCGACAAGAGGTGCCGCGAGGGCGACTGCCACGCGCTAGACGAGATCAACGGCCTGGGCCAGATCTGCCTCGACTACACGTGGAGCAACTGCGAGAGCGACGCGCAGTGCAAGCTGCTCACGAAGGAGGCGCACTGGCTCTGCCGCACGTCCGAGCTGCCCATCGGAGACGTCTGCGTCGAAGGGTGCCGAAAGGACCACCCGCAGGACTGCGTGAAAGACGGGAAGAAGCTCGTCTGCGACAGCGGCTCCCATGAGTGTGTGGACTGCGCCGGGAGCGAGACCGTCTGCGAGACGGTCTGGGGCGCCAGCTACTACTGCGACGAGCCCACTCCTGGCGACTTCGAGTGCGTCGAGGGCTGCATCCCCTACACCATGGGCGGCACGTGGGACGGCCGCTGCACCGACGGCAAGGTCTGCCTCACGGACAAGCAATGCCACGAGTGCACGAGCCACAGCATGTGCACCAGGTATTACGAGGACGCCCACGTCTGCGACGGGGGCGTCTGCAAGCCTGGCGACTGTCTCGTCGACACCGACTGCAAGAACGCCAGCAACATCTACAACGGCAACGTGTGCTTCCAGAACAAGTGCGTGCTCTGCGAGGACAGCGAAGGCAAGCGCTGCAGCGAAGGCTATGTCTGCGTGGGGAACGGGCAGGACAACACCTGCATCGTCGGCGACTGCTGCGCCGGGACCAGCTGCCACCCTCCCAAGGATTGCGGTGACGCAGACGCCGAGTGCAAAGACTACCAATGCTCCAGCAGCTGTACGCTCGGTTCTGTCGACTGCGTCCCCGAGAACCTGAAGGACTGCCTCGGCGCCTACGACGCCGCGTGCAACACCCTGACGGGGCAGTGCGAGCCGGTCTTCACCGATCCCTCCGAGGAGAAGCCCGTCGATGAGGCCTTCAATCCCCACTACTTCGTGCTCGATGACTCATGCCTGGTCGGATACCCAAGCGACAAGCGGTGTGCCACCTCGGGCGAGCGCTTCGAAGACTCCGGCGACAAGAGCTGCCTGTACTGCTTCAACCCGCCGGACGACGACTTCGGCGGAAACGAGCTCGATTGGACCCCGCTCGAGGTCTTCTACGACGCCGGCAAGACCACCTACGAGGCGAACTACTGCTCCATCGGCGGCAAGTGCATCAAGAAGGGCATCCCGGCGGCCACCCACCATCCGGACGGAGAAGCTCCGGAGTACCTGACGGACGAGGACCGCTTCACCTCGGCAGACTGGACCCACATGGTCGAATGCCAGGGCTGCTACCCGGTGAAGGGCGAGCGGACCACCTTCTTCCGCTACGGCCACCCGCGCGTCGACATGGACACCCCCATCCCCGCCTCACCCGCGGACCTCGACGCGCGAGAGCCATGCTACAACCCCGTCTTCGGAGTGATCGGCGAGCCCGGCCAGGAGACCTCCGCCCCCTACGCCGGCTCCGTCGGCTGGGGCAAGTGCTGGAAGGGCGAGTGCCGCGGCTTCGCCTGGCAGCCCTGGCTCCCCCTCGGCTTCTCGGCCGCGGCCTACGTCTCCGAGCAGAAGGACATCACCATCGACGGCGAAGACTACTACCTCATCGGCAGCTTCGGCGGCGGCTTCGGGACGGGCATCCCGGCGATGAACCCAGGCTGCACAGTGCCTCAGGACACGAACGAATGCGAGCCCTGCTACACCGGCACGACGGTTTGCGAGGAGGGCGGAGAATGACACCCCGAAGCGCTACGACCCTGCGCTCGACCCTCATCCTCGCCTCCCTCGCGGTCATGCTCGCCGCGCCGGCCCTCGCGCTGGCGCAGGTCCCGCGCTTCGTTCCCTACTCCGGGAGGTTGACCGATGGTGCCGTTCCACCTCGGACCGGCAAGGTCGACCTACGCGTCGATCTGTTCAACTGCGCCTGCCCGGCCGGGGGTGGGTGCAGCGCGGTAGGCGGCATCGAGTGCCCCACGAACGACCCCGATTCGGGCCTGATCCGCAGCGAGATCCACAATGAGGCAAAGACAGTCAACGGCTACTTCTCGTTGCTTCTCGGGACCAGAGATGCAGCTGGAGCGAAGGTCTTCCCGGCGGCCTTTCCGACAAACCTGCCCCCCAGAATGTGGCTGCGAATCTCGGTGAAGCTGGAGAACGAAACCTGGAAGACACTGCCGCGCCAGGAGATCGGCTCGGCACCATACGCGCTGCACGCAGGCGACGGAGTGCCGCCCGGTGCGGTCATGGCATTCGACCTCGAGCAGTGCCCACATGGCTGGTCCGAACACATGCCAGCCCGCGGACGCACGCTCATTGGCGTCAATCCGACGGTGGAAAACGGGCTGAGTCCCCGTGCCCTCGGAGAGAGCACAGGCGCCGAAGTCCACGTGCTCTCAGAGGAGCAGATGCCCAAACACAAGCACACGATATCGGCTTACGATGTGGTGAACGCTGACTTCGACTGGGCTGACACTGGCCTAGTTGTGGAGGGGGGCAAAAAGACGGGACAGTACGCAAAGGGTTACGGCAGCACACACACGAGCGAGAAGGGCGGCGCGCCCCACAACAACATGCAGCCGAGCCTGGCGCTTCTCTACTGCAAGAAGCTCTAGATCTCACCTCAGCCCATGTGTCCATCCCAGATATCGCACCGGAAACGAGACACGAAACGGCGCTCAGCCAGACAGGACAACGGTATGCCCACCAAGTTGCTGCTAACGCTTTTCATACTCGCGATGCCGGCAACGTCGCTCGCCCAGGTGCCGCAGTTCATCCCCTACTCCGGGCGCCTGACCGACGGCACCGGCTCCACCGGCGCCGCAACAGTGACCCTCGTCGCCAAGCTTTACAGCTGCTACTGCGATTTCGGTGACGGCTGCGAGGCGACCGGAAGCAGGGAGTGCCCCGAAAAGGCCGACGAGAACGACGATCCGGGGCTTGTGTGGCACGAGACCCACAGCAACGTGAAGACCGTGGACGGCTATTTCTCTGTCCACCTTGGAAAAGCGGGGTCACCCTTTCCCTCCGTAATCCCAGACCGGATGTGGATCCAGTTCCTGGTGGAACACGGGGGAAAGGTGAATGCGTTGCCGAAACAGGAAGTTGGCGCAACTCCCTACGCGGTTTCGGCCGGCAACGGTGTCCCAGTGGGGACAGTCGTCGCGTTTGCGGGGGACGTCGACACTCCGCCACCGGGCTGGCTGGTCTGTGACGGCACTGCACACCGCGAGGGCGACTTCCCTGCGCTCTTCGCGGCAATTGGCATCGCTCACGGCAGAGGCGACACGAAGTGCAGCTTCCAGGACGGATGCGACTTCAACCTGCCCGACTACCGCGGCCGCTTCCTTCGCGGCGTTGACGCCGGCGCCGACCGTGACAAGGATAGCGCAAAGCGTACCGCACCAGCCCCGGGTGGAAACGTCAAGACCAAGGTCGGCTCCGTGCAAAGCGCCGCCTTCCAACCGCATGCGCACGGCGACGGCACCCTGTTCGGCATGCTGAGCGGCGGAAACGGCAAGGACGACATTGCCTACAACAGGTACTACGGCACTCCGGATTGGAAGAAGAACTGCAAATTCGTTCATGGTGGTACCAACAGCTGCACGTTGTCAGCCGATGGATACGGCCAAAGTGGCAATGGCCTCGACATCGGTGGCAACACATCAACGGCAACAGAGGTTTCGTCCGCCACTGACACACGACCCGCCAACGCCTACGTCAACTACATCATCAAGCACTGAGGCCAAGGATGACCACGAGCTACACCAGATTTGCCCTGGCCCTGCTCCTGAGCCTCCTTTCACTCTCCGCCCAAGCCGCCCCGGGCTTCATCCCCTACTCCGGGCGCCTGACCGACGGGGCTGTCGCCCCTTCCGACACCACCGAGGTCAACCTCCGCGTACGGCTCTACGACTGCTGCGGGCCCGCGGCCCACGCCTGCGTCGCGGCAGGCGGCAACGCCTGCGAGGCCGACACCGTGGACTCCGGCCTCTGGTACGAGGAGCTGCACGTCGACGTGAGAGTCGTCCGCGGCTACTTCTCGCTCAGGATCGGTGCCCGCACCGTGCCCGGCCTCCCCTCCGAGCTGCCCGAGCGCATGTGGATCGAGCTCGAGCAGGAGTCGGCGGCTGGAAACAAGAAGCTGCCCCGGCAGGAGATCGGTGCGCTCCCCTTTGCGATGCAGGCGGAGTCGCTGTCGGGCCTGCGGGCTGTCACGGAGCCTACCGAGCTTGCCGTGTCGCCGAACGGCGACGATGCGACTGGCAACGCAAACGGCAATCCGTTTCTGACGATCCAAGGCGCCTTGGACTCGCTGCCGAAGCTGCTCCTTGCGACCGTGGTCATCAGACTGAGCCCTGGTGCCGCAAAGGGCCGGACCTCAATCGGAGGTTTCTTCGGCAACGGCGCAATCAGAATCGTCGGTTCTGAGGAAGACAGTCTCGACATCTCGGAAGGGTACATCATCGAACCGGATGACTCGGGTGCCGTCGGCATCTCTGTCACCGGCTGTCGCGTCCCCGTGCTGCTCAGAGGCTTCAAGATCGAACGCGGCACCGGCAGCAACGGCACCGGAGTCCACGTCACCGACTCTTCTTCTGTTAGGATCTGGCACGTCCGCATCAACGGTTTCAAAGGCTCGTCAGGGATCAAATACGCCGGGATCAAGGCGACGCATTCCTCGGTGAACGGCTGGACGCTACAGCTCGACAACAACGATCGGGCCGTATGGGCGGAGGGGGCGCAGGCTAGCGTGGACATAGAGGGCTTGCGAGGCGAGGGCAACGGGACCGCGTTCTACGCCGACCACGGAGGGACCGTGTCCGCAAACAGCGTTCCCGGGGCCAGCAAGCAGGCGGGCTGTTACAAGGGCATCGTCCTCGGTACCGGCGGATTCTTGTGCCCATGACGGGCAATCTCCTCGTGACAGGTGGAGAGCGCACGAGAACATCCCGTCCCCCGGCATCGCCAACCTCCTCAATCCGGAAGAACAAGATGACTCCGAAGCCCCTTCTACTCCTACTAACGCTGCTGTTGCTTGCGCCTACGCTCACCCACGCGGCGGTGCCGGGCTTCCTGACCTACTCGGGGAGGCTGACCGACGGCGCTGCCAGGGCGCCGGCGGTCAACATGCGCGTCTTCCTCTACAGGTGCGGCTGCCCGAGCAACGGTGACTGCGACGAGAGCGTCAAGTGCCAGGGCAGCGACACGGACCTGTTCTTCGAGGGTCTCCACGAGAACGTGAAGCTCGTGAACGGCTACTTCACGATCGTGGTGGGCATGTACGACAAGGACGGCGGGGCACACCCGGACCCGGCCGCAACCGCGCTCACGCCGAAGCTGCCGCTGCCGGAGAGGCTGTGGGTCACCGTCGCGGTGAACGGCGCTCCAGAGATGATGCCGCGGCAGGAGCTCGGAGCGGTTCCATACGCGTTGCGGGCAGAATCGCTGTCCGGGGTTCGTGCGACGACAGGCCCGCTCACGCTCTGGGTGGACGACGACCCGCCGGTCGGCGAGGGCGACGACGAGCCAAGGGATGGATCTGCGGAGAGCCCCTTCGAGTCCCTGAAGGCCGCGCTCGAGCACGTGCCACAGATCGTGAACCACGAGGTCAAGATCCTCGTGAAGCCCGGAATCTACCCGGGCGGCGCGGTCATCGCCGGGGTGACCGGCAAGGGCGAGATCCAGATCGAACGCAGCGACTCCAATGTGCCCGCCTCGCAGCATGTGATCCGGCCGGGCGTCAACGAGATCGGGCTGACCATCACCAACGTGGGTATCCGAGTCAACATCTCCGGGATGACATTCGACGGCAAGGACGGCGGCCAATACGGCGTCTACGTCAAGGGCTCCCACCAGAGCCGCCTCGCCGGTTGCCGGGTGGAGAACCTCCGGCATGCCAGCCAAAACCCGCGGGCTGGTGTGGCCGCCTCCTACGCCACGGTCTACGTCTTCCAGACCGAGTTTAGAAACAACTGGAACGCGGTACACGCATACCCCATGGGTAGGTACTTGTTGTCGGGGGTGAGCGGCACCGGCAACACGTACGCTATCAACGCTTCGTATGGAAGCAACGTGATGTGTGAACACAACTTCACGATGACCGCGGAGAAGGGCAACTACGTGAATTTGGCAGTCTTAAACGGGCACTGCGATTGGCGCCCCGAATGAAGCGGGCACTCGGGTGAGATCCTGAAACACAAGCACCTACCCATCCCAGCCGCTCCCCAGAAGGCTCAGGGGTTTGGGGGTCAGGTGCCCCCGTGGACTTTGCAGGAGACGGACATGACGACAAGGCTACTCCTTCCACTGTTGCTTCTCGCGCCAGCTTATGCGGCGGCCGCCGTCCCCGGCACGCTGACCTACTCGGGGCGGCTGACGGACGGGACGGCGACTGAGCAGTCGAAGTCGCTGGACCTCAGGGTGACCGTCTACGCCTGCGAGGAGGCCTCGGGCTGTCCGGAGGGGGATCCCGCCAAGGACGGCGCGGTCTTCTGGCAGGAATTCGAGCAAGTGCCCGTCGTGGACGGCTACTTCAAGGTCGAGATCTCGAGCCACAAGGTCTACGACAAGGATCTCGACTGGGTCGATGGCAACGTCCAAAAAGCCGTGCGTGACCTCGACGCCGCCTGGATGGGGCTGGAGGTGAAGCAGTCGGACGGGTCGTGGGAGAAGGTCAGGCCCCGGGTGAAGCTCGGGAGCGTGCCCTTCGCGGTGCACGCGGCGACGGCGGACGGCGTCGACGAGGACGGCGGCGACTCGGTGCTCACGGCGATGAAGCGCGCGCTGGGCCACGAGGGGCTGTCGGACGCGGCCTTCAAGGACTACATGAACGGGCTTTGTCCCCTCGGCTACGAACAGGACGCTGCGGCGGACGAGCGGGAGCACGTCGTCGTGTGCACCAAGGACGGGGGCGAGGATCGCCGGGATGAGATGGTCAAGGTCGGGGACTTCTGGGTCGACCGCTACGAGACGACGATATGGGAGAATCCGGACTGCACGGGCACGTGCTACGGCTGCGGCGAGGGCAACTGGGCCACGACAGGTGCCGGGGGCACCAACGCAGACAGCGCTGATGTCGGGTTCTTCCCAAGAAACGGCAACTGGACGACGCCTCTTCACGCCTGCTCGGTGGTGGATACTGTCCCAAGCCGTTGGGTGACCTGGTTCCAGGCAGCTGAAGCCTGCGCCCTGAGCGGGAAGCACCTTTGCACAAACGCCGAGTGGCAGGTCGCGGCCAGCGGCACCGACATCTCGGAGTGCAACACCGGCAGCAGCGGTGAGCAGGGATATGACGGGGCCCACCCAGAGAGGACAGGAAGCCTGGCAGGCCCGAGGGGCACCGGCTGCAGGAGCCGCTGGGGCACCTTCGACCAGGCTGGGAACGTGTGGGAGTGGGTGAGCTTCTGGGGCCAGGCCGGCTCGGACCAACCCGTGCTTCCGGCCGACGACTGGTACAAAGCACAACCATGGCCGGAAGGCTATGGCTCAGACGGCACCTGGCACATCGTTGGCGACGCCGACCGAGGAAACGGGGACTGGGCTCCGGGTGCGCCGGCGGCGTTCGCCAGGGGAGGTGACTGGCAGAATGGGACAATGGCGGGGCAGTACTGCGTTTCACTGTCTAGCGCACCCACTCGCATTCGCAGCAACTACGGCTTCCGCTGCTGCCGCCGCTAACCCAGCGCACGCCGCCAACACCTCCACCTCAGCGCGGCCGCAGCGCCCTCTCCACGAGCAGGTCGCCCAGGTCTCGCCGGCCGTCTAGGAGCGCGACGATTCCCGCAGGGCTCCGCAGGGCTCGGTCCCCGGTATCGTGCTGAGAGGGTCCCTGCTGAGAGGGTCCCCGGTATCGTGCTGAGAGACGGGAGATCGGTCCCCGGTATCGTGCTGGGAGAAGAAGCCGGGAGATCGGTCCCCGGTATC
>CAZQPP010000015.1:7905-33616 GCA_964594295.1 uncultured Myxococcales bacterium | reverse complement strand
AACATGGGGAACGCGCCCCTCGTCATCGACAAGATCGAGTGGGACCAGGCCAGCTCCGAGGACTTCTCCCTCATCGGCATCCCGCCGGTGCCCATCACCATCGCACCCAACCGCTCGGCCTGGGTGCGCGTGCGCTTCGAGGACAAGACCGACGGTACCACGACCCAGAATATCCACAGCAACGACCCCGACACCAAGATCTCCACGGTGGTCTTCGCGAGCCACCTGAAGGGCGGCGTCGAGACGGTCGACCCCTGCATCACCATCATCCCGCCGGCTCTGAACTTCGGCACGGTGGTGCGCGGCAACGACAAGGTCATGAAGGCGAAGCTCCGCAACTGCAGCAACAAGGCGCAGCTCAGGATCACCAAGATCGAGCGCTCCAAGTTCTTCTTCATCGAGCTCAGCAAGGAGTTCCAACTCATCCCCATGCCGCAGCTCCCGATAGTCCTCGACCCCCAGAAGGAGCACGAGATCACGGTCAAGTACACGCCACAGCTCGCGGGCCTCGACTCCGGCGCCTTCATCTTCCACAACGACGACCCGGCCCAGCCCGAGGCCAACCTGAACGTCAGCGCCATCGGCGAGCCCCCGCCCCCCGAGGAGATCGGCCTGACCATCAAGCTCGAGTGGGAGACCAACGACACCGACGTCGACAGCCACCTGCTGGCCCCCGGGGGCACCTTCTTCGACTGCAAGACGGACTGCTTCTTCGGCAACCCCTCCCCTGACTGGGGCACCGCCGGGGACTGGAACGACGACCCCTTCTTGGACATCGACGACGTGGACGGCTACGGCCCCGAGCACATCAACCTCACCGCGCCCACTCCGGGGGTCTACACCTACGTCGTCCACTACTACGACGACACCTACGACGGCTCCTTCTCCCAGGAGTCCAACCCGGTCGTGCAGGTCTTCAGCTACAACGTGAAGCTCGCCGAGTTCGGGCCCACCACGCTCTCCCACACCGGCCGCACCTGGGACGTCTTCACGATCGAGTGGCCCTCCAAGAACATCACCACCCTGGGCAACGTCTACGACTACTCGGGCGGCGGCGGGTTCTGCATGCCGTCGATCCCGTAGTCCCACGAGAAGCCGCGCTGGGAGCGCACCGGAGACTGCGCTAGAATCCCGCAAGGAGGTGCCGACATGGGCGGGTTGACTGGCTTGTTTGTAGCCGCGACGCTGCTCGGAGCCGCTCCGGCGTCCGAGACGGCAGAGGAGGGGCCGACGCGCCTGGTCGTCTACGACCTGGCCGCGGACGAAGACCTCGAGCCCGTGGCCGCAAGCCTCACCGACGAGATGCTCCTGCACCTCGGCCGCGCCACGGACCTGCGCGTGGTCGGCGAGAGCGAGCTCAAGCTGATGGTCCAGCACGAGCAGGACAAGGTCGTGATGGAGTGCGAGGGAGCCGAGGCCTGCCTCGCGCGCATCTCGGAGGCGGTCAAGGCCGACAAGATCGTCACCGGCCGGGTCGGGCGGATCGGCGACGCCCTGGTCGCGAGCCTCAAGCTCGCCGACGCAAAGAGACGCGTCGTCGAGCGCGGAGAGAGCGCCAGCGCGACCACGAAGGAGGCGCTGCGCGAGGAGGTCATAGCCGCCCTCGACAGGCTGCTGGGGCGGGGCGGAGTCTCCGAGGCGCCGAGCTTCCGCATGGCCATTGCGCCCCAGGGCACCAGCGCGGCGGTCCTCGACCTCGCCGCCCACGGCGTGGAGCCCGGCATCGCCCAGAGCCTCACCCAGCTCCTCTCATTGGAGCTCAAGCGCTTCGAGGGGCTCGGCGTCATCAGCCGCGACGAGATCCAGACCATGCTGCGCTTCGAGAGCGAGAAGCAGATCCTGCAGTGCAGCAGCGACACCTCCTGCCTCGTGGAGATCGGCGGCGCCCTCGGGGTCGACTACCTCGTCAGCGGCAGCATCGGGAAGCTCGGCGACGCCCTCGTCATCAACCTGAAGCTCATGGACATCGGCAAGGCGCGGGTCGTGAACCGGGCCAGCGAGAGCTTCCAGGGGGTCGAGTCGCACCTGCCCAAGGCGCTCCGCTTCGCCGCCTGGAGCCTGCTCGGCCGCCCCGTGGACGGCACCGGCAAGCTCGCCCTGCGAACGAACGTGGATGAAGGATCAGCCTCACTCGACGGCGCTGCGCCGGTGCTCCTGCCGCTGGAAGGCCCCTTCTCGGGCCTCTCGCCCGGCAAGCACGGCCTGGCGCTCACCTCGGAGGACTACTACCCGGGCTTCCTCGAGACCTACGTCGAGCCGGGCGAGATGGCCGAGCTGCCCCTGGAGCTCAAGCCTCTCCCGCTGGCCTGGTACCAGAAGTGGTGGGTGTGGACGATCGTGGGCACGGTGGTGGCGGGCGGCACGACCGCGGCGCTGCTCCTGATGGAGGGTGATCCCGCCACGGGGACCGTCACGGTCACCGTCGAGTAGAGCTTCCCGGGCGCAGCCTCCAGCGCACCACCTCGAAGGCCGCGCCCTCGAAGGCCGGGAAACGCAGGGCCTTGAGGGCTCCCTCTGCGCAGGACGCCACCGCCTTCGCCGCCGAATCGCCAGGCTTCGGGCGCAGGGTGCGCACGCCACCGTCTGGGCGCACGATCAAGGAGAAGGAGAGCCCTGCGGCTTTGCCGGTTCGGGACCAGGTCTTTGCCGCGCAGCGAGCGAGGGCCGGCGAGGCCTTTCGCAGGACGCCCTTCGCTGTCTTCGCGTCGAGAGCGCCGTTGACGGTCTCTACCTGCGCGATGCGCGGCTTGGCGATCTTGGGCTTCGAGGGCTTGGCGGCCGGCTTTGCTGGCTTCGCCGGCTCCGGCTCGGGCGGTGTCGGCGGCCCGGGGTCATCTTGTGTGTCGGGCTCGATCGCCGCCCCCATGTCCTCCGTGCCGCCGGTATCCGCAGCCGCGGTCCTGCCGCTTGCATCGGCCGCCTCGGGCTCGCCGGCGCCTTCGTCGGAGGCCGCGCCGGCCGGTGCCGTCCCGACGGGCGAAGCGCTTTCCCCGGCAGGCCGTGCCACCTCCGCACCGGCGGCCGCGGCGCCCTCCTCCGGGGGAGACACGGTCTCTCCGCCGCCCAACACCTTCCAGCCGAGGCCCGCTCCCGCGAGGGCGATCACGGCGACCGCGAGCGCCGCGACCATGGCTCGCGGCCGGCTCCGCTCCTCGGTGCCGGCACCTCCTGTCTCGACCTCCGCCGTGGCGACCGCCGAGTCGTCGGGCGCGGGCGGGGGCGCTGTGACAGCGACGCGGTCCAGCGTGTCGCCCAGCGGATCCGTCTCGGTGGGCCCGACGACCACGGCCGGGTCCGGCCTGATGTTCAGGGTGTCGGCCATGCCCACCTCGGTGGGCTCGTCGTCCTGCGCAGGGGCCGGCGCCGCGGGCAGCGGCGCGCTAGCCGCTGCCGTCATCTGTGCCTCCAGCTCCGCGCGCATCTCAGCGGCGGACTGGAAACGCTCCCCCGACTCCTTGTTCAGGCAGCGCTCGATGATGGGCTCGAGGGGCGCCACCTCGGCCTCCGCGACCACCTCGGAGAGCCGCGGCGGTTCCAGCGCCACCTGCGCGAGCAGCACCTGCGTCGTGCTCCCCTGGAAGGGAGGGCGGCCGGAGAGCAGGTGGAACATGGTCGCGCCGAGGGCGTAGATGTCCGCGGCCGGCCCCATCTGCTGGTTGAATCCCTGGGCCTGCTCGGGGCTCAGGTATGCCACCGAGCCGACCACGTAGCCGGACTGCGTGAGCCGGCTGGCCTCTTCAGTGTCGAGGGCGAGGCCGAAGTCCAAGACCTTGACGAAGTCGCCGCCGCCGACCTGGTTCACGGCGATGTTGGATGGCTTCAGATCCCGGTGGAGCAGCCCGGCGGCGTGAGCCTCCTCCAGCGACAGGCAGACCTGCCGGGCGATGTCGCACACCCGCGCGGCCCCGAGACGCCCCTGGCTGTTGATGACCCGGTCGAGGGTCGGCCCGTCGAGGAGCTCCATGGTCAGGAAGAGCACACCGTCGTCGAGGCGGCCGAAGTCGTGGACGGTGATCGTGTGGGGCGAGCGCAGGCGTGCCGTCACGCGCGCCTCTCGCTCGAAGCGTGTGGCCGCCGTCTCGTCGTCTCCGAGCGCGGGGAGGAGGAGCTTGACGGCGAGCTCTCTCTCCATGTCGCGTTGCCAGGCCCGGTACACCGAGCCCATGCCTCCTCTGCCGAGGAGACCGAGGAGGAGGTAGCGCTCCGTCAGCAGCTTCCCCACCCGGGGGTCGTTGGTGTCGTCGACCTGCAAGAGCTTGCGGCTCGGGTGCCCGGGACAGCCGCTCTCCTCTCCCTCGAAGGTCTCCAGGCAGTCGGGGCAGATCCTCATGGCCGCTTCGAGGCCCTCCGCTTGCCGCCCTCGCCCGGCGCGGCCTTCTCCTCCTCCGGCTTCGGCGGCGGCCCCAACAGCGTGGTGAGCTGCTTCGACAGGGCCTGCATGGTGCCCGGGTCATAGCCGCGGTGCGTCCAGACGACGCGACCCGGGCTGTCGATCAGGACCAGGTAGGGGATCTCGTCGGCTCCGTAGCGCCGAGCCACGATGTTGAAGCGGTCCGAGAGCAGCGGCAGGCGGACCTTCGCCTCCTCCACGGCGTGCTTGAGCATCTTGTCGATCAGCTCCTTCTCCTTGTCGATGACCACGACGGCCGCGGTGATGGTCCCCTTGGGGTAGCGGTCGACGATCTCCTGGAGCTGCGGCAGCTCCTTCTTGCATGGCTTGCACCAGCTCGCCGCGAAGGAGAGCAGCACGGCCTTCGGGCCCTCCTTGACGCCGGGGCCCACCAGGGTCTTCAGCACCAGGCGGCGCGCGCCGGCCTGCTCGTGGTTCAAGACGTCGAGGATGAAAGGAGCGGCCATGTCACCGGGGCCCGGGCCCGCCGCAGGGGCGGGCGCGACGCTCGAGAGCACGAGCAGCAACCCCGCGCAGACGCTGATCGTTCTGGTCAACGCGCACCTCAAAGCCAGATCAGGAGCGCCACGACCGTGTCGGTCGGGTTGGACTCCGCGGCGCCGGCCCGCGTGGCGGCCGAGCCCGACCTGTCGCCCCCAGCGCCGCTGGGGAGCGCGCCGGCCATGCGGGCGCCGAGGTCTCTGAGGGCGTCGCCGGCTCCCGCGCGCGTGCCGGCGCCGCCGCTCAGGATCCGCGACATGCGGCGCACGAGGTCCGTGCCCCCGTTCTCCACGCAGCTCAGGATGTGCTCGTCGAAGGCCTCGATGTCGCCCTTCGCCCACGCCGCGAGCCCGGCGTTCATGTGCACCCTGGCATCACCGGCAGCCTTCCGGAGGGCTTCGCCGTAGGCGCTCAGGGCCCGATCCGGGTGGCCCGACACGAGCTCGAGGTTGCCCCGGTTGACGAGCTGCTCGAGCGGCGCTCTGGCGGCGCCGGCCTTGCCTCGGAGCAGGGTCCTCGCGTCCTCCAGCCTGCCCATGGACGCGTACAGCAGGGCGCGCTCACCGCGGCTGCGGCCCTCGTCAGCCGCCTCACGCTCTGCGACCTTCTTCCTCTCGTCGGCGAGGCTGCGCAGCTCGCGGGCGATCGCGGCCTCTGCGCCGCCCAGGGACGCAAGCTCGGCTCCCTCGGCGCGCTCGAGGCCCGCGGGCGGGAAACGCTTCCAGCCCTCTCGCACGGCAACGAAGCCGACCTTCTCGCCGCGCCTGAGCGCCTCTTGCACGTGCTCCGCGCCGGCACGCCATGCCTCCACGAAGGAGGCCTCCAGGCGCGTCGCCTCTATGGGTACCCACAGGGCGCCTCCGTGGCGGACGAAGCGGCCGGGGTCGCCGTGCACCCAGAGCGCCGCCTCCTCCGGCAGACCTGTCGCCACGGCGGGCAGGATGTGGGCCGGCGTGAGGATCAGCATGGCCGACAGACCGCGGGCCTCCACCAGGGACGCGAAGAGCACCGAGAGGTCGTCGCAGTCGCCGCCTCCCCCCGCCACCGTCTGCCCGGGGAAGCGCACGAAGTCGAGGGTCTCCGCCCCGTAGGGGTGTGCCGGGTCCACCCGGTAGCGCAGGCCGAGGAGTCGCAGCGCGGTGAAGGCGGCCGCCGCCTCCTCCAGCGCCTGCTCCCCGGGCCGCTTCGAGGCGGACAGGTTCAGCGCGGCCGCGACGCGACGGGCGACGGTCCCGCGGGGCTGCACGAAGGCGCAGACCGACGCAGGCTCCTCCCAGCTCATGGCGTTGCGGTCGTACACGATGACGGCCCGCGTGCGCCTGTCGAGCACGGTCAGCCCGTCGACCACGTACTCAGCCGACAGCTTCAGCACCGAAGGCCCGGTGAGGTCGCGGGCTCGCAGCGCGGCCTCGTCGAGCAGGAGGCGCAGCGAGACCTCGCGCTCGGCCCCGGCCGGCAGCTCCGAGACCTCCACGTCGACGGGCGCGCGGGTCACGCCGTCGATCTCGGCGCGCAGGACCAGGCTCTCGATAGGCTCGCGGCCGGCGTTCTTCACCTTCACGCGGCCTTCGGCCCCTTCGGCGTAGCTCTGCAGCCGCGCGGGGAAGATGGCCGGCATCTCCACGGACGCCCACCTCAGCGGTTTGCCGGGCGCGGAAGCGGCCTTCTTGGGGACGCGAGCCCTCGGCAGGAGCTTGGCGCTCACCAGGCGATCGAGGAGGCCGACGGCCAGCGACTCCCCGGCGGCGCTCGCGCAGGCTCCCGGCTCCGTGGCGGGGCAGTCGCTCGCGGCGCCCGCCACCTTCTGCCCGCCAGGGGCCAGCAGCGAGAGCTCGAGGTGGAGCTTGTCCTCCGAGACGCGGTGTCGGCCTTCCAGCACCAGGGTGCGGGAGGGGTCGAGGCCGCGCTTCTTGAGCTCCCTGTTGCGCTTGGTGCCCCTCGGCGGCAGCGCCACCGCGTCCACCCCGGCCCTGAGGGTCAGGAAGGAGGCGTCGGCGAGCGCCGTGGCGGCCACCGACGACAGGGTGCGGGCGCGCCAGCCCCTGGCGCCTCCGCCAGCCTGTCCGCGCAACGGCACGGCCACCAGGTCCATGGAGAGCCCGGCGGTCGGCGACCAGGTCGCCCTCACCGCCCGCTCGCCGTAGCCCACGACCACGAGCCCGAGCTCTGTGGCGCCGTCGATCTGCAAGGCCAGGTCTCGGGCCGAGCCGGCGGCGAGCTCCACGCCGATCTTGGTCATGCCGCGGCCGGCGTGGAGCACCTTGAGCGAGGAGACCTGCTGCAAGGCCTTCATGCCCTTCTGAATACGAGCCGTCACCGTGATGCTCGGGATGCCCTCGACGGTGACCTCGACGAGACCGCCTTCGGCCGGCTTGGTGAGCGGCAGCAGCTCCTGAGCCACGTTCCTCGCGGCCTCGGCGCAGGCCTTGGTTGCGGCTCCGGCCTTGGCGAAGCCCAGCGCGCCACCTCTCGAGCGGGCCACGCCGAGCAGCCTCCCGGTCTCAACCTCGATCGCCTTCGCCTCGAGGCTCGCCTCGTATCGAAAGACGCCCTTGCCCACCAGGTCGCTCTGCAGGCGCTCGGCGCGGCACACGCCCGCCACGATCACGTCGGCGTCAAGCGAGGTGATGACCTCAGGGACGCCGCCCTCGAGCAGGCGCCCCGCGTCGGTCACCGAGCGGATCTTGCGGCTCTGCGCCTCGTCGACCATTGGGACGCCCGAGGCCATGAAGAGCTTGAGCAGCTCGGTCTCCGCCCCCGACGAGGGCTGGCGCTCCCCGCCGACGACGTCGTCGACGAGGAGGGTGTGGCGACGGCCCTGCTGGCCCAGAGCTTCCGCGGAGGCTCCGGCCAGAAAGAGCAGGGCAGACAGAGAGACCAGGTACCGAGCCGAACGACATCCCATCACGGCGCGCATTTGTAGCACACGGCGGGAGCGCGCGGTACCTACCAGCAGGCGTGGTAGCCCTCGCTGGTGTTGGATCGGCACTCGCTGTCCCTGCAGTAGAGGGGTCGTTCGCTGTCTCCGTCGGTGAACTGCAGCTTCCCGCCGTAGCAGTAGCATGTCGCCGTGTGCTCATCGCGGATGTTGGTGCCCCCGTGCCCGCCGCGGGTGGTCATGGTGCAGTTACTCTTGCCGTCCGAGCCGGTGCAACGGCAGATGTGCACCGCGTCCCTGCACTCGCCCGCCGCGTCGCAGACGTGCAGCCTTCCGCCTCCGGAGGGGCACGGGTGGGCGAGATTGCCGGGGCGGTAGTCGCAGCTGCCGTAGCGGCAGAGGTCCTCCGTGCACTCGTTGCCGTCCGAGGGGCAGGTCACGTCGTCGACCTCGCCGTCGCAGTCGTTGTCTTTGCTGTCGCAGCTCGTCTCGAAGCTCTCGTAGTCGGACGAGTGGGCGCGGTAGCGGGAGTCGGAGCAGCCCCAGCCCGAGTAACCCTGGCACTCGGACTTGCTGCCGGCGCAGACGCCATCCTGCTTCGGGCAGGGCGGCGCGCTGCCGAGGGACTCGTCGGTCCGGCCGTCGCAGTCGTCGTCGCGGCCGTTGCAGACCTCGGTGGGCGTCGAGCCGCAGGTGCCGCAGCGGTTCGTCGTGCAGCAGCGACCTCCTTCGCAGCCTCCGCCGAGGCAGTCGGAGGTGGAGCCGCAGCGCTTGCCGTCCTCGCACTTCGAGCAGGGTCCTCCGCAGTCGGCGTCGCTCTCAGAGCCGCTCCTGATACCGTCCGAGCAGGTCGCGCATCGCCCTCCCTCGCAGCGCCCGCTCTCGCACTCCGAGCCGCGCTGGCAGGTCTGGCCTACGCCGCACGCCGGGCAGCCGCCGCCCCCGCAGTCGGTGCCGGTCTCGCCGCCGTTCTTCTTGCCGTCGCTGCAGCTGGTGCAGGTGCCGCGATCGCAGCGCGCGGACACGCAGTCCGAGGGGGCGCCGCAGACCCTGCCGTCGCCGCAGCCCGGGCAACGCTCGCCGCCGCAGTCCGTGTCGGACTCTCCCTGGTTCTGCACGCCGTCGTCGCAGGTCGGCTTCTCGCAGATGCCGAAGCTGCAGGTCTCCGAGAGGCAGTCAGAGGCCTCATTGCAGCGCGCGCCTACCGGGCACTGCGGGCACGAAGGGCCGCCGCAGTCGACGTCGGTCTCGTCGGCGTTGGCCGCCCCGTCGCGGCAGCTCGCGGCCGGCTCGCCGCAGACGCCGTCCTTGCACAGACCGCTCTCGCAGTCGGGGCCCTCTTCGCAGGCCTTGCCGTTCCTGCACGGGTCGCAGCTACCTCCGCAGTCCACGTCGGTCTCGTCCTTGTTCAGGAAGCCGTCGTCGCAGGCCGGCATGGCGCACACGCCGAAGGCACAGGTCGCGGACAGGCAGTCCCCGTGCTCGTTGCAGGCCTTCCCGACCGCGCAGGGCGGGCAGGAGCCCCCGCAGTCCACGTCGGTCTCGCCCGTGCTCTTCTCCCCGTCGCCGCACGTGGCCGCCACCATCGAGCACCTGCCCTCCTGGCAGCTCTCGCTCTGACAGTCCGAGGCCTGCTCGCAGGCCCGCCCGACGGCGCACGCGGAGCAGCTCCCGCCGCAGTCCACGTCGGACTCGCTCCCGTTCTTCTGGCCGTCGGTGCAATCTGCGGCGACCTCGGTGCAGGTCCCGCCTTCGCAGAGCCCCGACACGCAGTCCTTCTCCGTTGCGCAGGCCTTGCCCGTGGCGCAGGGCGGGCAGTCCCCTCCGCAGTCGGCGTCGGTCTCGGGGCCGTTCTTCTCACCGTCGGTGCAGGCCCCGGTCGCGCAGACGCCGGAACGGCACGAGCCCGAAGCGCAGTCACCGGCCTCGTGGCAGCCCTCGCCCTCAGCGCAGGCGTCGCACTCGCCGCCGCAGTCGGTGCCGGTCTCGAAGCCGTTCTGCACGCCGTCGTCACAGACGGGGTGTCCGCAGACCGTGCCGGCGCAGTAGCCCGAGGCGCAGTCGGCGTTCCCGGTGCACGCGTAGCCGGCACACGTGCCGCACGGCCCGCCGCAGTCCTCGGCCTCCTCGCCGGGGTCGGCGATCCCGTTCTTGCAGGTCGCCGGCCGGCAGATGTAGCCCGACCCGCAGAAGACGGACTTGCAGTCCTTGTCCTCCCGGCACCCGAGCCCGTCCTCGCAGGCCCCGCACGGCCCGCCGCAGTCCTGCCCGGTCTCCTCGCCGTCCTGCACGCCGTTGGTGCAGGGGCTGCCGGCAGCGTCGACCGCGCCGGGCGGGAGGGTGTGCGGCGGGAAGCCGCTGCCGGCCGAGTCGCAGCCGGCGAGAGCAGCCACGGTCAGCAGGATGTACAGAGCGCGCATTCTCACCTCCCGGACCCGAGCGTCGTCCGCCGTGGTCGCTCGCCAATGCGCAGGACGCCGGGCCCATTCCCGGCGGCGACCGCTCCAAGGCGACGACGGGGCCATGCGTGGCCGGGGCTTGTCGGGAATCGCAGGCGCAGTGTCAAGAGAGAGCTCCGGCCTTGACAATCAACCTATCAGTCGGTTATTTGCGCCGGTCGCCTACGATGGAGGGCTCAATGGCTCGCTTCCCCCTTGCCGTTTCGTTACTGTTCTTGGCTCCGCTCCTCGCCCTTTCCTCCTGCTCCTCAGAGTCGGGCGCCGAGGCCCAGGCCGAGGCCGACACCCAGGCCGCCGCAGACCACTCGGCAGCCGGCGCCGACACGCCCTCTTCCAGCGAGCCTGACGGCGCCGCGGCCCCTGGCGCGACCGACACGACGAAGACCGGGGACAGCGCCGCCGGCCCGAGCGATCTCGGCGCCGGCGACCCAGGAACGCAGACCGGGCCCGACACCACGGGCGCACCGGACACTTCCCCTCCCGTCGCGTCCAGCCTCGACAACTTCATCGACAAGGTCGCCGGCGCCGTCTGCGACGCCCTCCTCCGCTGCTGCAACGAGGACGACATCGACACCTACTTCCTCCCCTACATGCAGGTCGAGCGCATGGAGCCCCTGGGCCCGACCCTCCCGCCCGCTGCCGAGCTCAGCCCCGTGGACTGCCCCGCCAAGCTCAAGCCCGCCTTCGAGCTCGGCCCCTTCGGCCCCTGGGTCCGCGCCGCGCAGGACGGCCTCGCCACCTTCTCCGTGGAGGCCTTCGACGCCTGCCTCGGCGCCATGGCGAGCGCCGAGTGCGGCGAAGGCATGCGGGACGCCCTGTTCGACAGCACCTGCTTCGGCCTCGCGGCCCCCTACGCCGGCCAGCAGCGCTCCTTCTTCGAGCGCTCCCAGCCGCCCGGCGGCCCCTGCACCATCCTCACCGACGGCGCGGGCGGCGCCTTCTTCGGCACCTGCGACCCGACCGTCGCGTTCTGCTGCTACGCGCGAGACGACGGCGAAGAGGGCTGCAAGCTCCCGACCGAGGGTGCCTCCGGTGTCTGCACCCTCGCGAGCCAGCTCGGCGAGCCCTGCACGCTCTTCCCGGACCCGAAGATCTGCGCCACGGGCCTGAGCTGCGGCGCTGAGGAGAAGTGCATCTCGGACTCATACGAGGATCTGCCCGACATGGCCGCCGGCGACACCTGCGGCGGAGCGAGCTTCACGCTCGTCGGCAGCTGCAAGGACAGCTGGTGCGACCTCGGCGGCTCCGACCTCTGCGAGCCGCTCAAGGAGCTCGGCGCGGGGTGCGTCTTCGCCTACGAGTGCGCCAGCGAGTACTGCGAGGCCGGCGCCTGCGCCGAGCTGACCATGTGCAGCGGGAACGGCCAGGGCCCGGGTGAGCCGGGGCCACAATCCGAGCTCGAAGCCGCCGCCGATCGCCTCGCGACGTGGCTGACGGGGCGCTTCGACTCCGCGGACCAGGCGGCCCAGAACAGCTCCTACTACAAGATCCAGCTCCAGGCCTGCGAGGTCGACGCGCCCTCCATGGGCACCCGCGTCCTCTACGTGGAGCAGGCCTCGATGGGCGATCTCGGCAACCCCTACCGGCAGCGGCTCTACGTGATCGAGCCCGTCGAGGGCGAGGGCGTGAAGGTGCGGTCGAGCATCTTCGCCTTCGACGACCCGGAGGCCGTGGTCGGCCTTTGCAGAGGAGCCGTAACCTGGAGCGAGAGCGCCTTCCCCGTGACCGAGCGCGCCGGCTGCGCGGTCACCCTGACCTGGAACGACCAGGACTTCCAGGGCGGCACCCAGGGCAAGCAGTGCGCCTCCACCCTCGGGGGCGCCGCCTACGCCACCTCCGAGGTCACCGTGGAGGCCGACCGCCTGCTCTCCTGGGATCGCGGCTTCAACGACTCGGACGTGCAGGTCTGGGGCGCCACCGAGGGCCCCTACGAGTTCATCCGCAGGGACGGCGACCCCACGGTCCACCCGCAGCCCGACGCCGGCAGCTCGGGCGACGACACGGGCGCGACCCAACCGCCGATCACCGAGGACGTGGCGGGCGGCGAGACCTGCAGCGACGCGCCCCCCCTGGCCGAAGTCAGCACCGCCCGCGACCCCTCGACGGCGAGCCCCTACTCGCACTACGTCTCGTCGCGCTTCGGCGCCTTGGACGACCTGAACCCCATCGACACGAGCGGCAAGGAGCCCGGCTGCTCGTTGGTCTACGACGCTTTCGGCAAGGAGGTCGTGTTCAAGGTGGCCCTGGCCCCGGGACAGACGCTCCGCACGAAGCTCACCATGGCGCCGGCCTCCCGCCCGGGCGGTCTCTACATGCTCGACGGCTGCGACCCGGTCACCTGGCTCGACAAGGACGCCAGCGGCATGTGCGGGAACGAGGAGTACCGCTCAGACGGGCACTGCGGCAGCTACGGGTTCTCGAGCTGCGATCCCCTGGAGTGGGACTACTTCTACCCGGAGATCGTCAACGGGGCCCCGACGGAGAGCCGGACCTTCTTCCTCGTCGTGGACGAGGTCGCGGGAGACGTGGCCGAGAGCTTCCACCTCGAGTGGGCGATCTTCTAGGGCCTAAAACATAAGCTTCTGCAGCGAGAAGCGCGCCGAGAGCATCACGTGCCAGCTCTCCTCGTCGCGATCGGACACGAAAGGAGCGAAGGCATCCGAGATCGAGAGCGCCGGGGTCTCCCAGCGCGCGTAGCCGCCGTGGAGGATGAGGCTCAGAAGGGCCCACGGACGAATCTGGGCGTAGAGCCTTCGGTCTTCCCCGCGCCCACCCGCGGGGACGGGCCCGCCGCCGAGGAGGAGGTGGAGGCGGAGCTCGCTCAGGGCCTCGACGCCGCGGTCCTCCGAGTCCCGCAGGCCCTGGGTGGCAGCCCCGGTCAGGCGAAGCTCCATGCGGTGCCCGGGAGTGCTCAGGCCGGCGGTCAGTCCCGCGCGGAGGCGCGGCGCGACGGTGGTGTCGGTGGACGCGCCGGGTACGTCGACGGCGCGGACGACGTCGAGGGCGGATCCGGCCCAGAGCACGAGCTGCCTCCCCGTGCGCTCCTGGGGGTCGCCGTGAGGCCACAGGTCGACAGCGACGCGGAGCTCCGCCGGTCGAGCGGCGATGCGCCCGGTCTCCATGTCGATCACCAGCTTCGCGAGGGTGCCGCCGATGCCGACGGGCCAGTAGCCCCGGCAGGAGTGGAGCCAGCCCATCACCGGCGGGTAGGTGCGCTCCGAGGTGGCGTCGTCGCAGAAGTAGAGGGCCCCTGCCCTCGCGAATGTGAAGCCGAAGGTCATGCCGCGCCGGCCGGGGTCGACTCCGAGATCCAAGCTCATGAGCTCGAGGTCGCCGCCGAGGGTCTCGCCCGCGAAGCCGTCGACGGAGAAGGCACCCATGCCGCTCAGGTCTCCCGGACCCGCGATCCCGCCGCCTGCCTCGAGCTGCAGGAGGCGCACGGTCTGGTGGTAGTCGCGCAGGCGGTGCCGGCAGTCGGGGTCCTCGGGCCCGCAGGCTCCCCAGCCCACCTCGCCGACGGCCGCCGGGGGACCCAGGGCGACCGATGGTGGGTTGTCTCCTACGGCGCAGCGCTGCAGGGCCAGCGGAAGAGCGGGCTTCGCCTCGGCGGCGCCGGGGCTCCGGGTTTGCCGCGGCGTGGTGCTCCCCGGCGGCAGGGCGGCGTCGTCGAGCATGTCGGCCGCCGGCCCGAGCTCCTCCCGGATGCCGCGGCGCGCGCAGGCGACGAGCTGGGGGAAGTGAGCCGGCGTGAGGGTGGACTCATCCGCTACCACCGGGCACCACGCCCGCATCACCGCGTCCGGCGGCCCGAGCTCCAGCCGGTAGTAGTCGGCGAGCGGCCGGCCCTCGGTGTCGCGCTCGGGCAGCTCGACCGCCGCGGGCTCGTAGACGGTCCTGCTGCACTCCTCCAGGGGCGCGTGGGGAGGTATCCACGGGCTCAGCGGTGGCGCGTAGGCCACCGAGCGGCGGCGGATGATGGGGAAGCGCGGCACGGGCACGGTGCGGTCCCACCAGCTCCCCTCGACACCCTCGAGCACGGCCCGCGTGGTGTCGCCGCTCGTCGCGCCCAGCTCGCTCAGGAGGGCCGAGAGCTCCACCGTGGCCGCCTCGTCGTAGGGAATCCCCTCCCGCTGGGCCCTCCTGATCGCGCGGGCGCCGAGGCTGGTCCCCAGGGCGTCGGAGTAGAGGTCCTCCGGCGCGAATGCGCTGACACGCTCGGCCCACAGGCTGCTCGTGGAGTAGCCGAACCAGGTCAGGGTCTCGTGCCAGACCGCGAGCTGAAAGGCGATACGACGCGCGAGCAGGAGAGCCGTCTCGGAGGGATCGGGGGCGGTGGGCATGGGCTCGATGTGGAGCCGCCGCGTCTGCCCGTAGGCGCAGATGTCGACAGGCCCGCCGGCGCGGAGCTTCTCCCAGATGCGCGGCCAGAGGTAGGCCGTCCAGTCGGCGTAGTCGCGGACGTGCGAGATGTCGAGGAAGCCGCCGGCGCAGGTGAAGATGATGCCGTTGTGCTCTGCGCTGGTGGGTATGCCGTCGTAGGTGTGGCGGCCGAGGGCCTGCGGATCGGTGACCCCGTTCATGATGAAGGGCACCCGAATGGGCCCGAAGCGGATCTCCTGGTCCTCGCCGAGCAGGCAGCACGCGCGCAGGCGCGGCGGGCTGTTGTGCACGAGGGCCCGCTGCTCGGCGGCGTGCGCGGAAGGAGCAGCCGACGTCGAGGCCACGAGCAGACAGAGCGCTGCTGTTCGGAGCACACTCATCGGCGCCGAAGCCTAACCCAGCCTCTGGGACTCGGCGAACAAACGCGGCGCCGTCGCGCCCCTGGGGCGGCCGTCCGCATCAGCTCGACGCGGCGCCCTCTCCGGGGCGCCAGAGCAGCAGCACCGCGGGCAGCACCAGCAGGTCGGCGACGAGGGCGAGCAGGATGACCGCCGCCGAGACGAAGCCGAAGTGCACGTTGGGGGCGAAGGTGCCGATCAGCATGACGAGGAAGCCCGCCGCCAGGACGACGCTCGTCACCAGGATGGGCCTCCCGGCGTCGCTCATGGTCTCGATGATGGCCTCCTCCGTGCTTCGGCCCCTGTCGAGGTGCCAGCGCAGCCTGAACAGGAAGTGGACGGTGTCGTCGACGACGATCCCCAAGGCGATCGAGCCGATCATCAAGGTCCCGGGGTCGAGCTCGATTCCCAGCGGCGCCATGATCCCGAGCCCCACGAGGATCGGCCACATGTTCGGGATCAGCGCCAGCACCCCGAGGCGCAGCGACCTGAGCATCAAGAAGAGCAGCGCGGCGACGACGCAGAAGGCCAGGCTCAGGCTCTTGGCCAGGCTCGACACCATGTAGCTCTCCATGTTGACCATCAGCTTGATGTAGCCGGTGGTCACGACGTTGAGCTCTTCCCCCGAGAAGTCCCGCGCCACCCTCGCGTCGAGCTCCGGCATCCTGTCGATGAGCTCCTTGGAGTCGCTCAGGCTCACGCTCGCGGTGATCCTGCCCACCGAGCCGTCGTCCTGCACGATGGTGTCGAGGTCGTCGTCGCCTTCGAGCACCAGGTAGAGCTGGGCGGCCATGGGCCTCGTGTCAGGCAGCTTGGCGGCCTCCGGCGCCCCTCCCTCCAGCACGCGCCGCAGGTCCTTGTACGCGTCGATGATCGAGAAGGTCTTCGACACCCCGGGCAGCGCCTCCAGCTCCTCTTGCAGCCCGTCGATCCGGCGCAGGATCTCGGGCTCCTTCAGGCCCCCGCCCGGCGCGCTCACCAGGGCCTCGATGGTCGTCGTGCCGCCGAGGGCCGCGTCGATGGCCTCGACGTCCAGACGCACCGGGTCCGACTCCTTGAAGTACTGAATGGGGTTGGCGCCCATCCTGATCCTGCTGACCGAGTAGATCGCCGCGCCCGTGACGATCACCGCGCACACGGCCACGATCACGTTTCGCCGCCGATTCGGCCGCCCCAGCCACCCCAGCAGCCGGCTGGCCGGCCCGCGCCGTTGTCGCTCCAGGAAGCCCGGGTCCGGCGGCCTCACCGCCCCGAGCAGCGCCGGCACCATGGTGAAGCTGAGCAGGAACGCGATCCCGACCCCCGCGGCCGCCAGCGCCCCCAGCTCCCGCACCGGGCTCAGGTCGCTGACGCACAGAGAGGCGAACCCGGCCATGGTCGTGGCGCTCGTAAACAAGCAGGGCACGAAGACGTGGTCCAGCGCCCGCGGCACCGCGTCTGCGGGCTCCTCCCCTGCCAGCAGGTGCCGGTAGTACTCGGACAGCACGTGCACCGCGTCGGCCACCCCCACCGCAAGGATCACCACCGCCATGCTGGAGGAGACGACGTTCATCTCCAGCCCCACCGCCGCCATGATCGCGAAGGTCCACAGGTTGGTCACCAGCACCACCGACAGCGGCACCAGCGCCGAGCTCACCCTCCTGAAGACCAGGAACATCGCCACCAGGATCAGCACGGACGTCACCGGGAAGAGCAGCCCGAAGTCCCGCTCCGTGTACTCGAAGAACGCCGCGTCGAAGACCGGCGTCCCGCTCAGCCGAACCTCCATGCCCGCCACCTTCTCTCTGTCCACGATGGCCTGCACGGCGTTCACCAGCTCCGTCTTCCCCTCCGAGGTGTTCCCCTCCGGCTCCATCTCCACCAGGACCGCCGTCGCCTTGCCGTCCTTCGACACCACGAGCCCTTCCAGCAGCGGGTGCCCAAGCGCCTTCTCTCTCACGGCCGCCGCCTCTTCCGCCGTCCCGGGCAGCTTCCGCACGAGCTTGCCCAGCTCGACCCAGTCCTCCTTGCTCTCGAAGATCTTCACCGTCGTCAGCGAGCGCACCCGGTGCACGTATGGCGCGTCCCGCGCCGCCTTCGAGATGCGCGCGATGCTCCCCAGCACCTCCGGCGCAAACACATCGTCAGCGAACACCCCGACGACCAGCACCTCGTCCGCCTCGAAGCGCTCCAGGAACTCGTTGTAGGTCAACAGGTCCGGGTCGTCGTCCAGGAACCAGATCTCTATCGAGCTGTCGAAGCCCAGCCCCGCGCAGAGCCACCCCGCGACCCCCGAGATCGCCGCGAGCACCGCCAGCACGATCCACCGCCGCCGCACCATGAGGCGCATCGCTCGCTCGACAGCGGAGGGCGTGTGCTCGTGCGAGTCGGGCATGCAGGGGGTTATCCCGCAGATGGGCCGGGAGGTCACCCCGCCCCCGCCGACCTGCCGCACAGCCGCGGCGAGCGACCGAGATGTGGACGCCCGTTTCCTAATTGACACGTGTCTATACACATTGGTAGTCATGTGTACATGAAGCGCGTCAACGCCCTCACCATCCGCCAGTCCCTCGGCCAGGTCCTCGACGACCTCGACGACGACGGCCCCATCCTCGTCGAGAAGGGGCGCCGCCCGCGCGCCGTCCTGATCTCGCTCAAGGACTTCGAGGAGCGCTTCGTCGACCGTCAGGCCCTCGAAGCTCGCCGGGAGCTCGCGGAGTCCATCCTCGCGCTGCGCGACTCGGCCCTCCCCTCCGACTCGTCGGTGGTCGACGACCTGCGCACCCTCCGGGGACCCCTGGCATGACCGTCGTCATCGACGCATCAGTAGCGCTCAAGTGGTTCGTCCACGAAGACCCCGCCACCGACACCGCCGCCCGCGCACAGCTGACCCGGATCGTCGAGGGAGACGATGAAGCCGTCGTCCCGGAGCTCTTCTTCTTCGAGGTCTTGGCCTTCCTCATCCGGCGCCTCCCGACCATCCCCGAGATCGCCCGCGCCATGAACGCCCTCACCCGCCTCGGCCTCCACCGCCTCGCCCTCGACCCCGAGGTAACCAACGAGGCCACCCGCCTCGCCATGGACCACGGCCTGACCGGCCACGACGCCACCTACGCGGCCCTCGCCTCCTCTCTCGACGGCACCTGGGTGACCTTCGACGCCGAGGCCCACCGCCGCGTCGAGGGGCTCGGGATCTCGGAGCTGCTGGGCTGAGGGCCGGGCACCTCTCCGCCGATCGAGGGCGCTTGCGGAGCACACGCGGTTGCCCGGCCAGTGCCGCCGGCCTATCCTGGGACCTCGCTCAGGGAGAACGGCCGGATGATCTTCATCTCCTACGCATCCGAGGACCAGATCAGGGCCAGGGGGATCGCGGACACTCTCTCGAAGCTGGGAGCGGAGATCTGGTTCGACGAGCGGGACGTTGAGCCCTCCGGCCCCTTCGTGCGCCGGATCGAGGAGGCCCTGGAGGCCGCCGCGCTGGTCCTGGTGCTCTGGTCGGGCTCGGCGGCGGGCTCCAGGTGGGTGCAGCGCGAGCGGGACAGCACTATCGCCCGCCAGGGTAGCGGTGCCCCGGTCGGGCTGGTCATGGCCAGGCTGGACGACACCCCCGTGCCCTATCTGGCGGCATCGGACCGGAGCCTCGACATGCGCGACCCGCGACGCGACGAGGAGCATTTGGCGGGCCTTGCGAGCAAGGACTCGGCCGCCGGAGTCCCCGGGGACCTCAAGGAACGCATCCGCAGCGCCGTCGTCCCGCGGGAGAGCGTGTTCAAGGAGATCGTCGGGCGCGTCGAGACCGGACACACCGTGGTCATGCTCTCCCCGAGGCGCGCGGGCAGCTCGACCATCCTGCGCCAGCTCCAGCACCGCCTCGCGGGGGCGCACCCCGACTGGGCCTTCCGGAGCCTGGCGGTGCAGAACCTCCCCGGCGAGGGCGTCGAGGGCTACCTGGAGCGCTTGCGGGGGCTGATGGAGATCCCGAAGGACCGCCCGCGCCTCGTCCTGAGCGTGGACGGCTGGTCCGACACGGGCGACGAGCACACGGCCGCCCTCGCCCAGGAGCTCCGGGTGCGCCTGGTGGAGGGCCCCGACGGGCGCCGGGTCTCCCTGGTCGCCGCCGGGGGCTTCTCCCTCTACCTGCTCTGGCTCGGCACGGCCCAGCGCTCGGCCTTCACCAACGCGCGGCGCGTGGACGTGCCCGACATCGAAGCGAACGACGTCATGCACATGATGGAGGAGGTGAGCCCGGGCCTCTGGTCCGAGGAGGACGCCGGGGAGGTCTGCCGGCGTGGCGGGGGCCACCCCCACCTGGTCAAGCGCATCCTCACGGGGTGGGCCGAGGATCCAGCGCGTGGCTGGAGCGGGGCCGAGGAGGCGATGGAGAACGTCGACGACTTCCTCGACTACCTGCGCCCGCAGCTCTACAAGGCGGCCCGAGACGAGAGAGCCCGCAAGGCCCTGCTGGAGTGCGTCGGCGAGGGCGGAGCGAGGAGGCCCTTCGACCCACATGCGCCGGAGCACCGGCTCTACTTCAAGGGCCTGCTCAGGCGCCGCGGGAACAGGCTCGTGCCGCGCTGCGGGGTCGTGGGGAGGTGGATGCGGGAGGTGCTGGAGCTCGAAGGCGATGGCCGCGCTGCCTGAGTCGGCGGAGGCGCGAAGGGGCGGGGCGCGGCCGTGGCTCGCGGCGGCGCTGGCCCTCGCCGTGGGGCTCGCGCCCGGGTCGGTGTCGGGGCAGGAGGGGCGGCCCGCGGAGCCCGAGACGCTCCCGTGGATCGAGGCCCAGCCCGCCGTCGCTCCGGATGGGGAGAGGGTGCCGCCGATACCGGTGATGCGGGTCTTCAGCGGGCACTCGGATGCCGTGCTCTCCGTCGCCGCCGGCCCCGGGGGCAAGGTCCTGGCCTCTGGATCCGGAGACGGCTCGGTGCGCCTGTGGGACGCCGCAAGCGGCCGAGAGCTTCGCAAGATGTCCGGGCACCACAGGGGAGTAAACGCCGTGGCCTTCAGCCCGGGCGGCGGCACCCTGGCCTCGGCCTCTTTCGACCACAGCGTGCGGCTGTGGGAGGTGGCCACGGGCGAGGAGAGGCGCGTCTTGTCCGGGGCCTCGAGCGGTCTGACCTCCCTCTCCTTCAGCCCGGACGGGAGGACCCTGGCGGCGGGGGCCGCCGACGGCAAGCTGTGGCTCTGGGAGGTCTCCACGGGCAGGCTGCTCCGCTCCATCTCGGCGGACTCGCGGTCGCTCTATTCGGTGGGCTTCAGCCCGGACGGAGAGAGGCTCGTCTCGGGCGCCGAGGGCGGCGCGGTGAAGCTGTGGGATCCGGCGACTGGAGGGGTGATCGCCTCCCTCGAGGGCCACTCGAAGGCCGTCTTCTCCGTGCTCTTCAGCCCCGGCGGCGAGACCCTGGCCTCGGGCTCCGAGGACGGCACGGTGCTGCTCCGGGAGATGCCGGCGGGCAGGGTGCGCGCCTCCCTGGCGGGACACTCCGGGCCGGTGAACTCGGTGAGCTACAGCCCGGAGGGGAAGACCCTGGCTTCGGCATCCGACGACGGCACCGTGCGGCTCTGGGAGGTGGCGACGGGCAGGGAGCTCGGCTCCTTCTCGTGCCGCGGCGGCGCGGTCGCCTCGGTGAGCTTCGGCGCCAGCGGCGGCTTCCTCGTTGCGGGGTGCACGGACGGCGTGGTGCGGCTTTGGCCCCTGGCCGAAGGCAACGAGCTCCGCACCGCCTCGGGGCACACGGAGTCACTTACACACCTGGCCTTTGCGCCCGACGGGAGGACCCTGGCGACCGCCTCTGCGGATCGGACGGTGCGTCTGTGGGACGTGGCGACGGGGAAGAGCCTCTTCACCCTGGTTGGGCACTCCGAGGAGGTTAATTCGGTGGCCTTCAGCCCCGACGGGAGGACCCTGGCGTCGGGCTCCGACGACAAGACGATCCGGCTCTGGAACCCGGCGACCGGGAGGAGCACGTCCACACTGGCCGAGCACTCCGGGGCGGTTGGGCCGGTGGCCTTCGCCCCGGACGGGAAGATCCTGGCGTCGGGCTCCGCGGACCGGACGATTCGACTCTGGAACCCGGCGGCGGGGAGGAGCACCTCCACCCTGTCCGGGCACTCCGGGGCGGTGAGCTCGGTGGCATTCGACCCCGAGGGCAGGACCCTGGCATCGGGGGCCGAGGATGGAACGCGGCTTTGGGAGGTCGCGACGAGCGAGGAGCTTCGCTCCCTCGGAGAGGCCGGCAGCCACGTGGGTGCCGTCGCTTTCAGCCCGGACGGGGAGAGGCTGGCCACGTACTCGAGGGAAGACGACGTGGTGCTCTGGGATCCGGCGACCGGCGAGAAGCTGGCTGCCTTGGAGCCCGCCATGGCCATCTCCGTGTCCGCGATGCTCGGCTTCAGCCCGGACGGAGGGATCCTATCGCTGGTCTTCTCCCGTTTGGGCTTCGGCAAAAGCTGGGACGTGGCGACCGGTGAGGAGCTCGCCGGCAGCAGGCTGCTGCATCGGCGCGGAATAGGGTTCCTCAGCCCGGACGGCAGGATGGCGGCGACGGTGGCACTCGGTTTGGCGTTTCGCATGTCGAGCGTGCCTTCGGGCCGGGAGCTCCGCACCGTCGGGCGGCCTTGGCGAGCGGTCGCTTCTGTAGGCTTCTGCGCGGAGGGAGGAGCGCTGGCGTCGAGATCCGAGGGCGGCGCCGTCCGGCTCTGGGAGATCCCGACGGGCCGCCTGCTCCGCTTCTTGCCCGGCGACCCGGATCTGAGGACACGGTCGTACCTGAGCCCGGACGCGGGAATCCTGGCAACCAGCCGTCGCGACGAGCACCTGCGGCTCTGGGACGCGGCGACGGGCGACGAGCTTGCCACCGGTGTGAAGCTCCCTGATGTGATTCGAGACATGACCCTCAGCCGGGACGGTAAGACCGTGGCGTTTGGCGATCTAGGCAGTCACGCGCAGGTGTGGGATGTGACAACAGGCGACCAGCTCCTGTCCGTCACAGCGAGGACTGCCCGGAACTACCCATGGCTTGTCTCTCTTCGGTTACGCCTCGACCAAACCGGCAAGACCTTGGCTGCATGGAGATCCGGAAAGGGCATCCAGCTCTGGGACATCGCCTCGGGACGTGAGATCCAAGTCCACGAGAAGCTCTCGAAGGCTGTGACCGCGGCGGCTTTCGGCGCCGACGGAAACACCCTGGCGGCAGGTTTCGATGACGGCGCCGTGCGGCTCTCGGACGTTGCCTCGAGCCGGCTGCTCGCCACCCTCTCCGGGCACTCGGACGATGTGAACGCCCTGCGCTTCAGCCCGGGCGGCGAGGTGCTGGCCTCGGGAGCCGAGGACGGGACGGTGCGCCTCTGGGACGTACCCGCTCAAGCGGCATTGGGCACCCTCTCGGGGCACTCCGGCGCGGTCCTCTCGCTGAGCTTCAGCGCCAACGGGGAGACCCTGGCCTCCGGCTCGAGGGACGGCACGATCCGCCTCTGGGACACCGCCAGCGGCGCCTGCCGCGTGGTGCTCCTAGGCTACCCCGGCGGCGGCTGGGCGGCCTGGCATGCCGACGGGCACCTCCTGCGCGGGGACGGGGGGCGGCACCTCGCCGTGCGCCGCGGGTGGGGCGAGCCTTTCGAGACCCTGCTGCCGCCAAGGCCCGAGGCGGGCACCGCCGATCTGGCGTGGGAGCCTCCCGCCCGCGTCGACCTCGCCGACGGCCTCGCGGCGGAGGAGCCCGTGGTCCTTCGCATCAGGAACGAGGGCGACGCGCCCGCGTTCTGGGTGCGCCTGGACCCCGAGCTGCCCTCTCAGGACGGCTTCGTGGCCGCGGCGCCGGCCTTCCGCTCGAGGCTGGACCCGGGCGAGGTCGCGGAGATCCCGGTGGAGATCACCTACCTCCACGTGCCGCCCAAGGAGGACCCGAAGCTCTCACCGCGGCCCCTGGAGGGGAAGGTCCGGCTGACCCTCACGTCGGCCTTCACCGATCCACGGACCGTCGAGATCCCGGTCCGGGTCGACACGCCCAGCCCCAGGGTCGAAGGCCTCCGCGTCCTGCCCGACCCCGACACGGGCGAGCCCTCGGCCGTCGAGCTCCGGATCTCCAACGCGGGCACGCTGAATGACTCCGCGGGCCTCCGCGTCGCCCTCGAGCTCGTCGACGACGCAACCGGCGCTCTCCGCGCGCGAGTGCCGGCAAAGGCAGCGGAGGACCAGAGGGTGCCAGGCCTTCCGCCGGGCGTCGTGTCGGGGCCATTGACCTTCGCGATCCCCGACGAGCTCCGCGGCGAGCTCCCCCGGCTCCGCGCCCGGGTCACCATGGTGGGCGGGATCTGGCCCACCCACCGCTGGAGGAGCGAGCACGATCTCGAGACCGGCGTCGCCTGGGCGCTCCCCGCCGCCCTGGCCCTCGCCGTGATCCTGGCGCTCCTCGCAGTAGGCTACCAGCTCGTCTTCCGGCACCCCCTCGTGCTGGAGCTGGCCGCCGAGCCCAAGGGCCTGCTCCGGATCCCCCTGCTCCAGACCCCCCAGGCGGACAAGAGGCTCCGGAGGGCGCGCCGGCTCGAAGGCGTGCTCCAGGGCTCGAGCGTGACGGCCGCGCACTGGAGCGCCGCCCTCGACGGCGCCCGGCACCCGGCTGAGGCGCTGAGCACGGCCATCGGCGCCAGCCTCGGCGAGGGAGAGGATCTCGCCAAGCCCGAGCCCGGTCGCGCACCCCGCCTCGTAGCCCACGGCCTGGTCCTGCCCGAGGCCTTCCCCCTGCGCGTCGAGCCCGCCACCGCGCTCGTGCTCTACCGCGGCGGCCTCGCGCGGAACCTGCGCGCCGTCCTCGGCGACCTCGTGCACGACCGGAAGCTCTCGGGCGCCTACCTCCTGGTCCTGGACCTCAGCCCCAAGCAGGACGCCGCCGAGCGCCTGTCGGGTGCCCTCTTCAAGCACACGGTCATCTCCGAGCGGAGGCTCACCTCCGTCCTGCTCGACGACAGACCGCGAGAGGCGCTCGCCGCCTGCATCTCCGAGAACGCCGACCTCGGGGACATCTCGCCCTACCAGACCGGCGGCGGAGTGGAGAACCCCTCGTTCTTCTTCGGCCGCCAGCAGGAGCAGGCCCTGCTCGCCGGACGAGACGCCCGAAACCACCTCCTCATCGGCCCGAGGCAGATGGGCAAGACCAGCGTCCTGAAAGACTTCCAGAGGCGTGACCCCGAGCGGGTCCACCTCATCGGCCTTGTCGGGGCGGACCTCGACGGCGCGCTCGCCAAGGCGAAGCTCCCCCCCCTCGACGAGCTGGTGGATGCGCTCCCGCCGGATCGCGTGACCGTCCTGCTCCTCGACGAGGCGGACGACCTCGTCGCCGCCGACAGGGAGCGCGGCTACCCCTTGCTCCGGGAGCTCCGCGCCCTCGCCGACGAGCACCCGGTGCGCTTCGTGCTCGCGGGCTTCTGGGAGCTGCACCATGCGGCGTATCTCGAGCACCACTCGCCGATCCGGAACTTCGCCGAGCCCATCCCTCTCGGTCCCCTCGACGAGAAGGCGGCCCGGGAGCTGGCGACGGTCCCCATGGAGCCCCTGGGAATCCGCTGGGCCTCCGAGGAGGTGCTCGCCGAGCTCCTCGAGCGAACCGGCCGGCGCCCGAACCTCGTCTCCCTGGCGTGCGACGCCTGCATCCGCGCGCTCGATCCGCTCGGCGGCCGCGAGATCACGGCCGAGATGCTCCGCGCCGTCTTGGACCTCACAGACGACAGCGGCCGCGACGTGGCCTCTTCTTTCGCCTCGCTCTTCGCCCTGAGCGGGAAGGAGCACCGCGCCAACGCCCTCGATCGCATGCTCCTCTTCGCCGCCGTAGACCTCCCGAGCTTCTCGAGCGAGGAGCTCCGCGCCCGCCTCGCGGCCGCCGGAGCGGATGTCCCGGTCCACGAGCTGCGCTTGAGCCTGGACCGCCTGAGCCTCGCCTACGCCGTCCTCCGCACGGCCGGTCGTTACGCCTGGCCGGTTCCCCTGGTCCGCGACTTCCTCCTCGACAAGGCCGAGGGAGATCCAGAGGAGGCCCTCCGCCTCGAGGCACGAGCCTGGGCCGAGCTGTAGGCCGGGGCGGCGACTACCTCTCCCGCACCTCGTGCCAGTACATCGCCGGGTGCTCGCTCAGGCGGCCGTCGCGGGTGCGGCTCTCGATGAGGGCACGGTCCACGGGGCGGATGTTGGGGGCGACGGTCGGGGTGGCAGGCTGCGTGTCGGCCGCCGGCCAGGCGCCGACGAGGAGGGTGATGAGGGCGGCGACGAAGAACAAGCGGAAGAGGTGGCGGCGCCAGGGCTCCGCCTCAGGGGCGTGCTCGGCGACGAGGCAGCGGTTGCACTGCATGCAGTCGACGTCGGTGGGGGCGCGGACGCCGAGGTCGCAGGCGGGGTAGGCCTTGGCGGGGAGGAGGCGGCGGAGGGGGGCGAGCTTCGAGAGGAGGTTGAGGGCGGCGCCGGTGGGGCAGAGGTAGCGGCAGCCGAAGCGCACGACGAGGAGGCTCCCGCAGGCCGTCAGGGCGATGAAGACGAGGCCGGCGGCGGTGCGGCGCTCGGCCCAGACCTCGCGGAGGGGGTCGAGCTGCTCGAAGGAGGTGGCGCCGAGGCCGAGGACGGCGACGGCGAGGAGGGCGAGGAGGACGTACTTGGTGAAGCGGGCCGGCCGGTCGAGGGAAGGGGGGAGGCGGGTGGCGCGGCCGAGCCAGGCGAGGAGCTCCTGGGCGGCGCCTGCGGGGC
>CAZQPP010000015.1:0-7895 GCA_964594295.1 uncultured Myxococcales bacterium | reverse complement strand
GTTTCCGTCCTCGTCGCTCTTGGGTTCTGACGTCGTGTTCGCTGGCGGGGTTGGCGTTGGGGGGGTGGTGGCGGGGGTGGGGGCCGAGCTTGGAGAGGAGCTCCTGGGCGGCGCCTGCGGGGCAGAGGTAGCCGCAGTAGATCGGGCCGAGGAGTGCGGACAGGAGAACGAGGGCGCCGAGGATGCCCGTCCAGGTGAGCAGGGAGAGGGCGGGCTCGAGGCGCAGGAATGCCAGGATCTGGACGGTGGAGAGCTGGACTCCCAGCCAGAGGCCGCCGGCGAAGAGGTGGGCGAAGAGCCAGAGGCGGCGGAGGAGGCGGCCGCCGCGGAGGAAGATTGGGGCCGTGAGGAGGATGGAGGCGAGGAGGTAGAGGACGCGGGGGTCGGACCAGGGCGCGCGGGTGGGCGGGGCGGCTTCGTGGGGGCGGCCGAAGACGGGCTGCGCGAGCACGCGGCCGCTGGTCTCGATGGCGTCGAGGACGGCGCGGGAGGTGACGGTGGCGCCGGTGATGACGTCGACCTCCTGGGCGCCGGGCCGGGCGGGAGGAGCTCCCGTGCCGAGGCCGCCGAGATCCAGGGGGCGGAGGATGCTCAGGCCCTTCAGGGACTCGAACAGGGCGCCGGAGCCCTCGATGTAGGTCGGCGTCTCCTTGTGCACGAGGAAGGAGACGTAGGTGACCCTACCTTCGGCGTCGGTCGCGAGGCGGAGGCTCAAGGGGCCGCCGTAGCCCGTGACGTCGGGGGCGGCGGCGCGGGTCGCGAGGGCCAGGCCGCGGCTCGAGGGAGAGCCGGAGCGATAGTGCCGGACCGGATCGTCCGCCTCGCGCCAGGGAGGCGGGAGGCCTGCGGCGTCAAGGTCCGCGGCGTCGAGGTGCACGCGTGGGCTCAGCAGAATCTTGTGCACCGTGGCGTGGCCCGCGACGGCGGCGACGGCGAGGGCGAGGAGGAGGGCGGTGGTGCGGCGGTAGGGGAAGCTCTGGTAGGCACCCCTCCGGCGTAGCCAGCTGGCCGCAGCGCCTGGGAGCAGCTCCCGCTCGCGGGCGAGGCCCAGGATGAGGGCCGCCGCGCCGAGGGCGCACAGGCCGACGACGAGCCAGGCGGCGCCGCCGAGGCCGAGCAGAGGTATGCCGAGGACGCCGAGGGCCGCGGCGGCCAGGGCGCCGCCGAGGTGGTCTCCGGCCTCGATGCCGACGCCGGCGCGGGCGCCGGCTATCCCGGCGCGGGCGAGCAGGGCCTCCGCTGCGGGGACGAGCGCGCCGCCGAGCACGCCGCCGAGCAGGAAGGCCGCCGCGCCGGCCGCCCTCCCCGGGATGACGGCGGTGTGCAGCCAGCCGGCGCCCGCGGCGAGAGCAGCCAGCCCGGCCAGGGCGGCGAGGCCGAGGAGGTATGGGCCGAGCGCCGCGCAGAGCCTGCGGCCGATGATCCCGCCCGCGGCGAGCCCCCCCATCCACAGGCCGAAGAGCCAGCCGACCTCCAGGTACAGGGTGCCGAAGCGCCCCTGGTAGACGTGCAGCAAGAGCAGGTCGAGGCCCATCCCGACTGCGCCTCCGGCCGCGAGCAGGCACAGGGCCGAGGAGCGCTGCGCCTCCGCCGGTGTGGGAGCGAGGGCGACTCCCCCGAGGATGAAGAGCGCGAGCACGAGCAGGGGCACCCACAGCACACCGGCGTTCCGGCGCAGCGCCTCGAGCAGCTCGGCGAGCTCGTCGCTCTCCTGCTCGGCCCGGACGAGGAGGTTGAAGAAGAGGGCCACCGGGCGGTCGAGGCTCGAAGGAGCGACGGCGGGGTCTCGCTGGAGCTCGGCCACCAGCGCGTCGGCCCGCTTCACGCGCTCCGCGTCGAGGAAGCTCGCGAAGCCCGCGCGGTCGAGCCTCGGCGTCTCCGGGCTCATGCCGCGGTAGAGGGCCTCGAGGCGCTCGGGCTCGAAGGAGAGGTGATCGGGACGGGCCGCGCCGAGCACGACGGCCTCTTCTCCCGGGACGACACGCACCGCCGGCAGGCTCCCCCCCACCGCGGCGACGACCGAGCCGAGGGCGAGCCTCAGGCGCGGGCCGGCGTAGTTCTCGGGGCCGAGCGCCGGCACGGCGAGCACGCCGCCGGGCGCAAGAAAGCCGGCCAGGGCAGAGACGGTCTCCGCGGAGATGAAGCGGTCGTCGGCGCGGCTCGTGGGCGTGTCGACCATCAGCCAGACCGAGTCGAAGGGCCCGCGCGACGAGAGGTCGGCCCCCAGCGCCGCGGGGTCGCCGGTGAGCACCTCGAGGCGGGGGTCGGCCGAGAGTCCCGGGAGGTGGCGAAGCAGGAAACGCTCGAGGCCGGGGTCGGGGAGCAGCCAGGTGACGCCCTCCAAGGCCTTGTGTGCCAGCGCGCCGGGCATGAGATCTGCGGCCCCCGCGCCGACGACGAGCAATCGCCGTGGGCCCCCCGTGAGCGCGGCGAGTGCCCCGGCCGCGCGCTCGACCCGCGCCGGGTCCGGGAAGGCGGCGAGGATACGGCCGTCCGCGAGCAGTATCTGCTGGCCCTCCAGATCGGCGAGCATCAGCGAGCTCGACGCCGTCTCGGCATGGTCGGTGAGCACGGCGCCGGGCAACACGGCCCCGAGGTAGGCCTCTCGCAGGCGCTGTCCCAAGGGCGGGCCGGCCTGCCAGGACGCGGCTGCGAAGACCAGGCCCAGGGCGGCGAAGGCGAGGGCTCCGCGGCGGCGCAAGAGCGCAGCTGCCCCGGCGGCTCCGAGAGCAGCGCAGCCGAGCAGGAGCACGGCGGGCTCGAAGCCGGCGGCGAGGAGCAAGGTGGTCCCGAGGCCGCCCGCCAGGGAGCCGGCCGCCTCGGCGACGTAGACCCCTGTCACGCTCCCGCGGGATCGGCGGGCCAGCGCTGCCAGGGCCGGCACCAGCGCTCCGGTGGAGAGCCCCACCGGGAGCGCGATCGGAATCGTCCAGGCGAGGAGCGAGAGCAGCGGGAAGGGCTCGTATGCCGGTATGCCCGACAGGCCCCTCGCCGTCCGGGCGAGCAGCAGGGCGAGGAGCGGGAGCTGGCCCTGCAGCACGAGGAGCGGGGCCGCGAAGGAGCCGGCGCGCTCCTCGAAGCGGCGCACGAGCAGGGCACCGGCGACTATCCCGAGCAGCCAGAGCGAGAGGAAGACCCCGAGGGCGACCTCGTTGCCGCCGTAGAGGAGGAGGTCCTCCCGGACCAGCAGCCCCTGCGCGACCAGCGCCTGCACCCCCGCGACCAACGCGGCGAGCCAGACGCGGCGGAGACCCGGGGAGGCGCCCTCGTCAGTGGCTATCGGTGCTCTCCGAAGACCTGGGCCTCGAAGAGGCTGAGTGTAGCCGAGGGCTTCCTCCAGGCGTCTAGAGGGAGGCCGGCCTTTCGCGCGAGGTGCGTGAGGGTCGTGTCACGGTCCCAGCCCTGCTCGGGGGCGACCTGGGGCAGGTAGACGGCGCCGCGCCCGAAGGCGTTCAAGATGACTCCGTGGCGGCCCACCACGAAGGCCTGCGGGCCGGGGGCGGGCTCGGGGCGGGTGAGGATGCTGACCTCGATGTGCAGGTCCTCGAGCTCCCCTTCCTGCACCGGGCGGAAGCGGCGGTCCTTGACCGCGGCGCTGATGGCGTTGTCGCGGATGTCCTTCCAGAGGGCCTGCACCGGGAGGGTGTGGCCGATGCAGCCGCGCAGGTGGCCGTCCTTCTTCAAGGTCACGAAGGTGCCGTAGTCCTCCTTCCACCTGCCTCCGTCCGGGATGCCGAGGTCAGCGGCCTCCAACACCTTTCCTGAGCTCAGGTAGACCTCGAGGGTCTTGCGCACGGCTCGGAGCGCTATCTGCTGGTCGGGAGCGCCGAGGACCGTCGGGCCTTCAGATCCGCCATGGGCGCCCTGCCCCGCCGGCTCCTTCCCCCACCCGCCGGCGTGGCGGTAGAGCACGCTCAGGTAGCTCACCGAGTTGCTGAAGTCCCCGGTCATGCGGCCGCTCGTGTCGGAGGCGACGCGCTCGCCTTTGACGCCCTCCGGCAGCAACGCGAGCAGCAGGCGCAGAGGCTCGCGGCCGCAGATCGTGTCCTTCGTGGCGTCGAGGTGGGCGTCGAAGCCGGCGGCGTCGACCTCGACGAGGGGTGCGGCCGCCTTGTCGAGCAGGGACTCGATACCGGCGGGCACGTCCTCGGTGAAGGGCACGTAGCCGTATCGCGGCCCGTAGTGCGTGAAGTCGCTGCTCACCACGACCACGTCTCCCTCCCCGAGCAGGGGCCGCAGAGAGACGGCTACCTCGCGAGCGCGAGCGGCCGAGGCAACGCCGCCCACGACCAGCGGCACCAGCCGCGCCTCGGGGTGGAGCGCGGCCAGGAAGATCGCCTCCATCTCGAGGCTGTGCTCGGGATCGTGGGCCTGGGCCGGCCCGCCGAAGCCGGGCTTGCCCCGCAGCGCGTCCACGGCCTTCCGGTCGATGAGCAGGTCGCCGAGCGGAGTGCCGTAGGCCTTCAGGTCCGGCGCCGGAAGGGCCACGCCTTCGAAGGGCACCCTGTGCGACGGACCGAGGAGGAAGAAGCGCCTCACCTCCCTGCCCTTCAGCGGGCTGAAGACCCGCGCGGCGGTGGCGCCGCTGTAGCGTATGCCGGCGTGCGGAGCGACGACGGCGATCACGGGCTTCTCCGGGTCGGCGGGCGCTGCCGGCGCCGCGGAGAGCAGGCCGTCGAGGGCGGCGCGCAGCTCTGCGGCGCCTCCCGGGTACCACGAGCCCGCGAACCTGGCGGCGCGCACGCGGCCGGGCTCGGGCGGCGCGGGTGTGGGCGTCGGGGGCTTCACCTCCGGCGCGGGGGCGGCAGGCGCGCAGGCCTTTTGCTCCTCGGCGGCTTTTCCCGGCACGGCGGCCTTGGATGGCGGGGGCTTCTCGGCGGGCTGCTGCTTGACGCAGGCGCAGATGAGCAGGGCGGCGGTGGCTATCGTGCAGAGGCTTCGCATCATCCGGCCAGCTCGTGAGGGTTGTGGAGATCCTCCTCGCGCAGAGGACGCGTGCGGCGCCGGACACGTGCCAGCAGATCCGAAGGCGCCCGGAGGCTGCGACCCGCCGCACGACCGAACGCGCGCACCGCGGGAAAGGCCCCGGCCAGCGCGCCGGCCGCGAGCAGGCTCGCGCTCGCGGCGAGGGTGAGCAGGTTCCGTCTGGTCATCGCCACACTCCTTCGACCTCGGAGCTGCACACGGGGCAGCGCCCTTCGGTCTTCTCGAGCTCCTGGGCAAGTATCCGGTATCCCCGCCGGCGCACCACCTCGCGGCCGCAGCCGGGGCAGCGCGTGGCCTGGCGGTCCGAGCCGAAGACGTTGCCGACGTAGACGTGGTGCAGGCCCTGCTCGAAGGCCACCTTCGCCAGGTCGGTCAGGGTCTGCTCCGGGGTCGGCGGGAGGTTCTTGAGCCGGTACCGAGGTGAGAACCGGGACAGGTGGAGAGGGGTCTGGGCGCCCAGGTTGTCCACCATCCAGCGCGCCATCGCCGAGACCATGCGCGGGTCGTCGTTGAGGGTCGGGATGACGAGGTTGGTGACCTCCACCCACACCCCACACTCCTTCGCGAGCACGAGAGCGTCGAGCACCGGCTTCAGGGTGCCCCCGCAGACGTCGCGGTAGAAGGCGTCCGACATGGACTTCAGGTCGATGTTCGCCGCCGACGTCACCGAGTAGAGGCGCCTCAGCGGTCCCGGGTTGCCGTAGCCGGCGGTCACCAGCACCGTGTCGAGACCCGCCTCCTTGCAGAGCTCGCAGCTACGCAGCGTGTACTCGTAGAAGACGATGGGCTCCGAGTAGGTGAGGGCCACCATGGGTACGTTGCGGCGCTTGGAGAGCGCCACGACCTCCTCGGGCGGCAGGGACATGTTCTCCGACTCCTCCGGGTCCGTCTGGGAGAGGCTCCAGTTCTGGCAGTTGCGGCAGTGCAGGTTGCAGCCCACCGTGGCCAGCGAGAGGATGGTCTTGCCCGGCCGGAAGTGGTGGAGGGGCTTCTTCTCGATGGGGTCGATGTGGACCGCGCTCGGCAGCCCGTAGGTGACCGCCCGGAGGCGCCCGTCGATGTTCACCCGGATGCGGCAGTCCCCGCGGTGGCCGGGCGGGATGACGCAGGCCTTGGGGCAGATCTCACACTGCACGGTCGGCTCGCGTTCGCCGAGCAGCTTCGAGAAGGCGGTGCGGGAGAGCGCCATGGGTCCGGATGGAAGCACCCCGCGGGGCCCTTGCCAAGCAGGAGGCTCGAGCGGCCCCGGATCACGCCTCCTTGGAGCGTCCCCTACTCGAGCACCGTCCTCACCGGCCGGAGGCCCAGGAAGAGCGCACGGCTGTCGGGGGGCTCCGAGCCGCGGTCGGCGGCGCGGCAGGAGGGCGCGGTGTCGCCGTGGGAGCCGCCGCGGTGGACTCGGACCTCGAGGTCGGCGGCCAGCGCCGGCCCGAGGGGATCGGCGTCGGGGTCGGGGCGCCCGGCATAGAAGCCCGCGTCGTACCAATCCCAGACCCACTCGGAGACATTGCCGGACATGTCGTAGAGGCCCCAGGCGTTGGGCTCCTTCCTTCGCACGGGGTGCGTGCCGTTGCCCTCGCTCCCGCAGAACCAGGCGATGAGATCGAGGCCCTCGTCCGCGCATGACGCGGTGCTGATCTGCCCGTTGTAGAAAGGCGTGGTCGTCCCGGCGCGGTATGCGTGCTCCCACTCCGCCTCGGTCGGCAGGCGGTAGCCGGAGCAGGCAGGGCCGGCGAATACCACCGTCGCGCAGGAGTAGTCGCCGATGCACGTGGGCACGGGGTCCTCGCAGCCGCCGCCAGCCTCGCCGGTGCAGCCGCTCAGCTCGTAGCACTCCTCGAGCCCCTCCTTCCTCGAGAGCTCGTTGCAGTAGGCGACGGCGTCCCACCAGCTCACCCGGTCGACCGGGCAGTCGTCCCCACAATCCGGGAAGTAGGACGGGGCCGTACCCATGAGCGCCGTCCACTCGACCTGGGTCACCTCGTTGACCTTCATCCAGAAGCCCCGAGTGATCTGCACCTTGTGTTGCGGGATCTCGTCCTCCAGGCGAAAGGTCTCGCCCTCGGGCGAGCCCATCATGAGATCTCCGGGCGGGACGTAGGCGTAGTCGGTGGAGCCGCAGTCTCCCGCCTTGCACACTCCGCTGCCCTCGCCTCCGCCGGCGTCGCAGGGCTGGTCCTCGTGCGCCCCCCCGTCGTGCTCGCACTGCCCACTCGCCGCGCAGGTGTCGGTCGTGCACGGGTTGGCGTCGTCGCACATGCCGCAGATCCCGCCGCAGCCGTCCGGGCCGCACTCGCGGCCGCTGCAGTCCGGGCAGCAGACCTGGTAGCAGAAGCCCGCCGGGTCGCAGAGCCCCGGCGACGGGCCCCAGCAGCCCTGGCACACACCGCACACGCTCCCGCAGCCGTCCGGGCCGCACTCCCTGCCCTCGCAGTCAGGCGTGCAGGAGCGGCAGAGGCTCTCCTCGCAGGCCGCGCCGTCGGGGCACATTCCACAGCTTCCGTCGCAGCCGTCCGGGCCGCACTCCCTGCCGCTGCAGTCGGGCACGCAGCCTTCCTCCACGCACAGCCCCGACCGGCAGATGGTGCCACCGGGGCAGCTGCCACAGCTCCCGCCGCAGCCGTCGGCTGCACACGCCCGCCCGCCGCAGGAAGGCACGCAGCCGCCGTCGCAGGAGTCGCCGAGCCCGTCGGAGTCGGAGTCCGCCTGGTCCGCGTTGCCGACAAGGGCGCAGTTGTCCACGCCGTCGAGGTGCCCGTCGCCGTCGCTGTCCGGGTTGTGGGGGTCGAGGCCCAAGACGGGCTCGTAGTCGTTGGCGAGCCCGTCGCAGTCACAGTCACCGGGTGTCGCGCAGTGACCGCTCGCCTTGGCGCACTCCTCGTCGTCGGGAGGACAGCAGTCCGCCGGAC